>DATFTB010000129.1:0-25758 GCA_035262325.1 Candidatus Acidiferrum sp.
GGTAATCACCGGCGGTCAGTCGCTGAACGATACGCTAAGCGGCTTCGAGGCGCTTGCCGAGACCACGCGGGAAAAGAACATCGTCGTGTGGCTAAACGAATATTTTGGCCCGGTGCTGCAGGACGGAGCTGGGTTTGCGGACATGCCGGTTTGCAAGAAGCACGCGAACAAGCTGCACGGGTCAGTAGCCATCGCCCGGCGAACAGCCGATACCTTTGGTCGTGATATGGAAGAAATGATCTCCCGCAAACTGACCTTCGACGAAGCCGTGAAGGCGGCGGACTTCACGATCATGACAAAGCAGCGCTTGTTAGTCGTGCAGCGCGATCTATTTGAACAATTGGATCGAATCGGTTTGGTCTAAAGATGAAGAGGCGGTGACTCGACAGCAGGTGGCCGGACGGCATTTCGAATCGGGACCCTAGCAATCCGCGACTATGAATCAGACCAGATGAGTTCACACACGACGATTCCCGGCAGAACAATGAGGTGCTATGAAAACCGAAATGTCTACTCTCAATCACACTGTTGAATCGCCAGTACATCCCGAGCCTTTCGTTTCAGCCGAAGAGGCGGCGCAATTCCTCAGCGTCAATCGCCGCTATCTTCTGGAGCTGGCTCGCAGGGGAATAGCCGGAGCCTATGCCCTTGGCACAGGTACGAAACGGAGGACTTGGGTCTTTCGTCTGTCAGAGCTTGCGTATGCGATTGAAAGCCAAAAGAACCTCCTTCTTAATTCTCGGAAACCGTGTACGATCGAATCTGGCAGTCCCCGCTGAAAAGAGGAATATGTCTTATCAGCGAGGATCACTGAAAAAAGTACACCGCAAAGAAGGAGAAACCTGGGTGCTCAGGTATCGGGTCTCAACAGCGGATGGGAGGAGAGTCGAACACAACACGCCAATAGGGCTTGTCCGAAAATTTCCAAGGGATGAGGATGCATGGCGTGAGGTGGATCGGCTGGGAATCCTGATTCGCATTAATGATGCTCCGACTTCCAACCGCATCCGGTTCGACGCCTTGGCGGAGCATTACCTTAAGGCTGATTTCGGCGCGGATGCCGTCCGTCCGAAGTCAGAGAATTCGACGACCATCATGGAACATCTCGTGCGCGATTACCTCATTGACCGTTGGGGCCAGGACATCGCGGAGGACATCAAGCCGCTTGCGATTCAGCGTTGGCTTAAGTCGCTGAATGCCGAGTCGAAACTTGCATGGACCTCGATTGCGAAGGTGCGCGGAATTATGAGCCGCATCTACAAAGTCGGCATCCTCCACGAGAGGATCACGAAGAATCCTGTATTGGCCGTTGAAACCCGTTGCAAAACGACCTACCGGGCAATCGTCCTTACACCAACCCAAACGTTCAACATTTTGAAGTCCTTGACCAATCCACTTCACCACACTTTGGTGCTCACCTGCGCAGCGACCGCCCTCCGTTCGTCGGAGATTCTCGCGCTACGCTGGGAGGACATCCTGTGGCTTGAGGAACAAATCAGGGTTTCAAAGCGTTGGATTAAAGGCATGGATGGTGAAACCAAGACAGAAGCATCGGACGGCTATGTACCCTTGCATCCTGTCTTGGCGAATCATTTACGTTGGTGGCGCAACCAGACCCCCTACCGGGAGGATAGGGATTTTGTCTTTCCTTCCCTCAAGGCTAAAGGTCGCGTTCCTCTCTCCTCTTCCGTATTTGTCGCTGACTATCTCCGTCCGGCTGCTAAAGCAGCCGGGGTACAAATCCATGATGGTCAGAGGTTCGGGCTTCATAACCTTCGTCACTCGCTGAGCAACTGGCTGGTGAACAAGGCAAGAGTCGACCCGAAAACGGTGCAGGGAATCCTGCGTCATTCAAGAATTCAGACGACGCTCGACCTTTACACCCAGAATGACGGCGACGAGGCGCGAGGAGCGCAGGGCAAATACTTAAAGGCAATGGGAGTAACTGCGAAAATGGTGCAATGAATGCGTTTGTGGGTCAAATTGTGGGTTGGAGCTTTCCAGCAGTTTGGCTCTAACTTATTGGAAGATATGGTAGGCCCGGGAGGACTCGAACCTCTGACCTCTTCCGTGTCAAGGAAGCGCTCTAACCAACTGAGCTACGGGCCTACTGCTGCAGAATCATTCAGTTACGTAAGCTTTATTCTAGCGCACGTGTAGGTTGGTGCACAAATGTGCCCAGCTTTCTAAATGTCTTGCGTAGCGATCCCGCCAAAGCCTGACGTTGCACTTCCGGTCGATCATGTTCCTAACGCCGAGCCATCCCGACCGCGCATATTGAAAAAACGGTGTTCTGGTCGTCGCAAACTTTCCAGACCAGGTCGCATAAGCGGGATTGGTCTTCCCCGACCGCCTCGTTTTGGCTTCAGCGACACGCAAAACTCTTTTTCGAGATCCACTGTCCTCAGTCTGCCTTTTGGAGAAGCATTTTCTCTTTGGTGCGGCACAAACTACTACTTCGCTTTGCCTCTAGGGTTTGATCAACACAACGAGGCTGTGCCGCGTGTCAGCATCTTTGTTGAAGTCTTGATGCCGGGCTGCATTGCTTCGGAACCCCGCTGCGGCCGTGGGATCGGTGATCATGGTGCGGGCCAGCACCGTTCGCTTCGGCACGCCGGTAGCGAAAAGAAACTTGTGTATGCCGATTAACATGGGTGAATTAAAAGGCTTTAAGCAGGTGCTGAAGCGCATCATGCCGACAAGGGGCATGTCGACCTCTTTAGGCTCAAGAATTCCGGAAACCAGGTAGAGCAGAGACCGGTTGTAGATGATTGGAAGCAAATGGTTCTCTTTCTCAAAATCATCATTCATGGTAAACATGCGGAATACTTGGAAGCGCTTGGGGTGCTTCACGATTTCCTGATGGAACAGAGCGCTCTGGCACGCGGGAGCCATGAGGATCAAGTTGCGAACCCTGATCGGCAGCCTACTGAGGCTCGCCGTCCGGAGCATAAAGCAAATGGCGATAGATCCCGCGCTGTGGCCGACGAGGTCAATGATGAGCTTGGGCTTCTGACGCTGTAGCTTGGAGAGACCTTCGAGGAAATAGCGCCCCCCGTGGATCTTCGTACCGCTTAGCCCTGGATTCGGATCCCACATTTTCTGCGCCGCCTCTTTTATTCCTTCGTAGACCCAAGAGCCGAAATCGGCAATATAAAATTCCCGGAGCGTCTCCTCAACGACGGTAGCGCTGAAGCCATGATCCCGGCCTCTTCGATAACGGTAGGCCACGTTGTAAACCACCCTCGAAATGGAATCGGCCAACCTCGAAATCGAGATCTCACCCTTGGCCGCGTGAGCCCTGCTCTTCGCGATGGTCTCGGGATTGAGCAGTTTCGTTCGCGGGACTTCGTACCTCAGAATCTTCCTGAGAATATTGTCTTTGCGAAGCTCAGCTTCGAGCTCGTTTCTGACTTCCGTAGCAATCCTTCGCCGCAAGGCCCGGAGACTCTCACGAAGCGCCGCCAAGCCCCTAAGAATCTGAGCATTGACCTCGTGCGTGTCGTACTTTTCGAGCCCTCGTGGCGAGAAAATCAGCGACTCGATTCTCGGAATGCCCTCTCGCTCCCCTGGGGCAAGGCTGAAGGAAGAAATCCGGAAATGTTCGCCAAGCTGCTGAATCACATAGGCAAGGATTTTCTTGAACAGAACCGTGTTTTGGATGTCGTCTAAATTGTGCAGTATGGTTTCGAGGAAGCCGGTCTCCCATATGAAGACCACTGGATGGGCCCCGGCGCTTTTGTAAAGCGGTACGAAGCTTCGGGCCGTCAGTTCACCGGCCTCTGCGCTGACTAATCCGCCATGAAAATGGAGCACAACCTTATGTGCCTTGGTCCTGAGGTGGTCGAGGATAGCGTCGATATCGGAGCTGGTTGTGTGCAGCTTGCCACTCAGGGTGCCTTTTGCACCGATGTTGATATATGTCAGTTTGTCGAGCGGGCCACTGGGCGGCGGAACCTGGGTTTGTCGCATGCCTTCCCCGGCAAAAAATACATACAAGGAGACCGGCCAAGGGTCGCGGCGTGACGATCCTTCCGATCATGAAGGCTAGAAAAACGAAAAGATCCTGTCAAGAAAGAGATCGCTCAACTAATCTTTTTTCTGGTTGTCGCCTTTACGGAATGGCGGCCAAAGCGTCGTTGGGAAGGCTAGCACGCTTCGTTCGGCACAGCTGACGTACATCCAGCTTGCACTTTGAACGTCCGCAAATCGAGAACTGTGTGGCGATACAAGCCGTACCACATACAACCCGTACCACATAGTGGCGAAACTAGCCCTGGGGTGCTATCCTCGCTCGCAAATATTGCAGGTTCTTCTTTGCATCCGCTCCGCCTGCAGAGCTCGCGGTCACCACAAAGCCTGCCGAGAATTTGAAAGAGACCGTGGCCGATTACGTTCCATTTCGTTCCGGCTCTCGCGCATGTTCCGAGCGCCTTCGGAAGCGCGTTCTGATTGTGAATTGCTATTTCGATAACTGCAGCCGTCAGCCGCGCCCCCGCACGAACAAGTTGCCGAAGCCAATGGGTACCGTTTATTTGGCGGGAGCGTTTTCGCCACACCGTTGCGACGTTCGCCTCCACTGCGAAATGTACAGCGGTCCACTTGATCCGCATATGCTCGCGTGGCCGGACATGCTTGTTATGACTGGGCTCACGACAGCCTTTGACCGTATGCTGCATCTTGCTGCATACGCCCGCACGTTAAACAAAAAGGTGATCGTGGTCGCCGGTGGCCCGGCTATCCGCGCCTTTCCGCAGTACTCAAAACTTTTCTTCGACCACCCTTGCTGCGGAGACGTTGAAGAGTTACGAGATGTAACGGGAGCTGTTTTTGGGGAGGAGTTCGTCGCGGAAGAGATGTTCCCCCGTTTCGATCTGGCTTATTGGATTAGCGCGGTCGGCGAGCTCGAATCCAGCAGAAACTGCAATTTCCGCTGTTCATTTTGCACGCTCAGTGCGGAAGGCCGCAACTATCAGAAGTATGATCTCGAGGCAATCCGGCGCCATATTCTCGCCCTCGGCAAGCGCAAACTTTTGTTTTTCATCGATAACAATTTCTATGGCAACGAGAGGAGTTTCTTTCTCGAGCGCGCGGATCTCCTGCGTGAAATGAAGTCTCGAGGACAGTTCCGGGGTTGGGGCGCCATGGTCACCAACGATTTCTTCTTGTTGAGCGCTAACCTCGAGCTCGCCCGAGAATCAGGCTGCGTTGCGCTATTCAGCGGTCTCGAATCGTTCGATAGTAGCTGGCTCCGAAAGATGAACAAGCTGCAAAACACAGCACTGCCCCAGGTGAGTACCATCCGCAAGTGTCTCGAAGCCGGCATTGTCTTTCTTTATGGTCTGATGCTCGACCCCACTACACGTTCGGTCACCGATTTACGTGCCGAGTTGGATTTCGTCACCGGCACGAGTGAGATCACCCTGCCCAGTTATATTTCGCTTCCTGTCCCGATTCCAGGAACTCCCTATTTTCACGAATGCGTGACGAAGGGCCTCCTGCTGCCGCGTGTTGCGCTGCGCGATTTGGATAGCACCACGCTGGTACTCCAACCACTCGATTCGCTAGCTGAAGTCTGTGGGTTTTGGAAAGAGATCCGGTCCATGCGCGGTTTTCGGAAGCGCTTGACGAGACAGTTTTGCGGCTTCGCCAAGCGTTACGGAAGGACGATGACACCCCTTCAACTCGCTGTCGCGTTTGCCAATCCGGCCCTGTTGACAGCCTATTCAGCTGTGACGTCGCCTTTCCCCTGGTACCGCCTCCGCCATCCTGCTCCTCGGCGGACCTATATTGCCGGCACAGAGCCTTTGGACATCACGTACAAGCCGGCCTTCCCCATCTCATCGCGTTACGCCCACTATTTCAGCCCAACCATGCTAACCGACGACCACGGGCATCTGACCGAGGCATTAGCGGAGGACCTCGAGTCTCGTCGAACGATCGAGCCTCGTCCTACCCCTGTGTCGCTTGCCTCATCGAAGCGAGGCGTTGCGGTGCGGCTGCCTCCCGCGCCGTAGTTGGCCTCGGTCCAAAAATCCGCGCGTTTATACCGAACGCTACAGCGCCGTTGACAAGGGCTTTCGAGGGCCCCTAAGATTCATTTGCCATGCCGGATGCGGAATCCCTCGTCGGCAAGACTGTGTCTCATTACCGCATCGTACAAAGACTGGGACGAGGGGGCATGGGGATTGTCTGTCGCGCCGAAGATACCATCCTAGACCGCCCCGTTGCCCTCAAATTCCTTCCCGACGAAGTTGCGGACGACAAGCCTACGCTCGAGCGCTTTTTGCACGAAGCACGTTCTGCCGCTGCATTGAACCATCCAAACATCTGTACGATCTACGAAATCGGTGAGCAGGACGGCACGCACTTCATCGCCATGGAATTGTTGCAAGGCGAAACGCTGAAGGACCACCTCGTCGGGAAACCCCTCGATTTGAGCACGCTGCTCGAATCTGGCGCACAAATCGCCAGTGCGCTCGAGGCCGCGCATACCGCGGGGATCGTTCATCGGGACATCAAGCCGTCCAATATCTTTATCACACGCCTCGGCCAGGCCAAGCTCCTCGATTTCGGCTTAGCGAAGGCCATTCGCCTGACCCCTCAGTTAGGCTCAGCGGGCGGCCTCTCCGAGCAGACGACGGTTATGGATGAATTGGATCTAACGGATCCAGGCGTCATTTTGGGAACGGCCCACTACATGTCGCCGGAGCAGGTTCGTGGCCAGCAGTTGGACGGACGCAGCGACCTTTTCAGCTTTGGTATAGTGCTTTACGAAATGGCCACGGGCATCCGAGCGTTCGACCGTTACAGCGGCGATGCCATCTTCGAGGCCATCCTCTATCGCCAGCCGACGCCCCCGGTCCGGCTGAATCCAAGGCTTCCACACCAGCTCCAAGAGATTATTCATAAGACGCTTGAAAAAGACAGGAACCTGCGTTGCCAGTCGGCCGCCGAACTGCGCGCTGATTTGCTGCGCTTGAAGCGCGACTATAGTTCAGGGGCTGTGAGCGTCGGTGCCGCTGGCGAAAGGCGTACAAAGACATCCGAAAAGTCCGGAAAGATCGATTCTCTCGCCGTGCTGCCGCTCGAAAACACGAGCGGCGACCCGGACACGGAATACCTGAGTGACGGCATCGCGGAAAGCCTAATCAACAGCCTCGCGCAGCTCCGCAAGATCCGTATTGTGCCCCGGGGTGTGGCGTTCCGCTATCGAGGGCGTGCAGCAGATCCGCTGCAAGCGGGGCGCGAACTCGGCGTGCGGGCCGTCCTGGCCGGGCGAATGGTGCAGCGGGGAGACAATCTGACCATCTCCGCGGAACTCGTGGACATCGAGCGAGAAGCCCAGCTGTGGGGCAGCCGTTATGAAAGGAAGATGCAGGATTTGTTTGCCCTCGAGAAAGAACTGGCGACAGAAATTTCAGACCAGCTCCGACTCCAATTGACAGGGGAGGAAAAAAAGCAACTGGCCAAGCACAAGACACAGAACAACGACGCTTACCGACTCGTGCTCCGCGGACAGCACTCCATCGTGAAGTGGTCGCTCGATGGTCTGCGGGCGGGAATTGGCTTTTGCCAGCGGGCCGTTGATATCGATCCGACGTATGCCTCGGCGTACGCGTGGCTCTCGGCAGCTTATGCCGCTCAAAGCATATTTGGGTTTGCGGCGGCCTCGGAAGCCTTTCTACGCTCGCGGTCCGCGGCGAGGAAAGCAATCGATTTGGACGACTCGCTCGCTGAAGCGCACTTCTCGCTCGCACTGGTACTGATCTACCACGACTGGGATTTTGCGGGCGCAGAGCTAGAGCTGAGAACCGCGCTCGCGCGGAATCCCGATTTGCCGTACACGTACCATGCATTGAGTACCTTGCGGGCGGTTCAGGGCCGTGTTGAGGACTCCATCGTAGCGGCGAAACGCGCAGCGGATCTGGAGCCGCTTTCCTGGATGCTCAATTTCTACCTGGGTTTCATTTACTACGCCGCCCGCCGGTTCCATCAGGCTATCGACCAAATCTCGAGGGCGCTCGAGATTGACCCGGATAATCTTGCGAATCATCGCTATCTTGCCGATGCTTATGCCTTTGCGGGCCAGCCCCAGAAGGCAATTGAGCAATGCGAAAAGGTCATTGGTCTCGGTCGCGGCGTTATGTCGCTCCAGCTACCCGCAGCTGTGACATACCCCAAGGCAGGTAAACCGGGTATAGCCCGCGATCTTCTCGATCAAGCAGTAAAAGATTGGAAACCGGATGGTCGGTCGTCCTTTTTTATTGCCGCCGCGGAGGCCCGTCTGGGTGAAAAAGACAAGGCTTTCGAATGGCTTGAGAGGGCATTTGAAGAGCGGGCCGGTTTGCTTATCTATCTCAAGATCCATCCGATGTTCGACGAACTGCGGGAAGATCCGAGATTCGAAGTTCTGCTGAGTCGAATCGGCATCCCCGCATGATCCTCAAACCTTTACATGTTTTCCGTTTCGAACACCGCTGGCATGCTTCGTCCGATTCGAAACGCGATCGTCCCTACTGTGTCGAATGGGCTGCGAACCCCAGATGCATATTTCCGAGATTTGAAAGCCCCCGACGCGCTCAGGCTCAGGGTCCGAACCTGACGATCATTCCTCGGCCCGGGTAAGAATTTCGTCTACCTTTTTGAGCTCGCCTTCGTTCTCCGGTAACCAAGCACTTCCCAATCGCTCCAAGGCCGCCTGAATCTCCCGAAATGGCCTTCCCGTGAAGTTCTCCCGGAAGCGTGTCCATTCCTCTCGTACATCGCCGATCTCATCTCCACTCGCTTCCGAAAGGAAGGCCTTCAGCGCATCGCCCGCGGAGTCATATTCTTCGCGAAAATCCTGATGCAGGTAAGCCGGCAGGAACTCGAGAAGCGCCGGAAAATTGCCGGGATCGAACGGGGAATTTTCGCTCTCGTAGGTCATTCGCGAGCCTCCGGATAGGTAGTAAGGACGTAATAGCTGTCCGCTCCGTCGGCGCGCAGCACAATGACCGCGCGGGTGCAATTCACGGCGCGATCCTCCGCTCGTCCCAGGCTGCGGCCAATGACGCGCCCGGCGTTGTAGTGTAGCGCCAGATTTGGCCGGGGGTAGCCGCGTCGGATCCAGCTGTCGACGCGCTCGCGGTCGCTGGCCAACGCCTCGGCCACGGTTTCCTCCGCCGTCTCCCGGTCAGTCCAGGTAGACGCGGCGGAAATGTTGCGCTCGTGGCGCAAGCGCTCGGCCAACTGGGCGTCGGTCTGGCCAACATGCTTCCTCAGTGTGTGGCCGCCCTGCGCTTCATCGTGCTCCAGGTCATGGCGAGGGGCAAGCGCCGGCGATTGAGGAACGGACCCGCGAGCGTTTTCTTCGTGGCTGGTCGTGACCGGCGTGGAATTCTGTCCGCACCCCCAGGCGAACGAGATGCAGGCGGCCAACAAAAGCATTTTCCGCACCGACCCTAGCGCATTCCTCGACACAGGGTGCACCTCTCGTTCTCCCGAACCGACCCCCTCGAGCCACGCAAACCAAAGAGAGTATACGAGTTCCCGCCGTCCGCGACATCTTGCCGTCGCGGTTGTGACGGCGCCAAACCGGATGCTATCCTCCTTTTCATGGAGGAATCCCTCAATTCTGTCGTTCAGGAACGTTCCTCCGCCTCGATCGAACACTCCGGGCGGCAGCTCGAAGCGCTGCTTGAAGTCAGCGAAATGATCGCGCAGCAGCGCGACCTGAAGGCGCTTTTCCACGAGTTGTCCGAGCGCCTGCACAAGGTTCTGCAATTCGATTTTCTTGCCTTGATTCTTTACGACGCCACGCGCAATACCATGCGCCTCCACACTCTCGAAATGCAAGAGCCCACACAGGAAAAACCGATCCAGGAAATGCCGGTGGAGACTTCACCATCGGGCTGGGTATGGCAGAATCAGCAGCCGTTTGTCTCGCTCGACACCTCCAAAGAGACGCGTTACCCCGACTTCATGCAGCGCTTGCAGCGTGAGGGTGTTTACACGATTGCAATCCTACCGCTGACCACAGCGCAGCACCGCCTCGGCGCGATGAGTCTCGGGCGGTACGTCCCCCAGGGAATGACCGATTACGAACTCGATTTCATGAAGCGGGTTGCAGCCCAGGTGGCGGTCGCAGTCGACAACGCCATTAACTTTGAAGCCGCAAAGGCATATCAGAAACAACTGGCCCGCGAACGCGACCGTCTGAAAGTGCTGCTCGAGATAAACAATCTTCTTGTCAGCACGCGCGACGTATCCGCCCTTTTCAAAGGCATCGTCTCATCGCTCAAACCAGTCGTGCCCCACGATTACACAAGCCTCGCGCTTCTCGATGGCGCCGGAGGCGTGCTCAAAATCCACGCGCTGGATTTGCCGGCGCCCTCGGCGGGGCCCAAAACCGAATTTACCGTTCCACTCGAGGGTTCTCCCGCGGGGCATGCGATCACCACGGGCCAGGTCCTCATTGCGCGCCGGGCAGACATCGAGCGATTCCACCCCGACGTGAGCCAGTTTCTGATCGGCCAGGGAGTCCAGATCCTTTGTTGCGTCCCGCTCACGACCCATACACGGACCTTCGGCACCATCAATTTTGCCAGCCGCAACCCTGAAGCCTTTTCAACTCCTGACGTTGAATTGCTTCAGCAAGTCGCCGGACAAGTTGCCATCGCCCTCGAAAATGCCCTTGCCTTCAAGGAAATTGACGCCCTCAAAGACAAGCTCGCCGTCGAAAAGCTTTATCTCGAAGAGGAAATTCGCAGCGAAATCAACTTCGAGGAAATCATCGGCGACAGCCCGGCTTTGCGCCGCACGCTTTCTCAGGTGGAGCTTGCGGCCCCGGCCGGGACGACCGTGTTAATCCTCGGCGAAACCGGCACCGGCAAGGAACTGATCGCCCGCGCAATCCACAATCTCAGCCCGCGCCGCGAGCGCACCTTCGTCAAGGTGAATTGCGCTGCCATTCCCGCCGGGCTGCTCGAATCGGAACTCTTCGGGCACGAGCGCGGTGCCTTTACCGGGGCGTTGGCGCAGAAGATCGGCCGGTTCGAATTCGCGGACCGGGGCACACTGTTTCTCGATGAAGTGGGCGACCTCCCGCTCGAGCTGCAGCCCAAATTGCTGCGTGTCCTGCAAGAACAGGAATTCGAGCGGGTTGGCGGAAACCGAACCCTGCATGTGGACGTGCGTGTCGTCGCGGCTACCAACAACGACCTCGCCGCGCTGGTCGCCGAGCGGAGGTTTCGCAGTGATCTTTACTACCGCCTGAACGTCTTCCCGATCCAAATTCCCCCTCTCCGCGAGCGTCCGGAAGACGTTCCGCTACTGGTGCGCTATTTCGTCCAAAAATTCAGTCGCCGGCAGAACAAAACCGTCGTGTACATCCCCTCGAACGTAATGGAAGCGCTGGTAAATTACCCCTGGCCCGGGAATGTTCGGGAACTCGAAAATCTGATCGAGCGCGCCGTGCTGCTTTCTCCGGGGCCGGAGTTGCGCGTGCCCCTCGCCGAACTCAAGGAAGCCTATCCGTCTAGCGTCCTCACCGCCGCGCCGGTCGATATCCCGCGGTTTCCTTCGCCGCAGCCCGCTCCGGCACCCGCGGCCAGCGCCTTGAGCACGCTCGATGAGACGCAGCGCCAGCACATCCTCCGAGTTCTGCGGCAAACCGAGTGGCGCATCGCCGGCCCGCACGGCGCGGCTGCCATTCTGGGGATGAAGCGCACGACCCTCCAGGCACGGATGAGAAAGCTGGGCATCAAGAGGCCGGTTTAGTCACAGCATGCTTGGCTTGTATGGGCCAACTGTGTTTTCCTAGTAGATAGCCTATGGCACGGTTTGCCGCATTACCGAAATCACTCCGGATTGGCCTCGCCCGAGGCCTGCTTGCCGCTCTTGCGGTCTCTCTGTTCCCCGCCTCTTCGCTCGCTCAATTACCGGTGATCCGCTTCGTTCGGGACCCCGATCCAGCCCCCGAATTTAAGGTCAAAGACTTACAGGGCAATGACCTCAACCTGACCTCGGCACGGGGCAAAGTTGTCCTTCTTAATTTCTGGGCAACCTGGTGCGGACCTTGCCGTGCGGAAATTCCCAGTCTGATCGCCTTGCAAGAGCACTATAAGGATCAACTCCAGATCATCGGGCTCGTTGTCGATCAGGATGACGAACAAGAACTGCGCAGCTTCGTCAAGGGACAGGGTCTGAACTATCCGGTGGCCCTTGCGCCCGGAAAAACCCGGATAGACTACGGCGGGATCGCCGCTCTGCCCACGCTGTTCGTCATTAATTCAGAGGGGAAGGTTGTGCAAAAGCACGTCGGGTTGTTCAACCCTTCTCTGTATGAGGCCGAGGTGCGCGCACTGCTCGGCCTGCCCGTCGCGGTGAAGGTCGAGACCTTCGATGATACCGGCGAAGTCTTCCTGAAACACGCCGACCGCGCCACCATGCTGCCCGGCGTGGACACGAGCGCTCTCACTCCCGAGCAGCGCAATGCTGCGCTGCACAAATTCAACGCCGAATCCTGCTCCTGCGGCTGCAAATTTACGCTGGCGCAGTGCCGGATTTACGATCCCAACTGCCAGATGAGCAAAGACCGTACCGCCGCCATCGTGAAAGAGGTTTCGTCTCCGCAGGAAAAAGGCACTCCCGAAGCGCCCGCGAGTCCGCAACCTCCGACCCCTGCTCCCGCGCCAGCCGATGCTGCTCGCCCGCCGGCCGCTAGCGAAGCCCCTAAGCCCTGACGTCCTCGGTGCGGGCGGCTTCTTCCTTCCCGTTTCCGACCCTTGCTGTTTGTTTGTCTGGCAGACTAAACTCATGACCAATCCGGATGTCAGCATTCGGCTTCTCGAGGAGGGGTCCTAATGAATCGTCGTGTCCTTATTCTTGCCGCGCTGCTAGCGATCGGCGGATTCTTCGCAGTCCATGGGGCTTTTTCGCAAAGCGACGCGCAGTCGAAGCGTCGCGTCATCAATTTGCCGGAGCGCTCGCCCCAGGCTCCGTTCAGCAATGCCATTCTGGTGGGCGACACGCTCTATCTGTCCGGAAATATCGGTCTTGATCCGAAAACGGGCAAAGCTCCCGAGAAAATCGAAGAGGAGATCAAGCTTCTGCTGGACTCCTACAAGACGCTTTTGACCCAAGCCGGTTTCACGATGGACGACCTCGTGTATGTCCAGATTTCCTCGACCGACCTCGCCTACTACGACAAATTCAACGCCATCTACAAAACCTATTTCACCCGAGACCTTCCGACGCGGCAGTTTATCGGCGTGGCCTCCATCCTGCGGGGCGGCCATTTCGAGATGCAAGCGATCGCCGCACGCCACTAGTTTCAAGGGACGAGAAGGACAGAAGGACTTGACAGGGGGCCGAGGATGTAAATATACTTAACGGTGTTAAGGAGCTTCCTTTGGGCGTTAAAGAACGCAAGGCGCGGCAGAAAAAGTTCCTGCGCCAGGAGATCCTCGACGCGGCCAGCGAACTCTTCGTCAAAGAGGGCTATGAAAACGTCTCCATGCGCCGCATCGCCGACAAAATCGAATATTCCCCGACGACCATCTACCTGTATTTCAAGGATAAAGCGGAACTGCTCGAACAGGTTTGCCAGGAGACTTTTGCCCGCCTCGGGCAAGTGCTGGTGCGCATTGAGGAGCTGCCCGGCGATCCGATCGAGCGCCTCAAGCGTGGCCTGGTTGCCTACGTCAAGTTCGGCCTTGAAAATCCCCATCATTACCGGGCGACGTTCATGATGCCGATTCCCGAAGGGTTCGACGAGGAGAAGTACGCAAATCCGGACTCCCCAGGCATGCAGGCGTTCGATTTTCTGCGGCGCCGTGTCTATGACTGCATGGCCGACGGTCGTTTTCGCAAAGTCGATCCGGAACTGGTTAGCCAAACGCTTTGGGCGGGGGTCCACGGCGTTACCTCTCTCCTAATCATTCATTGCAAAGGATTCCCCTGGGTGGGCACGGACCAACTTATTCATTCTATGGTCGATACGCTGGTTGCCGGGCTATCGCCGGGGAAGGTGTAGGTATGGAAAAAAAATTTAACCGAAACTTAACACTGTTCACTGATAGAGCGTTGTTACTTTTCTCGGCCCTGTTTCGTATTCCCCTTACCAGCCGGCTCTGGAGCTAGCCCATGGCGCTACTTGCTCGTCGCAACCTCTTTCACGACCGTATCCGCTTCGCCGTCACCCTGACCGGAATTGTGTTTGCCCTGGTCCTCATCATCATCCAGTTCGGCCTGTTCCTCGGCTTCACCACCACGACCTCGAACAACATCGACCACTCGGGCGCCGACATCTGGATCGTTTTTCACGGCGTCGGCTACTTCGACACCGGGCGCATGTTTTCCGAGCGCAAGTTCTACGAGGTGCTTTCCGTTCCCGGCGTGCGGCAGGCCGAAAAATACATTCAGAATTTCGCCTACTGGAAAAAACCCGATGGAGGCGTGGAAAACGTTCAGGTCATCGGGTTCCATCCCGGCAGCGGACTAGGTGAACCGTGGAACGTCGTCGAGGGCAGTGTCCTCGACGTGAAACTCGAGGACGGCGTAATCGTGGATGAACTCTACAAAGAAAAACTGGGGGTTTCGAAAATCGGCGACCGTGTCGAAATCGGCGACCATCGCGCCCGCGTTGTGGGATTCACGCGTGGCATTCGCTCCTTTACCACCTCCCCGTTTGTCTACACCTCTTTCAAGAATGCCCTGAACTACACCCGGCCGGAGGCCCGCGAAGACCAACTCGCTTACATCCTGGTGACGGTCGCGCCTGGAGTTCCGTCCCGTGAGGTGCTCGAAAGCCTTCGCGCGCGCCTGACGGATGTGGACATCTACACCCGCGAGGAGTTCAGTCGCCGCACGCGCTTCTACTGGATGTTCACGACCGGTGCCGGCCTCGCGGTTCTCACGGCCGCTCTCATGGGACTGGTGGTAGGCGTCGCTGTCGTGGCCCAGACGATTTACGCCGCCACGATGGATCACATCCGCGAGTACGGCACCCTCAAGGCCATGGGAGCCAGCAACGGCTATCTCTACCGCGTGCTGATCGAGCAGGCGGCCTGGAGCGCCGTGCTCGGCTACGCCTTCGCGATGTTCGCGGCGCACTTCATCGTCCAAGCCAGCGAGAAAGGAGGCGCCCTCATCCTGCTGCCGCCGGCCATGAAAATCGCAATGCTGGTCCTTGCGGTTTTCATGTGTATCGCCGCTGCGCTTGTTTCCATTAACAAAGTCACGCGGCTCGATCCCGCGATGGTTTTTCGAGGTTAGGAAAGGAGTTCTTATGTCTGAAGCCACCAATAACGGGCCAATTTCATCCGCCTTCGTAACCGGCGCGACCGGCCTACTGGGGAACAATCTCGTGCGCCTGCTCGTCTCCCGCGGCGTGCGCGTCCGCGCCCTCGCTCGTTCCCGCGAAAAAGCCGCAAAACAGTTTGCGAGTCTTCCGATCGAAACCGTCGTCGGAGACATGAGCAACGTCCGGGCCTTCGCTTCCGCGCTCGAGGGTGTCGACGTGATTTTTCACACCGCGGCGTTCTTCCGCGACAACTACAAGGGCGGCAAGCACTGGAAGGAGCTTTACGACGCCAATGTCGCTGGCACGAGCGATCTGCTCTTTTATGCGCACGGGGCTCGTGTGCGGCGATTTGTGCACACCAGCTCGGTGGCGGTTCTCGCCGGCAGGCGCGGTCAGCTGATCGATGAAACCATGCTGCGAACCGCCAAGGACGCCGACGACTACTACCTCAGCAAGATCCTTTCTGACCGTGCCGTCGAGGCCTTCCTCGGGAAGCACCCCGACATGTGGGCCTCGATGGTCCTGCCCGGATGGATGGTTGGCCCCGGCGACCTGGGTCCCACCTCCTCCGGGCAAATGATCCTCGATTACCTCGACCAGAAGCTGCCGGGAATTCCTCCGGCGACATTCTCTGTCGTCGATGCCCGCGATGTCGCCGAAGCGCACTGGCGCGCTGCTTCGCGAGGCCGCCGCGGCGAGCGCTATCTGGCCGCGGGACGCCATATGTCCATGGGCGAACTGTTTCGTGTTCTCGAGCGAGTCTCCGGAGTTACGGCGCCGCGCTTCGAGGTTCCCTTTCCCCTGCTCTTCGCGCTCGCTCGAGCGAACGAACTGTGGAGCCGCATGACGCGAAAACCCGCGCTCGTTAGCATGGCCACGGTTCGACTCATGAAGAACGAGCGCGAGCGCACGCACTTCAACCACGAGAAGAGCGGGCGAGAACTCGGCCTGGTCTTTCGCCCGGTCGAAGAGACCTTGCGCGACACGATTTGCTGGTATGGCAAGAACGGGTGGCTCAAAAACAGCAGCGCGCGGGGCGCCGCCTTCGACCGCGCCGGGGAGTCGGCATGCTAGGCCAAGCGAACCCGGCTTTAGAGCACGGCGTCGTCATTCGCGCAAGAGGGCTCAGCAAGATCTACCGCGAAGGCGCGGCCGAGCTCCGCGCGCTCTCCGACGTCGACCTGGACATCCATTCCGGCCAGCTCACCTTGCTCATGGGTCCGTCCGGCAGCGGCAAAACCACGCTTCTTTCCATCCTTGGCTGCATTCTCGGCGCTTCGTCCGGGCGCCTGGAGCTTCTCGGCGAGGAAGTCACCGCGCTTCCCGAACGGGAACTGCCGCGGATCCGCAGGGAACTCATCGGGTTTGTTTTTCAAGGCTTCAACCTGTTTCCGACGCTTCGGGCCATCGAAAATGTCGCGCTCGCGATGGACGTGCGCGGCATTCGCGGAGCTGAAGCACGCCGGCGCGCCGAGGAACTTCTCGTTGAAGTGAACCTCGAGGACCGCATGGAGGCATTTCCCCGAGATCTCAGCGGCGGCCAGAAACAACGCGTGGCCATCGCCCGCGCTTTGGCCGGCGACCCGCCCATTGTGCTCGGCGATGAGCCTACCGCCGCGCTCGATTCCACGAGCGGCCGGGCGGTCATCGAGCTTCTCCAGCGGCTCGCTCACCGGCATGGCCGCGCCGTCGTTCTGGTTACCCACGATCCGCGCGTCCTCTCCTACGGCGATCGCATCCTGCACCTCGAGGATGGCCGCCTTGCCCGCGAGGAAGCGGCGCCTCGACCGAGCCGAGCCCACCCGTTTCCCTGCACAGAGCCGGCGGTCGAGGTTTCCGATGCGGTTCGATCCGAATTCAACCAGGGAGTGCCGTCATGAAACGATCGAACTATGTCCTCGCGGCCGCCGCGGCTCTGTTCCTCCTGTCCACCCTCCAGTTCCTGCGCGGCCGGGGACATGCCGTCAAAGCCGCGACCGCCACGGCTCCCGCCTTTCTGAACGAGGGGTCGATCACCGCTCCTGGCCGCGTCGAAGCCCGGTCCGAAGAGATCCGCGTCAGCTCGGAGCTCGGCGGCCGGCTGCGCAGCGTTTTGGTTGAAGAAGGAGACCGCGTGCAAAAGGGCCAGATCCTGGCACAGCTTGAAAATGAAGACTACCTCGCACGTGTCGGAAGCGCCGAAGCCACGCTCTCCGAACGCCGGGCCGAACTCCTGCGAACCGTCAACGGGGCGCGCTCCGAGGAGCGCCGTGCGGCGGAAGCCAGCGTCGAAGCCGCGAAGGCGGTCCTCGAAAATGCCCGCAAAGAAGCGGAACGCCGCCGCAAGCTCGCCGACCACGACATGATTTCCCGCGATGAAGCCGAAAGGTATGAGCGCGTGTACCAGGTTGCCCGCGCCGAATACGACCGCGCTTCCGAAGAGTTCTCGCTCGTCGATGCGGAGGCGCGGGAAGAAGATCGTCGCCGCGCCGAGGCCGCCGTCGCTGCGGCCCAGGCGCAGCTTGCCGAAGCGCGCGCCTACCTTCAAAAAACCTATGTGCGCGCTCCGATCGACGGCGTCATTCTTCGAAAACTCCGGCACGCCGGGGAAAGCGTCTCGACGCAGTTTGATTCTCCGATCGTTACCCTTGCCGATGATTCCGTGCTGCGGGTCCGCCTCGATGTCGACGAGACCGATGTGGCCGGTCTGCGCGTCGGCCAGCCCGCCTTCGTTACCGCCGAAGCGTATGGCGCCAAGAAATTCACCGGCCGGGTCATCCGCGTGGGGCGCATTCTCGGAAGGAAGAACGTGCGCACCGACGAACCGAGCGAGCGTGTGGATACCAAAATCCTTGAGACCCTTGTCGAACTCGACCCCGGTCAGAGTCTGCCGTTGGGGCTGCGGGTGGACTCGTATGTAGAGATACGACCCCCGGGGTCAGCGAGCGCCCGAAATCACTAAAGGTATATGCCCATATATGGTCTAAATATGCCATGCTATAATTAGGTCATACGCCAATATATGGTCTAATGGCAGGTGTTGACAATGCTGTAATATTACCGGATATATATGAAAATACGATCCTTATACGCGATGCCTGTTATGTACGACGTGGTCATCTCCTTGCT
The DNA here is from genome assembly GCA_035262325.1 of Candidatus Acidiferrum sp. GTDB lineage: Bacteria > Acidobacteriota > Terriglobia > Acidiferrales > UBA7541 > Acidiferrum. Next base: position 18,395 of record DATFTB010000129.1, read on the forward strand.
CCGTAATGGCGATAAAGAGAGACAGGGTATGCTTCGGATTACAACGGAAACCAAACGCGGAAGGACGGTCTTAACCGTAGAAGGCCGCGTCGCAGGGGCGTCGGTCGCCGTCCTTGAGCAGTGCTGGCGCGACCTACACGCCACGTCTCCGCGCCAAAAGTTTAGTATAAGCCTTTGCGGTGTCAGCTTCATCGACAATGCCGGGAAGGTGCTGCTGAAAGAGATGCATCGCCGTGGAGCGGACCTTCTCGCGGAAGGCTGCCTGAACCAGGCTATCGTCGACGAGATCGTTGAGTCGGAGAAGCACACGCCGCGAACCGCCAAGAGCGGCATAGGTTCTCCCATTATCTTCTACGTCGCCCTGCTCAGCCTAGTTCTGTCGCCCGCTCTCGCGCGTGCGCAGGCGAATCCGGCTCTGCCTGGCCCAGCCCCGAGCGGGACGCTAAAGCTCACTCTCGCCGAGGCCGTGGCCCTGGCCGTCAAGCAGAATCCGACCGAGCAAATCGCCTTGCTGAACGCCTCGGAAAGCGTGCAGGACAAGAACATTACGCTCGCCGAACTGCTTCCCCAGGCCAACCTGCACGTGGCCGACTCGGCCAACCGCGTCAACGTCAAGGCGGAGTTTGGCGGGCTGCCTCTATTCCCAGGCGTGCCGGGACACATCGGGCCTTTCCAGCTGTTTTCGGCAGGTCCCACTTTCGGCAGTAGCGTGTTTGATTTGTCGCTATGGAAGCGCTACAAAGCGTCGCGCAGCAATGTCAACGAGGCCAAAGCCAATAGCCTCAGCACGCGCGAACAGGTCATTCTTCTGGTCGTTTCGCAGTATATCGGCACGCTGCGCGCGGTCGCCAATGTCGAAGCTTCGAAGTCTCGTGTCGACCTCGCGAAGGCGCTTTATGACCAGGCCGCTGACCTTCAAAAAGAAGGCGTCGGCACGGGCATCGATACGCTGCGAGCCAACGTTGAGTTACAGAACGAGAACCAGCGCCTCATCGAAGCGGTAAACGACCGCGAGGCTTCGCTATTTGGCCTCAGCAAACTTCTGAACCTGGACCCACGCCAGAAAATCGAACTCGCTGACACCTTGAGCTTCTTCGAAACACCGCAGCCGGACGTCGAAGCCAGCATTGACCTGGCTCTCGCGGGCCGCGAGGAATGGAAGGCCATTCGGGCCCAGGAGAAGTCGGCAAGACTCGAGAAGGAGTCGGCGCAGTACGAGCGCCTTCCATCGGTCCGCTTTGACGGCAACTGGGCCTACTACGGAAGCTCGCCCACGGCTGCTATTCCGACCTATCAATACCAGGGCTCGCTCAATATGCCGATTTTTACCGGCGGCCGGATCAAAGCCGAAATCGTCAAAGCCGACCTCGAACTGCAAAAAGTCGAGCAGCAGAAGCAGGACCTGCGCAACCAGATCGCTCTCGACGTAAAAACCGCTCTGCTCAATCTCGAGTCGGCCCGCAACGAAGTGAGCGTCGCCAATCTCGGCGTTCAGTTGGCGCACGAAGAGGTCGATCAGGCGCGCGACCGCTTCAAGGCCGGGGTGGCCAACAATATCGAGGTCATTTCGGCCCAGGACTCTCTCTCGCGCGCCAACGACAACCAGATAGCGGCGCTTTACCGCTTCAACCAGGCTCGCGCCGACTTCGCGCGCGCCATCGGGGAGATGGAAAGGACTTATGCGAAGTGAGGACACGATGAGCGTGGAGATTGACGTCGGGCTGGAAACCGCGGACAGCGTCAAGGTTCCGCTACCGGAGCCCCCAGCGCTCGAGCCTGCGCCAAAGCCTCTGATGAGTCCGAAGATTCGCCGCGCCCTCGTGATCGTTGGCGGCGTGCTCGTCGCCGTGTTCGTCGGACTGCTGGTTTATTTTCGCAACCGCGAGTCCACCGACGACGCCCAGGTTGACGGCCACATAACGCCCATTGCATCGAAGGTCTACGGGCGGGTTGCCGAAGTTCTTGTGGATGACAACCAAGCCGTTAAGGCCGGCCAGGTCCTCGTGAAGATTGATCCGGCCGACTATCAGGCCGCCGTTGATCAGGCCAAGGCCGCTCTCGCATTGGCCGAAGGCGAGGCGCGTTCTGCCGGCGTCGATGTTCCGCGAACCAGCGAGACCGTCAACAGCGGCACTTCGAGCGCCCAGGCGCAGCTGCTGGGCGCGCAAGCGGACCTGGCGCGCGCTGCGGCTACTTACGAACAAGCGCAGACGGCGGATCTCGCGGTGGCCGAGGCCAACGTGGAGAAGAGCCGCGCCAACTCGGAACTCGCGAAAGCCGATCTCGAGCGCTACAAGCCGCTCATGGAAAAGGGCGAGATCTCCAAGCAGCAATATGACGCGGCGAAGGCCAATGCCGACGCCACGGCGAGCGCGCTGGTCGCCGACGAGCAGCGACTCGCTCAGGCCGGGCGCAACGTCGATATTTCGCGCGCGCAGCTCGAAGCCGCCAAGGCGCGCGTCGCGCAGGCCTCAGCTGGAGTCGATTCCGCCGAAGCCGACAAGAAGCGTGTGGCCATGCGCTCGGCCGACGCCGAGGCTAAGGCCGCCGCCGTCGCTCGTGCCCAAGCTCAACTCGATGCCGCGCAACTCAATCTGAGCTACACGAACATCGTCGCGCCCGTGGACGGCGTGGCCACGCACAAGTCCGTTGAACCTGGCCAGATCGTGCAGTCCGGTCAGGGCCTGCTCGTCGTCGTGCCGCTGAACAACGTCTGGGTCACGGCCAATTTCAAGGAAACGCAACTTCGCAACATGAAGCCGGGGCAGAAGGCTTACGTGAAGGTGGACACCTACGGCAAGACCTTCCCTGGTCATCTCGATTCCATCGCGGGTGCCACCGGCGCCGTACTGAGCCTTCTGCCGCCCGAGAACGCCACCGGGAATTACGTCAAGGTCGTGCAGCGCATTCCCGTAAAGATCGTCTTGGAGGCGATTTCGCCGGACGTCGCGATTTTGCGCCCGGGAATGAATGTGGAGGCAACGGTAGTGACAAAGTAGGTGAGGGGTTCGTTATACGGCTATGCTCGAGAGGATCAAATCTAGGTTGCGGATGCCGGATGGGTCGATCAACCCCTGGGTGATCGCCGTTACGGTAACGCTCGCGACGTTCATGGAAGTTCTGGACACTTCCATTGCCAACGTGGCGCTGCCGCATATCGCCGGCAATCTCTCGGCCAGTGCCGACGAATCCACCTGGGTTCTCACTTCCTACCTGGTGTCGAACGCCATCATTCTCCCGCTTTCGGGCTGGTTGTCTTCGGTCGTCGGCAGGAAGCGCTTCTACATGGCCTGCGTCGCTGTCTTCACGCTCAGCTCTTTCCTGTGCGGCTTCGCCACGAGCCTTGGCATGCTCGTCGTTTTCCGCATTCTGCAGGGAGTGGGCGGCGGCGGCCTGCAGCCGAGCGAGCAGGCGATTCTGAACGACACCTTCCCGCTTTCGCAGCGCGGCATGGCCTTCGCCGTCTACGGCATCGCCGTTGTCGTTGCGCCGACCATCGGCCCGTGGCTCGGCGGATGGATTACCGACAATTACTCCTGGCGCTGGATTTTCTACATCAACGTTCCCGTGGGGCTCGTTTCCCTGCTGCTCACCTATTTCCTGGTCTCGGATCCGCCGTTCATGAAGCGTGTCCGTCTAAAAGAGGGCTTCCGCGTCGATTACATCGGCCTCGGGCTGATCAGCCTGGGCCTCGGCAGCATGCAGATCATCCTCGACAAAGGCCAGCGCGAAGACTGGTTTGCGTCCGATTTCATCCGCTTGTTTTTTGTGCTGATGCTGATTGGCGTGGTTGCGGGAGTGATCTGGGAGCTGCGCACGAAAGACCCGGTTGTGGACTTCCGCATGCTCAAAAACCGCAATTTTGCCATCGCCACGACGGCCATGTTCTTCCTCGGTTTCGTGCTTTACTCGAGCACGGTGCTGATTCCGCAGCTGCTGCAGGAGCTGCTCGGCTACCCCGCGGAACTCGCCGGCTTGGCGCTTTCGCCCGGCGGGGCGGTCATCATGCTGATGATGCCCGTCGTGGGGATACTCGTCTCCCGGGTGGACCCGCGGTGGCTCATCGCTTTCGGTTGCACGATCTCTGCGACAGCCCTTTTGGTCATGGCGGGCTGGAATCTAGAGATCGACTATCGCCACGCGGTGTTTGGGCGCATGCTGCAGAGCTTTGGCCTGGCTTTCCTGTTTATCCCGATCAATGTGGCTGCGTTCGCCTACGTTCCGAGGGAAAAGACCAACATGGGAACCGGCATCATCAATCTGGCGAGAAACATCGGTGCGAGCGTAGGGATCGCGACGGTAACCACCATGCTTGAGCGCCGCACCCAGTACCACATGTCTCAGCTCAATGAGCACGTCAATCCCATGAGCGAGGCCTACCGCAAAATGCTCGCGTCGCTGACCTCGGCCTTTACCTCCGCCGGCGGTTCGACGGCGGGAGCCGCGTCCCAGGCTCACGGGATGATCTACAACATCATCGCGCGGCAGGCCACGATGCTGTCGTTTGTGGACGATTTCAAAATGTTGGGAGTGGTTTTTTTCGCGATCATTCCGATCTTCTTTCTCATGCGCAGGCCAAAGATGAGCGGGGGGAGCGTGCCGGTGCATTGAGGCGGATTCGCGGTTTGTAACTTTTACGGTCCTGGTCACTCTAATGGACCTACTTGGGGGGAGCAAATGGCAACGCAACTGATAAACACCACGCAACTTGGCGAACAAAAACTGATCCGCGCCGGTCAACGCGGTGATACTCAGGCGATTGAAACTCTCTTTCGCCGCTACCACCGTCCGTTGTTCCAAACGGCTCTGCGGGTACTCGGCAACGCGGAGGACGCCGAAGATGCCCTGCAGGACGGGTTGATTTCCGCCTATCGTAACCTCAGGCGCTTCGAGGGCCGCTCGCAATTCTCCACCTGGCTCACGCGCATCGTGATCAACGCAGCTCTCATGAAGCGCCGCAGCGCCAAGGCCCGCCCGGCGGTTTCGCTCGATGAGACGCATCACGAGGATGAGCTGCCGGCCGCAGAGCGCTTTGCCGACGACGGTCCGGATCCGGAGCAGCTCTACGCCGGAACCGAAATCCGCGAGATCATCAACGAGAACCTCGAAGAACTTTCACCGCTGCTTCGCACCGCTTTCGTGCTTCGCGAGGTGCACGGCTACTCGACCGGTGAGGCGGCAAAGAAGCTCGGGGTCACCGAAAACACCTTGAAGGCCCGTTTGTGGCGCGCGCGGCATCAGCTCGCCGAGCGCCTCGGCCGCCGCCTGCGCCGCATGAAGGACGACATGTCGAGCAACATGAGCGGCGACGAGGCCTGCAGCTACTGCTGACATTGCCCGATCGACCCGCAGTCCCCCTAAAGAGCCTGAGCTCGGTCGAACCCGCCCTCTCAGGCTCTTTGTGTTTCCCGGCGGAAAGCTCCCGGGGACAACTACCGAACCCTTCGGAGTCCGCCCGAGAACGACCAAGACAGGACCTTGCGAAGAATTTTCTGACCTTTTGCGGTCGCGGCTCGGAGATGCCCTGGGCTGCGGCTGCTTCTACTTCTTTGCCGCCGCGTACAATCCCAGCACGCGGAGCGCGCTGGTTGCTTCCCGGACCTCCCCGAGCGCTTTTTCCAGTTGCTCGTTTGTCGGAGCCTCGACGTCTACATAAAACTGGTATTCGAAGGGCTTGCCATGAATTGGCCGGCTTTCGATCTTCAGCAGGTTCGCGCCATGGTTCGCGAAGGGTTCAAGCGAAGCCAGCAGCGCTCCCGGCCTGTGCGCCAGCCGCATCACCAGGGACACTTTTCGCGCATCGGCCGCCCGGTACCTGGCCGCTTCTTCCGGCCGCAGAAGCAGCACAAATCTTGTGAAGTTCTCCGCGTTGTCCTGAATGCTTTCCCGCAGGATCACCGCCCGGTAATGTCTCGCCGCCGGCCACCCGGCAATCGCGGCAAAGGTCTGGTCACCCCGCGCCATCATTTCGCGCACGCTTCCCGCGGTGTCTTCGGATGGCACGCGCTTCAGTTCCGGGTGGGCCTCGAAAAACCGCTCGCACTGTGCGAGGGCCATGGGATGCGACGCTACCGCGCGGATACCCTCAAAACTCGCTCCCGGGCAAGCCATCAGGTGATGCTCAATGGGGAGAATGGTCTCGCCGCAGATTTCGAGCGGGCTCGCGAGCAGCAGGTCGTAGACGCGCACGACGGAACCCGCGAGCGTGTTTTCCACCGGTACCAGGAGCGCGTCCGCCGTGCCGTCCGCGATGGCGCGGAAGGTGGCCTCAAACGTCGCTCGAGGTACGGTCGCGATCTCCTCCCCCAGCAGCTGCGAGGCTGCCGCTTCGCTGAACGCCCCTGGCTCTCCCTGGAATGCCACCCGCATCTTCCGGAAATTCAATTCTCCCATCGGCCCCGTTCCATCAGCGCGCATCTCTCCCGTCAGCTTCCGGAACGTTATAATGGTTCCCGCCGAGCTCCGGAGGCAATCGATCATGACACAGAACCGCCCGCAAACGGGTGACTACGCCGCGTACTACGGGAAGTACATCGCTCTTGTGCCGGCTGGAGACTTCCTCGAAACTCTGGCATCACAACTCCGAGACACCAGCGCCCTTCTTTCGCCGCTCGCCGATTCCGAGGGTGACTTCCGCTATGCTCCGGGTAAATGGTCCATCAAGGAAACCCTCGGGCACGTCAACGATGCGGAGCGCATTTTCAGCTACCGGATGTTGCGAATTGCACGCGGCGACCAGGCGCCCTTGCCGGGGTTCGAGCAAGACGACTACGTAAAAACGGGAAATTTTAGCGCGCGCCGGCTCTCGGATCTGCTAGCGGAATTCACTTCCATTCGCCAGGCGACGATCGCCCTCGTGCGTTCTCTCGACACCGCGGCCTGGTTTCGCCGCGGCGTAGCCAGCAAAACGAGGTCACGGCCCTGGCCTTAGCCTTCATCATCGCGGGACACGAGCGCCACCACTGGTGATTCTGCGGGACCGCTATATTCCGGCGTTGCCTCGTCCCTGAAGCTCACCCACATCCCCGTCCGAAATCTCTCGGTTCGACGAGAAGCGCGGTGCGTTCCGTAGACGCTTGGTCGTCATGGACCGACCGCGTTGCGGCTTCCGGTGGCCCGCTGCTACAATTCTGCCTTTGTCGGGTTTTGTTCGCTCCCCTGGGTTTCTATCCGCTCGCTGCTGATCGGCATCTAATGACGTCTGCCCAGGTCGTCGGTTCGGTGATGATATGACCGGGACCCGATTGGGTCCATGTGCGGAGGCTTCGCTTTTTGAGAAGGGAGATTGCGCGTGGCGAATTATGATGTTGCGATTATTGGCAGTGGGCCGGGCGGCTATGTCGCGGCCATTCGCGCCGGCGAGC
>DATFTB010000130.1:0-5544 GCA_035262325.1 Candidatus Acidiferrum sp.
GAGGGCATGCGACACGATGAGCGCGAGATCTGGACCGGGGACGATTGCCAAAGCGAGCACCGCAAGCAAGAAGAGGGGAAGAACGGAAGGGTCGAGCATGGGCGCGCTTAGACTCGAACCCTCGCGTGAGGGCTCCGGGGAATCGCGATTCTCTTTCGAGCTTCGCGCTACCAATGTCTCGCGGGTAATGTTTGTCGCCTGCCGTCTAACGCCGCGGTCAGCGGCCGGGGCGAGCAACGCGGGCCCACGGTCCGCTGCACTGCAGAGTTAGAAGGGCTCCCGTGCGAATCCCGAGAGGTTCGAAACACCACGTCGACCATTGCCAGGGACTCATCTGACCTTTCCCGGGCCTGGCATCGACTACTCAATTACGCGGTCTGCGCGAGCGAGAAGCGCGGCCGGGAGTGCGAGCCCCATCGCTCGCGCTGTCCTGGCATTGATGATCAGCCGAAACTCGGTCGGCTGTTCGACCGGAAGATCGGCGGGTGAAGCCCCGCGGAGAATGCGGTCGACGTAGCTCGCGGCACGGCGGAAGATTGCCGGGTAGTGCGGCCCATAAGCAATCAATCCACCGGCTTCCGCGAACCGCGCCTCCTCGAACACCGCCGGCAGACGATGGCTCGCTAGCAGTTGCGCGAGCTCCGCGCGAAGCCCGACCAGCAGCGGGTCGTTGACGACAAGGACACCTTCGATGCGATCCGTCGTCATTGCTTTGAACGCTTCCGTGACCTCCGCGGGATTCCGCACCTCGTACTGCTTAGCCGTGATCCCGAGCGAAGGCGCTGACCGTCCGATCCATCTCCAAGTCTGCACGGAGACCGGCTGGCCGGGGTTGGACAAAACCGCGAGGCGAGCGAGTCGCGGTCGGACCTCGCGCAAGAGCTCCAACCGCTTCGGGACAAAATCTACTGACATCGCGGAAGGGCCCGTTACGTTGGTGCCAGGCCGGCTTAGACTTTGTACCAACCCGGACCCCACCGGGTCGGCGCTCACGAGAAAGACGATAGGAATCGTGGTCGTCATCTGCCGCGCGGCAATCGCGGAGGTGCTGCTATTCGCGATGATGACCTCGCATCCCAGCTCAACCAGTTCGCGGGCCAGGCCCGGGAGCTTCCGATGGTCGCCGTGCGACGACCGGGCCTCGATACGAAGGTTCCTGCCCCTGACGTACCCGAGATGACGGAGCCCCTCCTCAAGCTCAACGCTTACTTCCGCGGTGCTGTTGCTGAGGTACCCGATCAGATGCGTGCGACCACCCGGCTGGGCGTGGCCGACGGCCGTTTCAGTCAGGATGGCGGCGACAACCCAGACGAAAACGGATACCTTTTCCACCATCAGCTTAAGCAGAGGACGACCATTCACGATCGCGGGTCCAGGCCCAAGAATTCTTATGATCACTTGGCCTTCTAACGCCACGCTCAGCGACCGAGATGCGAGCAACGCGAGCCACCGGTCCGCTGTAACGTAAAGTTCGACGCCCGAAAGGACCCCGCAGCAGCCTACTCGATAACTTCATCTGCCCTCACTCGCACCGAATGGGGGATCGTAAGGTTAAGCGCCTTCGCTGTCTGCAGATTGACAACCAGGGCGAACTTCGTCGGCTGCTGAATAGGAAGGTCGCCAGCGCTCGCGCCCCGGAGAATGCGATCGATCTGCCCGGCGGCCTGTTGCCACCGCTCGCCCCTCGCAGGGCCGTAGGAGAGCAGTCCGCCTTCCTCGGCGAAGGCGAGTATCTCGTATACCGAGGGCAGTCGATGACGTTTTGCAAGCCCCACAATTCGTCGCGACTCACTGGTGAACATCGGGTCAGAGAGAACGACCAGGGCCTCCGCTCCTCTGTGCGTAATGCGCTCGAACGCACTCTCGAACTGATCCGCTCTCCGGACGTCAACCACGTCGAGCCGCACTCCAAGCTGGCGAGCGGCTGTTTCAAGCGGGCGAAGAATGGTTGTCATGCCGACATTGCCCTGGTTCGCGAGGACGGCGACTCGCGACGCCCGGGGCACTATTTCCCGAATGAGCTGCAGATGCTTTCCGGCCAGCTCGGGCGAGAACCCGGACACTCCGGTGACAGTACCGCCCGGACGGGCGAGATTCGGCACCAATCCCAAGCTGACGGCGTCTCCGTACGTCTCGAAGACGACGGGAATCATCGTCCCCGTCCGGATTACCGCCCGGGTTGCCGCCGATCCACCTGCGAAGATGACGTCAGGCTTCAGGCCGACCAACTCGGCTGCGAGCGCGGGGAGCTGATCCGTCTTGTTGTCCGCATACCGGAAGTCCAGGATGAGATTCTGGCCTTCGGTCCAACCGAGTTCAAGCAGACGCTGGCGGAACACCTGCAGGGACTCAACCCAGGGGGCAGGCGTGCTCGGGAAGAGGAGGCCCACGCGACCTTTTCCCGCCTGCTGTGCGCGCGTACTCAGGGGGGTCAGCAGCCCCGCAAGGAGGAGGATCGGAAGGATTACTTTCAGGATCACTGTTTCGGCCGTCCTCCGGATCGATGGATACCGCGCTTAGTGCGGCGAACGCCAGGCTTCACCTGCTGCCGGAAGCCGCAGGGACGCAGGAGCGAAGGCTGGAGGCAGTCAGGTGCAAGCCCTGGTTGGGCAGTATCCATGTTCTGTCTACCGGGTCCAGACCCGCAACGGGTGCAGCACGGTGAAGCCGATCTCCTGAGCGAGAGCGAGTGAAGACAAGCTCCGGATCGGCGAGCAGTGCTGGCAGAAAGAGACGCGGGTGCTCGGAAGATGGATTGTTCGCTGGGCTGCCGCTCCAGGCTGTTTCCCACTGTGCCAGCTCGGACGCGCTTTGGACGCAGGTCCAGAGGAGCCCTGAAGCCTCCCGGCTGGGAGGGGCTGGCCCGGTGCACGCCACAGCCAGGTGGCGTCAAACAGGGGCTGGAAGCCAAGCGCCGCCAAATCCAGCGCGCAGAAGCTGTCCTTGACACCACACCCGCCAGGCAGGCCGATCGCCACGAGCGCGCCTGAATATGCGCGAGTTGGGCTGCCATCCCAGTTTGCGTGGCCAGGGTGGTCACCACATTGGGATAGAAGCGCGGCACAGGATGGCGATTGAGCCATAACGTGTCGTGGAATTCACCAGGAGTGCCGTGCACGCGACAGATGGTCTCGCACCAGACGGCGTTATTGCGTGCGGCCTGTTCCACTCGTGAACACGCCATGCTTCGTTAACCTTCATAGCGGCAATGACACCGCGAAGCCGCCCAGCGCTCACATTCACCCGCGGCCGAGCGAGCGCACGCGAGCCCGACCGTCAGGTGGAATGCGTGGTTAGCCGGGTTACGATTCAGCGTGTCTCGTATGCTTTGCGTAGTCGACAGTGAGCCATCGTTCTGGCTGCATACGAACAAGCACGCCCCCGACGAGGTCCCGCGTGCTTTCGATATACCGGTCGCCCAGTTCGGTGCCGAGATAACGGCGCGCGAGGGGGCGCCGATCGCGCTCAAGGTCTGCCGCTTCGACCGCGACGATCGGCCCTTCCACGCTGACGTACTTATAATACGGTGGCATTTCCGTTTGCACGCACAGGCTGAATCGGCCCGCGCGCTCGAGCAGCTTTCCCTTTCGCGACGTCCGACCGGTTATGATTCGGACCTCGCCTCCCGGCTGGTAGGAATACCAAATCGGAACCACGAGCGGCCCATGACCATCTTCCGCAATGCTGATGACGGCTACATGAACGTCGGCCAGAAATGCCTCCCGTTCTTCCTTCGTCATCGTGAGCGCCATCGTCGCCCCTCTCAGCCGGCAAGTGTCAGCGGCTAACGCTCGGTTTGAGCCGCGGCGAAGCCGTCGGCTCCATGCCGTTGTTCGGCGTTGCTCTCGTTCCGCCTCATGGCCTTTGGCCCGACGCGATCTTGAAGGCGACCGGTACGCTGATGCCGCCATCGACGAGATAGCTTTGTACCAATCGCTCGAAGGCGCCCCGGATGCGATCCTGCATGAGTTTGGGCTGGCGGCGGATACCGATTGACGTTCGTACCGTTCCACCAAGGATGCCGTTCCACAGCTCCTCGGGACTGTTGAGGCGGTGGCTAAAGGAGAACGCTCGAACGACCACGTCACCGAGCCCGGCTGAGCGTAGTGTCTGTGAGAGCTCCAATTCGTTTGAGAAGCGGAATAGAGGCGGTCCTGTCGGCAGTTCAGGCGGCGAGGTGGCGCCGGCCTCGTTCATGGCGTCGAAGAAGATCCCCATCACACGATGGCGCACAGGCACGTCCCACCAGGACACCGCCACTGCACCTCCTGATCTGACAACCCGAACGAACTCTGCCATCGCGCGCTCGGGCCGAGGGAAGTGTCCAATGCCAAAGTTGCTGACAACGGCGTCGAACGATCCATCAGGAATCGGGAGGTCCTCGGCGTCACCCAGACGAAATTCGATACCTGGGTAGGCCGCTGAAGCAAGCTGTAGCATTCGAGGTGCGAGGTCCACGCCGACAACCGACGAGGCCCCGCGGTTGGCAGCCCTGAAGGCGACGACGCCGGGGCCTGTCGCGACGTCCAGAACTCGCATGCCGGACGTGCAGGCTGCCGCGTCGAGCAAAGGGTCGACTGCAAATTCAGTGACCCCGGTGAAGAAGTCGCGATAGCCGTCCGCAATTTCGTCATGCGCGGTGCGCTCAAAGCGCCGGAACGCGTCGGCATCCATTTCATCTTGGTTCATCCGACCCTCCTGCTGGCCGCCACCGATGCCTAGATCACATCATTGCACCTCGGATCGGACCGCTTCGGATGCCGCGTCATACGCCGAACGCCACGCTCAGCGGCCGGAAGGCGAGCAACGCGAGCCTCCGGTCCGTTGAAGCGGGATGTTGGGCGGACCTTGATCATGTGTTTATTCGATAACTTGGTCCGCCCGTACCAGTACCGATCGCGGGATCGTCCGGCCAAGCGCTTCGCCCGTCCTCAGGTTTATGATCAACTCGAACTTGGTAGATTGCTCGATCGGCAAGTCTGCCGATCGGGCCCCCTTGAGAATCCGGTCCACATAGACCGCGGCACGCTGGAACATCTGGGGAACTCTCCTTCCGGCGCCCGCACACGACCGGTGGGATGGTCACGTGACCCTCCGTTCGTCCACCCAACGCTGGCGCTGACCCGCGACTGCCTCGGCCGTCGGGCCCCGTGCCATGCTAGGTGCGGGAGTGTGTGCACACCGTGCGAGGGCAAACTGCTCCTCCCCGTTGCTCCCTCGACTCGCACCGCCGCAACGCCGCGCCTTCGTGAGGTTCATAGCAAGTTGGCTTCGGCCTGGTGTGAGCCTATTACTTTTCCTTTAACTTCGGCACCAACGCTTAGCTTCAGCGGCGGGGCCGAGTAGCGTGAGCCAGTAGTTGGGCTGTCACGAAGGCATCGTCCTACTTCGTCCCGCGGGGCGCGCTCTGAAGTAGTTCGGCCAAGTCCCGTTTCCAAAACTTCGCTTGAAAGACGGTGCCGTGACCGACGGTCTGGTCGCTCGCAGGAATCAACAGTACGCGACCGTTTTTCACTCGACTGATTTCCCTTTCCAGCAGCCCAA
>DATFTB010000131.1:0-9622 GCA_035262325.1 Candidatus Acidiferrum sp.
GGCCGCCTGAATCTCCAGCCAGCGGGGAGGGCGCGTGGGCGGCGTGCTTTCCCCGCTTTGCAAAGTTCGGATCAAACCGTTCTGCTCCTTGGATCTTCGTTGCGATTACAACTCGACTGCCCCCTGTCTCACGCTTGACGATATCGTTCCGCACTGCTTCAGTCGCGTATCCGCTCGTAAGAATTACCGGGAAGGGAACAGCAAAGTGTTCTTTCTTGCGTACTATAACCGGCTCGCGAATGGCGTTTTGCCCCTGCCATTCCTTGACAAACGAAAGACTTATCCGAATTGGAATGCGGGATGCTTCACATTCCGGTCGAAAGGAGACGGCAATGCGAAATGTCCTCTTCTTCAAAACCGCCGCTTGTGCGGAATACGAACAATTACTGAAACAGTGCCAACAAGCATTGATCGTCTTGCATGAACGCCGTGAGCAGGTACGGCAAGATCGGTTGAGCGGTGTGGAAGTTGGAAGGGAGCTACTCACTTTGCAGGCGCGCTACGCGAAGGCGTACGGCGCGCTTCTGAAGCATTCGAAGACTTGTGACCGCTGCCAGTTTGGCTCCAAAGTCGCTAAGCGCAAATCCGCGGGAACCGGCTGAGACGGCTCCGCCCTCATCCCCCAGCCAGTACAAATTGCTCCAAAAAACCGGGAGGATCACGCATGACCCTGACCGAAAGGCGGTGCGCGTTTGCTCTTGCCAGTCTCGCGACTCTGGCAAGCGTTTCTTTCATTGGACAACGGGTCTCAGCTCATCGCCCTGATCCTGTTTTGATCGCCGAGCCCCCAACTCAATCGCACGAGTCAAACCAGCAAAACCATCAGAATGCGCCTCGCGCCAATCAGGGGCGCATCCCTCCCGCGCCTCCGAAAGCCAATGCGCAAAACTTCAGGAGGGAAGAGGAGCATAGGCAAAACGGCTCGATGGATCACACGCCACATGTGAGCAACGATCACTGGTACGGCCACGACGCTCCGAACGACAGGCGTTTTCACATCGACCACCCATTCCCGCATGGCCGTTTTGAGCATTTCGGTCCTTCCTACCGCTACAGCGTCACTCGGATTGACCACGACCACCACCGCTTCTGGTTCCCTGGCGGCTTCTACTTTCAAATCGCCGACTGGGATTGGCCCCTCGCCGCCGACTGGTGCTGGGATTGCGGCGATGATTTCGTCGTATACGAAGACCCCGACCATGTCGGCTGGTATTTGCTTTACAACATCCATACCGGCGTCTACGTTCACGTAACTTATTTGGGTGCCTAACTCCGTGCGGCGCTGGGGACACGGACCGATCTGCCGCTCCTCAGGCATGCAGTTTTGGCTGCTCCTCAGCGCCGCTCCACCATTTGCTTTCACCCCGCCCTCGCCCTTATCCTAATCTTTCAACCGGAATGAGAATCGCCCTCGCTCAATTCAACCCTACTGTCGGTGACTTCGAAGGGAACTCGGCTCGCATCCTCAACCTTGCCGCGCAGGCCAACTCGCGCGGCGCGGACCTCGCTGTTTTCTCGGAACTCTGCATCTGTGGCTATCTTCCACTCGACCTGCTCGAACGTCCCTCCTTCATCCAACGCAATCACGACACCCTCAAGGAACTTGCCGCCCGGATGCCACTGCCTGCCGTTGTCGGCTATGCCGGACGCGTCAACAAGGATCACCACCCGACAGGGAAGTCCATTGCCAATAAAGCCGCTCTCATCTGCGAAGGCCGCATAGCTTTTGAGCAGTCCAAAATGCTGCTCCCCACCTACGACGTCTTCGACGAATCCCGCTATTTCCAGCCCGGCGACCGGCAGTACGTCTATTCCCTCGACAACGAACAGCTTGGCATCACCATTTGCGAAGACGTTTGGAACGACAAGAACTTCTGGGCTTCCCCGATGTACGCTCGCGACCCCGTTCTCGAACTCGTCTCGCAAGGCACCAGCATTCTCCTCAACATCTCGGCTTCTCCTTGTACCCTCGACAAGCGTGATCTCCGCCTCGGTATGCTTCGCTCTATCGCCCGACACCACAAGCGCCCCGTGGTCTATGTCAACCAGGTCGGCGGAAACGATTCCCTGGTCTTCGACGGCGCCAGCATGGCTCTCACGCCCGACGGTAGCGTCGCCGCACAAGCCAAGGCCTTCGAGGAAGACCTGGTCCTTTTTGACACCGTCACCGGCAAGGGCGACGTCCACGACCAGCCCGAGAACGAAATCGCGTACGCCTACGCTGCCCTCGTCACCGGAACGCGGGACTACGTCCGCAAGTGTGGGTTCTCGAAGACGATTGTCGGCCTCAGCGGCGGCATCGACTCCGCCGTTGTCGCCTCGATCGCGGTCGAAGCCCTAGGCCCCTCGAACGTCCTCGGCGTCTCTATGCCCGGGCCTTACTCCTCGGAAGGCAGCAAGGCCGATGCGCGTGCCCTCGCGCAAAACCTCGGGATCGAGTTTCTGACCATTCCCATCACTACCGTCTTCGAGGCCTACAAACAGGTTCTTTGCCCGATCTTTCAGAACCGTCCAGTCGACGCAACGGAAGAAAATATTCAAGCTCGCGTCCGCGGCAACTATCTCATGGCGCTTTCGAACAAATTTGGTTCCATGGTTCTCAGCACCGGAAACAAATCAGAGATCGCGGTTGGTTACTGCACGCTCTACGGCGACATGGCCGGAGGTCTTGCCGTCATTTCCGACGTGCCCAAAATGATGGTTTATGAGCTCGCCCGCTACATCAACCGCGAAAGGGAACTGATCCCCCGCTCTACCGTCGAAAAAGCTCCCTCCGCCGAGCTGCGTCCCAACCAGAAGGACTCCGATTCTCTCCCGCCCTACGAGGTTCTCGACACAATCCTCCGAGCCTATATCGAAGAGGTCAAATCCACCGATGAGATTGCCGCTGAATACGGCTACAACCTCAAGCTCGTCCGCGACATCGCCCTGCTTGTCGATCGCAACGAGTACAAGCGCAAGCAGGCTGCCCCTGGACTCAAAATCACCTCCCGCGCTTTCGGCTTCGGCCGGCCTTTTCCCATCGCGCAGCGGTTTATTCCATGAAACAAACCATCATTCAATTGAGGACTCGCGTGAAAACAACACTGAATCTGCTGTTACTTCTTGCGCTGACGGCGCCGCTTGCCTGCGCCCAGCAATCCGCTGCGCCGGTGTCCGCCGAGACCCAGAAGAGCATCGAGGCCTTTCTGCGTAACTACTTCGCGCTCGGCCCCGACATCAAGATCACCGTCGGCACTCCGAAAGAGATCGGCAATTCCGGCCTTTCCGAGGTCCCCATCGACGTCAAGTCCCCGGAGGGCTCCGACACCGTCAAAATGTACCTCACAAAGGATGGTCGCTATCTGCTGCGCGGTGAACTGAACGACCTCACCGCGGACCCCCTTGCGGCCAACATTGCCAAATTCAATCTTACGAACGCCCCGGTCCTCGGCGATCCCAAGGCTACGATCACCATCGTGGAATACTCCGACTTTGAATGTCCCGTCTGCCGCAGCCTCCATGACGTCCTCCGCGGATTGCTTCCCAAGTACCCTCAGGTGAAAGTGGTCTTCAAGGACTTTCCCCTCGAAGCGCTGCACCCGTGGGCCCGCACCGCCGCCATCGCCGGCCGTTGTGCCTACCAGCAGGATTCCAAGGCCTTCTGGAAGCTCTATGACCTTATCTATGACAATCAGGAAGTAATTTCCGCTTCGAATGCCTGGGACAAGATGCTCGAGTACGCTGGCCGTTCGGGCCTCAATGTCGATACCTTCAAGTCCTGCATGAGCAGCCCGCAGGCCTCAGGTGAGGTGGATGCCAGCTTGAACAACGGCAAAGAGCTCGACGTCCGCAGCACCCCGACTGTCTTCGTCAACGGCAGGCGCATCAACGGTGCCGACCCACATGTCCTTCAGCAATACATCGACTACGAACTCGCCCAACAAAAAGCCGCCAAGAAATAACCGAACCCGCAAGCCCTGCTAGCCGAGGGATCGCTCCTCAGGTTCACAGCCAGAGCAGGGGAGGACGGCGGTGCGCTCCTAAGGGAGGGCCGTGTCCGCACCCCAGGCAAGGCCTCAGCCTTTTCACCTGATTCGTAAGTTAACATAATATAGCTTATCGGACGCACGACCACGCGATTTCTTCAGCCTTTTGGCGCTTTTTTCGGCGCATTTGCATGGTTGCTCGAGGCTACTTCCCGGTTGGGGGTGGGCGGTTTGAAAGCGTGAGCCTTTGCCTTTTCTCCGGCCACGCGCTTTCCGTTCAGTTGAGCAGATACATGGTGTGCTTGTCGCGGTCAAACGACAGGCCGCGCAACTTGAGCGCTCGCACTCCAACAAAACCGTCGTAGCCAAGCGCCTTGCCGGCCGGAACACAATAGGTCCGCGATCCGCTGAAGACCTTGCCTCCCAACACCATGTCCGCTTTTTCAATCTCTCTGGCCGCTTCTGTCCCGGCTATGCTTACGCCACTTCTTATCTCTCTCTTTTGTCCGCCCCAGCCCTCTCCGTACACCACCACCAGGTCTGATCCCGTGTCGACGATCAGCCTTACGCGCCGACCCTGCACCGTGGCCTCCGCCAGTGCCAACCCGGAGGTACGGTCATATGCAACCGCTATTCCTTCCTCGGCCTCCCCGCCAAATTGCAATTCCCTTTTCTCGTAGTCGAGCCGGAAATTCGTCCGCCCCAGAACGTCCATCCCAATCAGTCCCGCGATCTCTGCGCCAAGATCGTTCTCCCACTGTGACAAATCCATGACATTCATGCGCAGCGACGTCACTTCAAGCGGGCCCAGCGCCAATTCCGGCACCACCGTCTGCTCCACTTGCAGCGCTCTTCCCACCGTAACCAGCGTTCCGCTTGTCACTTCTAGACGCATCCGTCTCGCTATTCGCGCATTCAGGATGCTTGGTGACGTCCCAGTATCGACCAGGAAATTCTGCTTCCCTCGCATCCCTCCAATTTGGCCCGCGGCCAACACCAAAAAGCCCTTCCGCAGTGTGATCGAAATGCCCGCTCGCGGCATCGAACCGGCATGTGCTCCCGGAGTGTCGTTTATGTTTCGTCCGTCTGAGATCGCAGGCAGCAGCAATAACCCGGCTAACCCTGCGCCCAGCGCCTTTTTTACAATCACCCTTGCCGCACGCTCCTTGTTCGGTTCGCCCGAACCTACGCGCCCGGCCGGGCACCTCAAGCGTTTGCGGATGGATTCCGGATAGATTCTCCGTGTCCAGCTAGCTCACACGATTTTCTGATAGTTAATTCGTTTTATGGCGGCGAGTGGTCTCGAGTTTTTTCAACGTCTCCTGAGCGGTTACGTCAAATACATCGAGGCCATCATGAGCTCCCCCAATCCATACGATTCCATCGTTCGGTTTTCGGTCTTCGAGCTCGATTTTCAGGGACGCGTTCTTCGCAAACACGGCATGCGCATCCGCTGCCAGGGTCAGCCTCTCCAGGTACTGGCGGCGCTTCTCGAAAAACCGGGAGTACTGGTTACTCGCGAAGAGCTTCGCCAACGCGTCTGGCCCGAGGACACGTTCGTCGACTTCGACCACGCCCTCAACACCGCCATCAAGAAACTCCGTAGCGTGTTGAGTGACGACGCCGACGCTCCTCGTTACATCGAAACCGTCCCGCGCCGCGGCTATCGCTTCATCGGCCCCATTCAGCCGCCCGTGCAATCTCTCGCCGTTCTCAACCCGTCCCTAACTGCCTACGCGGACTCTTCCCCGCCTCGCCATCAACAAGCCCTTCTTATCGCGGCGCTCGCGCTCGTCCTGGTCTTTACAGCCATCTACTACTTCTTCAGTTCTCGGCGTTTCCGCGTGAGCGCTAATCCCCCGTTCTCCGGGGCCGCCATGCTTGCCGTTCTGCCCTTTCAAAACATGACCAGCGATCCGGCTGAGGACTCCTTCTCCGACGGGCTGACCGAAGAAACGACTACGCGCCTTGTGCGCCTTAATTCCCCCCGTCTCCGTGTCATCGCCCGCGCCTCGGCGATGAAATACAAGGATGCGCACAAAAGCGCCGACGAGATCGCTCGCGAGCTTCACGCTGACTACCTTCTCGAAGGCAGCATTCGGCGCGAGGGACCCCATGTCCGGATTACCTCTCAACTCGTCCGTGCTGCCGACCAGTCCCATCGCTGGGCCCAGGAGTACAACTTCGATTCCGGCGATCCCCTCACCCTCGAATCCCAGGTCGCCGAAACCATCGCCGTTCAGATGAACGCCATCCTCGGCGATCCATCCGCACCCCATCAGCCCATGAACGACCATGCCTTCGATTCCTATCTTCGCGGTCTCGCCGAATCCAGCATCCATACTCCTGAAGGTCTCGACCGCATCATTTCGACATTTGAACAGGCGGTCGCCGATGATCCCAATTGTCCTCAGCCGCTCGCCGGCCTCGCTCACGTCTACGAGCGTGGCACCAATCTCGGATTTCTCGAGCCACGCACCACCTATGCCAAAGCACGCGCCGCCGCCGAGCGCGCCATCCAGCTCGATCCCACTCTTCCCGAGTCTTATGTCTACCTAGCCGACGCCATGCTCACCATCGACTACGACTGGAAAGGCGCTCAGGCCCAAATCCAAAAAGCTCTCGCACTCAATGCCAACGATCCCATGGCGCACGAGTGGAACGGGATTTTTCTCAGCATCCAAGGCAAAGCCGAGCCTGCTCTTCAGGAAATGCTTCGTGCTGTCGAGCTGGATCCCCTGAACGCCGACCGAAAGATTTTTCTCGCAGAGCTCTACAAAAACACGGGTCGTCGGGCCGAGGCCGAACAGCAACTAAAGGCGGCGCTGCAACTCGACCCCGGTTCCCTCTTCGCTCACTCCGCTCTCGAGTGCCTCTATGCCATTTCCGGCCGTCAGTCGGAAGCCATCTCCGAATGGGCCTCCGTCTTCTTTCTCCAGGGCCAACCCGAAATCGCGAATTCCATCGAGACCGTCTACAAAAAATCCGGTTTTGATGCCGCTGATCGCTTTGCTTTCAAGCAAAAGCTCGCTTATCTCCTTCACCTTCGCAATCAGCGCTACGTTTCTTCTTTCACGCTCGCCATGCTTCATGCCCGCCTCGGAGACAAAGACCAGGCCGTTGCCCTACTTAAAAAGTCCTACGACGCTCGCGATGTTGAGTTGCCGTGCTTCCCTGCCATCCACGACTCAACCTTTGCGTCGCTCAAAGACGATCCCCGTGTCCTCGAAATCGTCCAAAAGGTCCGTGCGCCTCAATAACTGCCGCGTCCCGGCTGTTTCCTCTCTGAAACGCAACCTTCTCGAGGCAGGTCACGGCCTTTTCTTTTCCGTGCCCTTCGTGCTTTCCACAGCCCAGAAACAAATGAGCCCCGGCGCAATTGCCGAGGCTCTGCGCAAACGATATTTTTCTGCGTCCCTTCCTCTTAGCCTTTCCTCTTGACTCCCCATCGCTCCGGGCGCATAGTCCCCCCAATACCCCGGGATTGTCCCCTTTCCAGGAAGGAGCCCCCCTCATGTCCTACTTCTGCCATCAGGTCAGCTACACCAAGGAAGCTTGGGCGCGCCTAATGCAAAATCCCCAGGACCGCCTGGAAGCGGTGCGCGCGCCCATCGAAAAGCTTGGCGGCAAAATCCATACCTCGTTCTTCGCTTTCGGCGCCTTCGACGTCCTGGCCATCACTGAATTTCCAGACAACATCTCCGCCGCGGCCATCTCCATCGCTTTCGCCGCTGGCGGTGCCGTGGCTGACATCCAGACCACACCTCTTCTCACCGCCGCTCAAGCCGTCGAAGCCCTGCGCAAAGCCGGCACTTGCGGCTATCGCTCGATCACCGCAGACTCGGATTCGCGAACCTCGGTCGGCCGCTAGCCTGCGCACCGGTAGTTCCATTTCGGCCCGGTCCGCCAGTTTCAATGCCGGGCCATTCCAAGTGGCTAAGCTCTTTTGCTACGTCGCACATTTGGTGGCTAGGTGGTGACGGAGTCTTGCTCCGGCAGTGCTTGCTGGTCGCTTGCTTTCGGGTGGTATTACTCTTCCTTACCGAGTGTTACTCTTCCTTACCTATTTTTTACTTGACAATAAGTCGCCCGCGAGTGCATAGTCGCAGAGTTCTTTCCCCCAGCCCTCCCGAGAAAGAGATTCCGTGCCTTTCTTTTGTCATCAGATCAGCTTCACCAACGATGCGTGGATCCATGTGATGCAAAATTCTCGGGACCGCTTCGAAACTATTCGCGGCCCCTTCGAATCCCTTGGGGGGAAAATTCAAGCCACCTTTTTTGCGCTCGATTCCTACGATGTCCTCGCCATCACGGAATTCGCCGAAGACATCTCCCCTTCCTCGATCGCCATCGCTTTTTCTGCCGGTGGCGAGGTCGCTCAGATCCACACGACCCGTCTTCTCAGCGCCTCCGAGGCTCTCGAAGCAATGCGCAGTGCCGGAGTCTGTACCTACCTACCGCCCTTTACCCCGCCCTAGCCCTCTCGTCGCCTCCGCGTCACCCGGCGCTCCGCCAGCTCGCTTGTCACTGGACCACTGTCTTGCTTACACTCTTCTCGTGCCGCCTCTGATCGCTGTTCCGACCTTAGCGCTCATTCGCCTCCATCCTATTAAGGCCATCGATCCTGTTTCCGTTTCCGAAGCTCGCATCGGCCCCGGCGGCGGACTCGCCCTTGACCGCGCCTGGGCTCTCTACTCCGCCGACGGCAAGTGGGTCAACGGCAAGCGTACTCCTGCCGTCCATTTCATTCGCGCCAATTACTCCCCTGATCTCCGTTCCGTCACTCTCTCCGTTCCCGGTGATCGTCGCCGCATTCCCCCGCGCACTTTTGCCTTCCCAGATTCCCACGAAGACGCCTCCGAATGGTTCAGCGTCTTTTTTGAACAGCAGATTATCGTTCGTTATTCCCCCGACGGATTCCCTGACGATACCATCGCCAACGGCCCCACTATTGTCTCGACCTCGTCCCTCCACTCCGTCTGCGAATGGTTTTCCCCGAGCCCGGAGGGGTTCCCCGGCCTCTCGCTCGAGGAGGCTCGCCAACGCTTTCGCACCACTCTCGAAATCGATGTCCACGCCGAAGCCGCCGCCCGCGGCGGGTCCCTAGCGGCCTTCTGGGAAGATCGTCTCTTCGGTGAAGACGAGCGCAGCGTCGTCCGCTTCACCATCGGCGAAGTCGCCTTCGAGGGCAGCAACCCTTGCGCCCGGTGCCCGGTTCCCCCGCGCGATCCCCACACCGGCGCAGTTCTCACCGGGTTCCAGAAGCATTTCAGCCAGCTCCGCGAAGCCACTCTCCCCGCCTGGTCTGCGCGCTCCCGCTTCGACCACTTCTACAAATTCGCCACCAACACGCGCGTCGCCCCCTCGGAATCCGGAAAACTCCTCCGTCTCTCGGACCCCCTAGTTCTCTCGTAACGGCAATCTCCCCTTCGCTGTCCATCATTCCTGTCCAAGTTGCATTATTCCGAGCGCAGCGAGAATCCTCCTTCTTTTTGTCGGCCAACACACCCACCTCACCGCGCTCGAGCCCTGGCGTTAACCTGCCTTTTGAGACCGCGCTGCCCTGCCCTTTGCAAGCTGTCGAGCCTCTTCGAGGCCCCGCAAGGCCCGCGACGCCCGTCGGTGATGCTCCTCTGTGTACCATGTCGGAGCGT
>DATFTB010000132.1:0-3875 GCA_035262325.1 Candidatus Acidiferrum sp.
AGGGAAGCCGGTTCGAAGTCGTGGCGCGGACGGATGAGTTGGGAGTGATCGGGGCGGCTGTGAACGCCCGAAGGGCGGCGTAAAAGGAAGTCTACATCCCTACAGCAAAGTAAAGGCGGCGTTATTGACTATTTTGACCTCCGGCCAGAGCGATACAGCCGCGTCCGTTGTCGCAGTGGTAGTCCCTTCGGTCAATCCGAAGGTTGGGCCCGGTCAAAGCCACAGCCGGACGCGGGCGCATGGCACTCGGAGCGGTCCGCCTTAGGAGCAGGCCCCACAAACACCGCTGGTCGCTGATCTTGTGTTCTTCCATTTTCTTGTAAAACAAGCGTCGATTTGATTTGGAGACGATTGGCAGCTTCAGATTGTTCCTGCAGGACGCGGAGGAGTTTGGCCGGAAGGTTCGGAGAGAGTTCGCCGATTTCGTCGAGAAAAATGGTACCGCCTTCGGCCATTTCGAAGCGGCCGGTCTTGCGTCCGACGGCTCCGGTGAAGGCTCCGCGCTCGTGGCCAAAACTATAGCACCTCCCGCGGGCCCGCCGCATGGGGGAGAAAAGAGATCCGAGAATCCCCGCCTGCCTGCGGTCGTCAAACAAGACGCTGAGGATGGGGCCTTTTCGAGTTCAATCGCCCGGGATCCAAAAAAGGCGCGCAAAAGCCGCGGCGCTTTGAGGAAGAGGTGTGGCGCGGTGGGACGTCAAAATGAGGTAGATTACGGATGTCCCAAGGAGAGGGCGATGAAGCGAGGGGAAGGAATTCGTCTGACGAGGTGGCGGGTGACGCGGATACTGGGGGCCGGACTAGCTTTGCTCGGAATGGAGGGAAGAGGATTGGCGCAGAACGACCGGGTGCATGTCTGGGTGGGCAAGCTTGACGCTGCGAACCTGGAAAAGTGGGCCGGCGGGCACTTGGGGCAAGAGCAGAAATACGTGGACGAGTTGCTGGCGGTGAAAGGGGCGCGCACGATCGAGAATACGTTGCGACCGTACGACAACGCGCAGAACGAACTGGCGCTGGCAGGTTTTCAGGCGTACCTCATGAGCGCGCTGGCGCCCGAAAAAGAAGTCCGCGATGCAGGCGAGGCTATGACGCAAACGGTGCAAGAGGCGAGCAACGCGCTGGCGCTGAATCAGGATGTGTACAAGGCGCTTGTCGCGCTGAACGTGTCGGCAGCCGATCCTGCGACCCGGCATTACGTGGACCGGACGTTGCTGGAGTACCGATTGGCCGGCGTCGATAAGGATGCTGCGACGCGCACGGAGATCAAGAAACGGCTCGACCATATTGCCGACGAAGGACTCAAGTTTGGACGAAATGTGCAGGAGAATCCAAATTTCGTGGAGGTGAAGGACAAGGAAGAACTGGCAGGGCTCCCGGCAGACTTCGTGGAGGCGCATAAGCCGGGAGCGGACGGAATCATCAAATTGAGCACCGATGAGACCGACAATACTCCGGTCATGACGTATGCAACGAGCGAAGACCTACGGAAGCGAATGTACCTCGCCTACCGCACGCGTGCGTACCCAGTGAATAAACCCGTACTGCTGGATTTGTTGAAGGCTAGGTATGAAGTAGCGAAGTTGATTGGGTATTCGACCTATGCGGACCTGGCAACCGCAGACCAGATGATCGGGACGGCGGCGAACATGAAGGCGTTTCTGGACGAAGTGGATGCGGCCTCGCGTGCCCCGTCGAAGCGTGAATACGAAGCGCTGCTGGCATTCGCGAAACAGAAACGCCCGGGAACCACGGCGATCGCGGCGTACGGAAGAGCTTTTTGGGAGGATCAATACGCGCGGGCGCATTATAACTTCGACTCGCAATCAGTGCGGCCTTATTTTCCGTACGACCGGGTGCAGCAGGGCGTGCTGGACACGGCCGGGAGGCTATTTCGCGTGACGTTCAAGCCCTCGACGGATGTGACGGTGTGGGATGCGTCGGTTTCGGAATGGGACGTTTATGACCGGGACAAGCTGGCGGGGCGTGTGTACCTGGACATGCACCCGAGGGATGGAAAGGAGAAGTGGTTCAGTTCGTCGCCCGTGGTGCCCGGAATCAAAGGAAGGCAGCTGCCGGAGGGAGTACTCATCTGCAATTTCCCGGGCGGCAAGGCCGGCGATCCCGGATTGATGCAATATGACGATGTGGTGGCGTTTTTCCATGAGTTCGGACATCTCATGCACAACATACTGGGAGGACAGCAGGAGTGGAGCGGAATTGCGGGATTTTCGACGGAGACGGATTTTGTGGAGGCGCCGTCGCAGATGCTCGAGGAGTTTTTCCGCGATCCGGGGATTCTTCGATCGTTTGCGAAGCACTACCAGACAAATGAGGCGCTTCCTGTGGATCTGATCGACAGAATGAACCGTGCGAGCGCGTACGGGCGCGCGGGGTGGGTGCAGAGCCAACTGTTTTATTCGACGTATTCGCTCGATGTGCACGACCGGCCGCCGGATGCGGTGGACCTAGACACTCTTTTGCGTATGAATTTCACGCGCTTTTATCCTTATCCGTTTGTAGAGGGTAACCGGTTTTACGCGAGCTTCACACACCTGATCGGATATACGTCGAACTACTATTCTTATGTGCTGGACAAGGTGATTGCGCTCGATTTTTTCAGCCAGTTCGACATGAAAAACCTGGTAGGCGGCGAGACGGCGATGCGCTACCGCAAGACGGTGTTGGAGCCTGGGGGATCGAAGGCCGGGACGGAACTGGTGCAGGGATTTTTGGGCAGGCCGCAAAACCTGGAAGCGTTCAAGAAATGGATGGATGAGGAGTTTCGGGATAACGGAAAATAGGGCAGCGACACGCGTGCAATGCTTGGGGTTCTGCCGAGAGGCGAAAGACCTCGGAGCTGAAGCCTGCCTGAGGCAGGGGCAAACACAGGTGAACGGCAAGCCGGAAAGATCAGAGGGAGCGGACCGACTGAGCGCGCTTTTCGCGTAGGTCGCAGAGATGCCACGCCCAAAGGAAGCGTTCGGCGAAAATGACCAAACAGGCCGCGAGAATGCCGAAGCCGACCCGAGGAGAAGTGTGACGCAGACCGTTGCCGGCACATACGAGCAGGACGAGTGCCAAATCGCGAAGCCATCCGAGAGTTATGAGAGACCTGACCACCAATAACCTCCGTACTAGTTCCTAGTATACCGTCGAGGAGAGATCTGCCTGAGGATGAGGACTAGGTTGTGCTGAATGCAGTAATAGCTCCTCCGGGCGGACCGTAACGATGGGCTCCTGCGGGAGGACAAGAAAACAGGTTGCGAAAACGGCGGCACGCAGCGCCTCGGGCGAGTGCTTTGGCGAGGAGCGAGAGCAAGATTCGGTGGTTTTGCCGAGATGAGGTCGAGTCTCGCTATACCCCTACAGAAGCACAGAAGCTCTGTAAAAAGACGCCGCGGGAGCTGCGCTATAGCCTTTCGCGGCTCAGGGTAAACACTTGTGGATCCGACTGCAGCCGGTTGGCTCAGGCCGCTTGCGATGAATCGAGCAGCCAAGCTGCTCGCATCGATTTTGGTGCGGAGACGAAGGCATGCTGGCTGTTCGTGTTGGAGGCTTTTGCGTGGCGACGCGAAGACCAGTACCAATAGCTGAGCAGGGCCATGACGACGAAGAAAATCAGCGGCCAGAGGCCTGCAGGGGCACCTGCTCTCTTCACGGCCTTTTCCGTGGCATAGACGGCGCGGCGCGCGCTGGCGGCGACGGCCGCAGTCGGGGAATTGCCGTACGACAGGACCTCGGGGGGAAGGCGGTTAGGGACCACGCCTCCCGGGGTGAGACGCTGCACGATCGCGGGAAGCATGTAGGCAAGCACGGAGGAAGCGGCGGAGATGGAGAGTCCGGCGCGAGCCGCAATTGTTTCGACGCAGTCGCGG
>DATFTB010000133.1:0-13217 GCA_035262325.1 Candidatus Acidiferrum sp.
ATCGCCGCGGTGAACGGCCCGGCCGCAGGCGCGGGCATGAATCTCGCGCTCGCCGCGGATATTCGTATCGCAGTCGAGGAAGCGGTCTTCGGGCAGAGTTTCGCCAAAGTGGGCCTTTTTCCTGACTACGGGGGCAGCTACTTTTTGCCGCAACTCGTGGGGCCGGCGAAAGCCGCGGAAATGTTCTATACCGGGGACATGATTGACGCAAAAACTGCGCACGCCCTGCGAATTGTCAATTACGTATTTCCTGCGGACCGCTTTCCGGCTGAGGTCCAGAGCCTCGCCGCGAAAATAGCCAGCGGTCCTCAAGTGGCCATCCGGGCCGTCAAAAACGACATATTCGCCAGCCACAGGGATGCACTCGTTCGAGCGCTCGAAAGAGAAGTCGAGCAACAACTGAAATGCTTTCATTCCCACGACTGCATGGAGGGCATTCGTGCCTTCCTGGAGAAACGCCCGCCCAGCTTTCGCGGGCAGTGAAGCGACTTTTTGAGTTTGCACGGCTTCTAATCTGTATAAGGAGGGAATGGTCTTGTTCTTCAAAATCCGGCGAGCGGGCAGGATCCGCGGCGGATTTGATTCAGATGCTTTCGAAGGAGGCCGCGCTCATGCCGGCAACGCGATTAACCACGTTTGATGATTGGGTCGATCTTTTCCGTGTGTGGCAGAAGGACATCGGGGTCGCCTACCCGGAGATCACCAACTACAAATTCGAAGCCAAATTCGGCCCGACGCGATCGAATGAAGTCGAATTTGGAGCCTACAAGGGCCGTCCCAAGTGGGAAAGGGTTGTTCAGATTCCCGACCAGCGCATGCGCGACGCGCTGCTGAATCTGATCGTGTACCAGGGCGACACGGAATTCGCCTCAGTCGAGCAGCAGCGGCGGCTGTTCGAAACCGCTCCCAGCGAGCATGATCGTCAATCGCTTTGCCGCGTCGTCACCGAAGAAATGCGTCACGGCTGGCAGATGTGCCACCTACTGATGAATCACTTCGGCTACAGTGGCCGCGTCGAAGCGCAGAAAATGCTGGAACGCCGGGCGTTCGATCAGAAACGGCTGCTCGGCGCGTTCAATCAGGATGTGAACAACTGGCTCGACTTCTTCGTTTACACCGACTTCGTGGACCGCGACGGCAAATACCAGCTCACCATGCTGAGCTATTCAGGTTTTGCGCCCCTCGCGCAATCCATGATCCCGATGCTCAAGGAAGAGTCGTTTCACTTGGGCACGGGGCAAGACGGCATCAAGCGCATCGTCAAAGCCGGCGTTATACCGCTGGCCGTCGTTCAGAAGTACATCAACAAGTGGGTGCCCGTTAGCCTGGACCTCTTTGGCGTCGACCGCTCGAGTTCTGCGCACTGGTTCTATGTTTGGGGCTTGAAGGGCCGCTACGATGAACCAACCGCGACGGCGGAGGCCAACCTCGAGCGCATGAATGAGCACAGCCGGGAGCTCTATCGCCAGGAATGCGTCAAGCTCGTTGAGATGATCAACAAAAGTGTTCCCGAAGGTAAGACGAAGCTTTATGTCCCGGACGTGAAATTCAATCGCTTTATCGGCGAACACGCCCGGAAGCCCTACAGCGTGACGGGCGAGATGCTGAGCGAGGAAAAGTACGCCGAGCACTTGAAAGAAATGCTTCCGCAGCCCGAGGATGACGCCCTTGTATGCGAGATCCAATCGGTCGAGAAGCAATGGATATCGCCGAAGGGCTCATTTCAGTAGCACGCAACAAGGATCGCATCGATTAACGCGGAAGGATCGGAAGCCCGGCGGCATTATGAGGCGGCTCGGAGCGGGTAGAGTGATGGGGCGCGTCCTCGGCTGCTTGGTCGTTGCGGCGATGCTGTTCATGACGCCTGCTGGGAGCCTGTCTGACCTAGCTTTTTCCGGCTTCGAGGAGCGATATGAACGACCTTGAGATAACTCCGCGCGAATTGCGAGAACGCCTCGACCGTGGCGAGAAAGTCCTGCTCGTCGACGTCCGCGAGCCCCAGGAATACGCGATTTGCCACATCGCAGGAGCGACGCTCATCCCGATGGGCTACATCCCTGCAAATTTGCAGAAACTTGATGCCGACGAGGAGGTGATCTGCTATTGCCACCACGGCATGCGCAGTCTGGACGTCGCCAACTGGCTCCGCGCCCAGGGCGTCAAGTCGGCTAAATCGATGTCCGGCGGCATCGATCGCTGGTCACTCGAAATCGATCCAACCGTTCCGCGCTACTAGCCGGCCTCGAGAAAGGGATACGCGATGCCAAGAAGGATTGCCTTTTATCAGAAGCATCAGAAGCCCACTCGAACCACCTGCCGCAAGGCAAGAGGTCTCTTGCTTGAAGAAGAACTAGCCTTCGACTTCCGTGATCTCGACAAGCAATGCTTGACGGGAGCGGAACTCGACGAGTTGATTGGCGAACGTGACTACAAGGAATTTCTAAACACCCGCAACGAACTGTACCGCAAACGCAATATGAAGCAGAAGCCCCCTTCGCGTACCGAAGCCATCAAACTTATGGCCAGAGAACCCAATCTGATCCGACGGCCGTTGCTCATTCGTGGTTCACAGATTATCTTTGGCTTCGACCAAGCTGCTTATCGCAAGCTCTCCAGATCATAGCCGGGTATCAGGCGACTGCCGCCGCTTGCGCGCGGCAAAATGTCGAGGAGGCGTCGATGGACGTGAAGACGATCGCCGTGATCGGCGCAGGAACCATGGGCCGTGGCATCGCCTATGCCGCGGCTTTCGGAGGCTTTCAGACTGTGCTCGAGGACGTGAACGGCGCGATCCTCGCAAAAGCCCTCGATTGGATTCGCGAAGCCTTCGAAGAAGGGGTGAAACGCGGCAAGGTCGATCCGGCCTCCCGCGATAGGGCTCTCTCTCGCATTTTCACGTCCTCGGTCGTCGAGGAGGCCATTCGTGACGCCGAACTGATTATCGAAGCCGTTCCCGAAGAGCTTGAAATGAAGCTCGAACTGTTCACCATCTTCGATAAGTTCGCCAAGCCCAAGGCCATCTTTGCCAGCAATACTTCCTCTCTGTCCATCACCGATTTCACCGACATCGTCACGTTCCGTGAGCGCTGCATCGGCATGCATTTCTTTAATCCCGTTCCGAAGATGCGTCTTGTCGAAATCGTGCGGACGCGAGAGACCTCCGACGAGACCGTGGCTACGTGTATCGCCGTCGCTCACCGGATGCAGAAGGAAACCGTGATTGTGAACGAGGCCCCCGGATTTATCACTTCCCGGGTAAACGCTCTCATCGGCAACGAAGCTTTCGCCATGCTCGAAGCGGGAATTGCTTCCGCTTCCGACATCGACAAGGCCATCAAGCTGGGGCTCAACCATCCCATGGGCCCTTTTGAGGTGGTCGACCTTGTGGGACTCGACGTGCGTCTTAAGATTCTCGAGTACCTCCATGACACTCTCGGCGAAAAATATCGTCCCAGTCCTCTTTTACGCCAATATGTCCAGCAAGGCCGGCTCGGGCGCAAGACAGGGCGCGGCGTCTACGACTACACGCTCGACGATAAAGCCTGAGCGCCCGCTCGGGCGAATTGGTCTAAAATACTCTACTCATGAAGCCTCTTGCCGAACGCATCCTGATCCAACAGGGTGACATCACTGAAATGGACGTAGACGCCATCGTAAACGCCGCCAACAATGATCTTGTGCTCGGCGCGGGTGTGGCGGGCGCCATTCTCCGCAAGGGAGGCGTCTCGATCCAGGAAGAATGCGACGAGATCGGCAGTATTCCCGTCGGCTATGCAGCCATCACGGGAGCCGGCAAGCTCAAAGCGCGTTACGTGATTCACGCCGCGAGCATGGGCCTCGGCGATCTTCCCACCACGCCCAAGACCCTGCGCACGTCCACCGCACATTCGTTGCGCCTCGCGGCTGAGCGCGGGCTCAAGACCATCGCCTTTCCCGCCGTCGGGACCGGCGTTTCCGGCTTTCCCATGGACGAGTGCGCGCAGATCATGCTCGGGGAAGCCGCGCAGCATCTGAAAGGAGAAACCTCGCTCGAGACAATCTACTTTGTCCTTTTCGATGGCCGCGCGCGCGGTCGCTTCCAGCGCACCTGGGACAAGCTTCAAAAGGAGCTTGCGGCCGGAGCCGCCGGCGCGTGACGCCCCTTGCCGCGCTGCTGGCCGAGCGCATTCGCCGGTTTGGGCCAATCACCTTCGCCGAATACATGCGCGAATGCCTCTACCATCCGGTCCACGGCTATTACAGCCAGCCCGAATCACGCCGTTTTGACGACTACTACACAAGCGTCGACGTACACGCGATCTTCGGCCGCCTGCTTGCACGCCAGTTCGCGGAAATGTGGCAGCGACTCGGCAGTCCGCTCGAATTTCAGTTAGTGGAGGCTGCGGCGAGCACGGGTCGGTTGGCCGGCTGCATCCTCCGCTTCGCGCAGTACCGCTTGCCGGAGTTTTACCGGGCCCTTCGCTACGTTGCCGTCGAACGGTCCCCGGCGCGCTGCCACCAACTCGCTTCGCGGCTTGCTCCCTTCGTCGAGTCGGGGCGCTGCCTGCCTTCCATCGAATTTCCAGCAAAGATCCAAGGAGGGTGCGTCTTCTCGAATGAACTCCTGGACGCCCTTCCCGTTCATCGCGTCCTGCAGAGGAACGGAACGCTCGAAGAAATCTTCGTCGATACGCGAGACAACACATTCGTCGAACTACCCCAGGGACTTTCTACGTGCGCCATTTCTGAGTATCTAGCAGTACAGCAGGTCACGCTCGAAGAGGGGCAGCACGCCGAAGTCGGCCTGGAGGCGTGTGATTGGATCACCGAGGTTGGCCGCCGGCTTGAGCGGGGTTTTCTTCTGACGATCGATTACGGGCACGAGGCCGCGGACCTTTTCGACTCCCACCACATCGCCGGCACGGTGCTTGCTTACGCCAAGCATCGCCCGAGTCAGGAGTTCTATGCCGCGCCCGGTGAGCAGGACCTGACGGCACACGTGAACTTCACCGCGCTTCGGCAATGGGGCAAGCGGACAGGCCTTGAACGGCTCGGGCTGGTCACCCAAACAGCTTTTCTTCTGGCCCTCGGCAAGGCAAATGACTTCGCCGATCTGTACGACGACGACATGGACGAGGCCGAACGCGTGCGTGCCCGCTTGCAACTGAAAACTCTGATTTTCCCCGAGGGCATGGGAGAGCGCTTCCAGGTTCTCATCCAGCAAAAGGGCGTCCCCAATGCCCGTCTTGCCGGCCTTGCCGGCCTCTGAATTTCCCGGTGCTACCGAAGATGCCGAAACGGCGTCAAGTAGGTTCGTGTTCCAATTTCTGAGATAATCAGCCTCATGAAGATTGTTAACCGGTTGGTTGCGGCAGTGCTAGTCCTCCTTCTGGTAGCCTTCCGTCCGTTTCCAACAGAAGCGCTCGATCAGAAGTTTCCTCCTCTTCAGGTTCCGCAGCTGAAATTTGAGCGCTATAAGCTTTTGAACGGCATGGAGGTTATCCTTTCGGAGGACCATCGTCTCCCAATTGTTTCGGTCAATCTGTGGTATCACGTAGGCGCCGTGAACGAGACCGCCCGCCGCACAGGGTTTGCTCATCTTTTCGAGCACATGATGTTTGAAGGATCAAGGCACGTTCCCGGTAACTCGCACTTCCGCTTCCTCGAAGCCGCGGGCGCCTCTGACATAAATGGTACGACGGAGTTTGATCGCACTAACTACTACGAGACGATTCCTTCGAGCCAGCTCGAGCTGGCACTCTGGTTGGAGTCCGATCGCATGGGGTTCCTGCCCGACAACCTCGATCAGGCCAATCTCTCGAACCAGCAGGATGTGGTGCGCAACGAAAGACGGGAGAACTACGAGAACGCGCCTTATGGCATGGTTCGCGAAGCCATTTTTCACCTCCTTTTTCCGAAAGAGCACCCGTACTACGCAATGGTGATCGGCTCGCACGCGGACATCCAGGCGGCCAAACTCGAGGATGTGCGCAACTTCTTCAAGCTCTACTACGCGCCGAACAATGTCAGCCTCGCGATCGTTGGCGATTTCGATTCGGCCAAGGTGCGCCAGCTCGTTGAAAAATACTTTGGCCCCTTGAAACGCGGTCCGAACGTGCCTCGCGTTGAGGTGACGACACCCCCGATCACCAGCGAGCGCCGGGCTGTGGTTCCGGATAATATCCAGCTCCCGCGCGTGTATATGAACTGGCTGACTTCCCCGATCTTCAAGCCGGGCGACGCAGACGCCGACTTGGCCGCGACGATCCTCGGCGGGGGGAGATCCAGCCGATTGTACAGAAAGCTCGTTTACGAAAAGCAGATCGCGCTGGACGTGGAGGCTTTTCAGCAGTCCCAGAGTCTGACATCCATATTTCAGATGGCCGTCACGGCGCGCCCCGGCGTGAAGCCTGAGGATCTCGAAAAAGCCATCAATGAAGAGCTCGCCACATTTCGCTCCTCCGGCCCGACGCCGGAAGAGTTGTGGCGCGCGCGCAATAATATTGAGACCCGTGCCATCGCCGGCCTGGAATACACAAACGGCGTCGCCAATCTCCTGAACGAGTACAACCACTACCTGGGCAACCCGGATTTTCTCGCGCAAGACATTGCCCGGTATGAGAACGCAACCGTCGAATCCGTGCGCAGTTTCGCCGAAGCGCAGCTCAACCCCGCGCATCGTGTGGTGGTCTATGCCGTTCCGGGAAAGCCGGATCTCGGCCCGGAAGTCCCCACCCCCAAGGCCGAAGAAAAAGGCACGACACAACCGGGCGGAGAGCCCGTCAATGCGGATGCGGCCTGGCGCAAAGATCCGCCTGCTCCCGGGCCCGCGCCTCCCCTGCATCTGCCCGTTCCGGAGCAATTCAAGCTCGCCAATGGCCTCACCGTGCTATACAACGAGCGGCCCGGGCTGCCACTGGTTGCCGCGAGCCTGGTTTTTCGTGCCGGGAGCGGTGCCAATCCCATCGACCATCCGGGGCTAGCGAGTTTTACGGCCCGCATGCTGCAACAGGGAACGGACACCCGTTCGGCGCTCCAGATCGCGGATCGCGCGGCTGATCTGGGGACTTCCCTGGCCAGCCGGGCTTCCACGGACGCATCAAGCGTATCTTTTATGTCCTTGACGCGCAGTTTCCCAGATGGGCTCGAACTGCTTGCGGATGTGGCTCTCCACCCGAGCTTCCCGCAGCAGGAGATCGACCGTGTGCGCTCGGAGCGCCTCGGCGCGCTGGTGCAAGAGAAAAACGAGCCGTTTGCGGTGGCCTCGCGTGTCTACGCCGCCGCGCTCTATGGCCCCAAGAACTCTTACGGGTACCCCGATATCGGCACCCCGGAATCGATCAAGGGCACGACCCGCGACGATCTGGTGAACTTCTGGCAGCATTACTCTCCGAGCCAGGCCGCACTGGTCATCGCCGGCGACATAAAGCTCGCAGATCTGAAGCCTCTGGTCGAAAAGCAGTTCGGAGGCTGGAAACGGGGAGCCGATTCTCTGCCGGCCCTCGCCGCACCCGCTCCCTCAGACGCCAGGCTGATTCTCGTGGACCGTCCGAACGCCCAGCAAACCACGCTGCTTTTCTGTTCGCTGGGCCCCGAGCGTTCCACACCGGAATATCCGCAGATCGAGGTAATGAACGCCGTTCTCGGCGGGCTCTTCTCCAGCCGGATCAACATGAACCTGCGGGAGCAGCACGGCTTTACCTATGGCGCCCAGTCGTTTTTCAACTACCGCGTTGGCCCTGGGCCATTCATCGTCTATTCCGACGTGCGTACCGACGCGACAGCTCTCGCGGCGGCGGAGATCTTCAAGGAACTGAACCGCATGCGGGACACGCAATTGACCCCCGCCGAGCTTACGCTGGCCAAGGATGCGATCGCGCAATCGATGCCCGGGCGGTTCGAGGCCGGCGACGAGGCAGCGGGGACCATCGCACAGGTGTACGTTTACGATTTTTCGCCCGACTATTTCTCCGTCTTGCCGGGTAAGATCAAGGCGGTCACGGCCGAGCAAGCTCGCGCTGCTGCTCAGCAGTTTATCCAGCCGGACAAGATGATCGTGCTGGCCGTCGGCGACAGGGCCAGAATCGAAACAGACCTGAAAAAACTGAACCTCGGTAAAACCGAAATCCGCGACACGCAAGGCAGGATCATCCAGTAAGAATCCGCCGGCGTTTAGGAAAACTCCACTCGATCGAATCCCAATCCCTTGAGGATGGTGGTTAAGGCGCTGCGCGCATTCTCCTCGGCGGTCTTCAGAATGCCGTCTTGCTCCGCGGCCTGCTGCAATTGGCGTTCGGCCTCTTCGCGCACTTCGCTCTCAAGGTTGGGATCAGGTGAGGAAAACAGACCTGTATCGCGGGAATATACGCGTGTTTTTGCGTTGTCCACCCGCGTCACGAGAATCTCTGGGCTCGGGAGATGAACCGTAACGGTGCGCCCCCGTACGGAGACATCGCGGGGCTGGAGCTTGTTGAAGTCCACTCCGCCGATCACTTCGCCGTGGACGAACAGGAGCAACCGGTCACTCACGAGGAACTTGGGCAGGTACGCGCTGTCGCGCTCACCGGAGATAATCTTATCCATCGTGTAGCGAACCGTTTCGAGCCGCTGCAACTGTTGAATCTGCCGGACGACCGTGGGCTGACTCGCTTCAATGACCGTACCGCCGCCCCGCAGACTCGCGATCAGCCGCATAAGCCCTGCTCCGGTAATGAGCCAGACCAGAAGAGTTACGGCGGCAAGTGAGAATAAAACCCCGCCAAGGAGCCAGACGGCTCCGGGAATGGAACGTGCTCGTTCACCGCTTGTCCAAGTCGCCATCACCCAAGTTTAACTGATAAGAGCAGCGCGGGCCGAGCCCGTCCGAAGATCGCCCCTCCGCCGCTAAAGCCGCTTCAGTTTCTGAAGGGTGGCAGCACCCTTTTCGTTTTGGGGATTCAACTCCAGTGACTTTTCGTAATTCTGTATCGCCAATTCCTTTTCGCCGTGATTCATGTACGCCTCGCCGAGGCTGTCATAAACGTTCCACGACCTGGGATACAGCGCAACATTCAGCTGAAAAATCCGTATCGCGTCTGCGAGCTTGTTTTGACCCATCAAGCGGTATCCGGTGGAATTAATGAAGCCCTCGGAAATATCGCCTCGCAGCAGCGCCGGTCGAAATTCGTCGATCGCCGGGCCAGCCCCGTTTTCCCTTACGGCCCTGGCAAACCGTATCGCCTCCGAGTCATACCTGTCGTATTTGATCCAGGTGAAGGCCGGCTGGTCGCCGCCAAGCGCCTCGGCCTCCACTGCTTGAGCGATGCTCAAGCCATTTTCGCTGTTTGTGAACAGCACCATGCCGATTTTGCGCCTGGGATAGAAAACCACAAAGCACTTAAACGCACCGTTGTCCCCCCAGTGCCACAGCGATTCGCCCGGCCCGGTTTCCTGTATGCCCCAACCGAGCCCCCAGAACACATTCCTCGAAAGCTCCTTCGGCGCGCGATCGGTGCAGTTTGTGCATTCCGGGTCTACAGCAATCTGGGGTCTCTCCATTTCGCGAACCGTTTTCGGCTTCAGGCCCGTGCCTTTCATCACGGCCTCGACAAACAGCGCATAGTCGGCAGCGGTGGTGTGAAGACTCGCCGCGGCGTTCGCTTCCTTTGGTTTGGATTTTTCCCGCGTTTGGCCGTCTCCGTCGTGACCTGTCGCCGTTCGTCGATCGTAGTCGTCCCGCCAAACGTAGCTGCTGCTCTTCATTCGAAGCGGCACGAACACCGCCTCCGCCATGTAATCGTTCAGCGCTCTGCCCGTGACCTTCTCGACGACTTTCTGCAGGTAAACAAAGCCTTCGCCGGAGTAGCTGAAACGCTCTCCCGGCGTGAAGCGAATCGTCAAGGCATTCCCGTCTCCCCTCCAGTTCGGGAAGCCCGTGCGGTGGCTCAGGACATATCTGGCGGTAATGTTCTGCAGGCGGTCATCTCCCTCGATGTACGGCGGAGACAGATACCGTGTGAGCGGGGTGTCGAGGTCTAGCTTTCCCTGATCGACCAGCTTCAACACGCCGTAGGCGAACACAGGCTTGCTCAGCGAAGCCGCTTCAAAAATCGTTTCTTCCGTAACCGGCTGTCCAGATTTTGCGTCGCGGACACCGAACGAGTGCACCCAGTACGTCGTTCGATCCCGGATCAAAGCAATCGAAAGTCCTGGAACAGCGCCTTTTGCCATCAGGTCCGGAAGCGATTTGTCCAGGCGAACGAGGGTTGCTTTGTCGGGCTTCTTCAAAGCAGACGCCGTCTGTCGAGCGACCGCCCGCAAAGCCCCTAAAGCACTCACAAACAAGAGGCACACCAGCCCCGAACCCAGTCGACGCATACACGCTCCAGCCTATTTCGACCAACTAGGCGCGAGTGGTCGTCCCGCGCGCACCTCCCCCCTGGTCCTTCTGTATATACGGATCCTTGCGACGATTGTTTCCGGAAATGCAATGTGCCGGCGGGAGGAGTGCTTTCTTCAACGAGAGCGGCTCGCGCCGAGCGGCCCTGCCGGTAGTGAAGCGCTTTCGAGCCGCCCGCCCATCTTTTGGGCCTGATCCTCAGTAAAGCCAAGCATGCCCTTGCCCGCTAGAGAAAGGTCCTGCTTTTTCCAGTTCGCACGCATGACGCCTCGGGCGGCGTGGGAGTTGGTGCCCAGCAACAAGTGTCCTAGTCCGTGTGCGATCACCAATCCTAGGATGGCTTCCGCGCTTAGACCAGCCTCCTGCTGGCTGGGCTCAACCCCGGCATAAACACATCCGCATGACATCCGATTCCGTCGTCGCCCAGAAACGACAATCCAAGCGTCGACTCGTGCAGATTGAGGGACTTCTGCCGGAGGCGGACTTCGAAGTGCTCCGGGAACGCCGCCTTGCTGCAAGACGCCCTCTCTTCGCCGGTCTCCGTTGCGTGCCCGCAGTTGAGCCAGTCAATTCGAATGCCTGCGCGGGCAAACAGTCTGGCCGCCACACTTTCCGCCGTCGTCACTTTCGCATCGCCGATTTGGGCGTCATTGAAAATGGAAACCTTGACCGCAAGGTCGCCTCTTTTGGCTGTTTTTGCCCGTTCGTTTGATTGGAGCGACGGCTAGAGCTAACGAAAGGGTCAGCCAGAACGTCTTGAGGTTCATGGCGCTCACCTCCCTCGTGATCGCCAAGGCTCGGGCTGAACCGCAGCTACCTCAATGCCGTCCCGGTGGCGAGCTGCGCATCTGTTTAACGCGTCAAGTTCCTGGGCCTCTGAGGGATAGAGGCGCAGGTAACGGGCAACGGGACCGGAAACATTCGCAGCAGAAAGTGCGTAGGTAAGCTATGGATCCGGTCGAAGGGGATTTGGGCATGCGCCAGAGGGCCCGGAGCTCGGTCGTCCGCTTCGGTTTATTCGAAGCTGATCTCGAAAGCGGTGAGCTCTTGCGGCAAGGCACGAAAGTTCGCTTGCAGGAACAGCCCTTCCAGATCCTCAGCCTGCTTCTTGAGAAGCCGGGGGCGGTCGTCACGCGCGAGGAACTGCGGGCCCGGCTCTGGCCCGCCGATACCTTCGTCGATTTTGATCACGGTTTGAATGCCGCCATCAAACGGCTCCGGGACGCTCTGGGAGACTCCGCCGAAAACCCACGCTTCATCGAGACCCTGGCGCGGCGAGGCTATCGCTTCATCGCGCCGGTCGAAGCCAAGCAGCAACCCGCACCCGCTCGCGCCCTAGGCACTTCGGCGACAAGAAACTATGCACTGGTTCTCGCGACCGCAGGAGCCGTGCTCGTGATCGGCATGAGCGCAGGCTGGCACGCGGGCCGCCGCTCGGCCGCCGCTCTACGGCCAGCGGAGCGCCGCGTGACAGGAAATCCGAGGAACGATCCCATCAGTAGCGCCGCCTTGTCGCCTGACGGCAAGTACGTTGCTTTTGCCGATAAGACGGGCCTATTCCTTCGCGTTCTCAGTTCCGGCGAGACGCATGCCATCGCCGAGCCGGATGATCTGAAAACGCGCGACGTGAGCTGGTTTCCCGACGGCACCCGGGTCCTCGCAACGCGCCGGAAATGGCCGCAGAGCAAGCCTAGCCTGTGGTCGCTGTCCATTTTGGGGGGCCCAGCTCACAAGTTGATGGACGATTTGGAGCAGGGCGCGGTCTCTCCCGACGGGAAGCAGATTGCTTTCACCCGCGGTGACTACGATCGCCAGGAATTGTGGCTCATGGATGCCGACGGGGATCACCCGAGGCGGCTGATGGATGCGGAGGGAGGCGACTACGGTTCTGTGATCTGGTCTCGCGACGGCCGGCGGGTCGTCTATCTGCGGTACGTCTTCAAGCCAACCATGGACAGTGGCGAAGTTTCGATTGAAGCGTGCGACCCAGCTAGCGGTCAGACGGAGGTCATTCTCAGAAATCCCCGGCTTTGGAATGCCCTGGTGTGGACTCCGGACGACCGCGTCATCTATTCGCTCCAGGAACCGCCGCCGAACCGCTCGGATTCCAATCTGTGGGCGCAAAAAATTGACGTGCACACCTACAAGCCGGCGGGAGAACCCGTGCGGCTCACCTCGGGCCCCGACGAGAAAGCCCGCATCAATTTGTCCGCCGATGGGAAACACCTAAGCTTCTTGAGACTGGCTTATTCCCCGCAAGTCTACGTCGCGGAAGTCCGCGACGCGGACGGTCACCTGGGCCAACCGCAGCGGCTCAGTCTCGATGAACTGCGCAACTACCCGTATGACTGGACGCCCGACGGCAAGTCTGTCCTCTTCGTCTCCGACCGCAACGGAAGCCTCCATCTGTTCAAGCAAGCGCTCGATCAGCCCGCGCCTGAACTGCTGGTCGGACGCGATGAAAATGTCATCGTGGCGCGGCTGGGGCCCCAGGGTAAATCGATCCTCTTTTTGCTGACAGCTCCGCCGAACGATCCATCCGGCAAGGTACGGCTCATGCGAATTTCCCTCGCCGGTGGCGTACCGGAGCCGGTGCTCGCCGAAACGGGTATTAACAATCTTCAGTGTGCCCGGCGAGATTCGAACGTCTGCATCTTCAGTCAGTACTCGACCGACCGGCTTATATTCAACACGTTCGATTCTCAGACCGGTCGAAGGTCGCTCCTCAAAGTCATTCCGGAGTCGGAGTGGTTCATTGAAAACTGGTCGCTTTCGCCCGACGGATCGCTGTTGGCGCTCGCCAAGAAACACCGCGGAGCGACCATGGCAACGATCCGCATCTTCGGAGTCGAGGGGAGTA
>DATFTB010000134.1:0-28420 GCA_035262325.1 Candidatus Acidiferrum sp.
TAAGTATCCACTCCGGAAAGTGCCCCAGACGCAATAGAGGATACTTCATGGCTTTGCCAAAAAGCCGCCGGCCTAGCAGGTAGTAATACAGCGGGATTCCCAGGTTATAGACCAGATGCGCGCTCTTTGCGCGGTGGAAAAAATCCATGTTGTACCGCCAGCAAGTAAAGAAAAACTCCCATTGCAGGTCGGTGAGCTTGAAGAGCTTTGCACCCTCGCGGTTCTGAAGTCGGGTATCCTCGAGCGGCACGAACAGCGTAGGTATCACGCACCACTTCGCGTCTTTCAGAGCGTGGAGTAGATCCAACGACAGCCGGGTATCGTCGGGCGTCTCGCCGGGCAGACCGAGGATCCAGGTGCAGAGAGGAAACCAGTTGTTGCGATTCAGAATCTCCATGCCCTTCAGAACGACATCCGGCCACTGCTCCGGACGGAACGGATAGCCCTTACCCTTCATGAGCTGCGTAAACAGCCGGGGCGAGCCGGTCTCGATTCCGATGAACAGGCTCTGGTAGCGCTTTTCCGGGTGCGTCGAGGCGGGATGCGTAAAAACGCTGCGGTCCACGGCCAGTTGAAGTTCACCGATCATGCTGGGCTCAGCGACGATCGGGGCCATGGTGCCGTGCGTTAGGCCAATGTACTCGATTCCGTCCACGGCTGCCACGGATTCAAACAACCGCTGAAGCGCAGGAACATTCGTTGCGAAACGCGGGCCATGCTCGTATAGGAACAGATCCTCGGTGACCAGCAGTGCAAACTCAGCACCT
The DNA here is from genome assembly GCA_035262325.1 of Candidatus Acidiferrum sp. Classification (GTDB taxonomy): domain Bacteria; phylum Acidobacteriota; class Terriglobia; order Acidiferrales; family UBA7541; genus Acidiferrum. The sequence goes on from DATFTB010000134.1 coordinate 768, forward strand.
TCCGCCGCCTGGGTGCGCACATTCGCGAGGATTTGCTCAAGGGGAAAGCTCTTCCCTGCTCGCAAAGCAACCGAACAAAACTGGCAGCCGCGGCCGCATCCGCGTGTGATTTCCACAGCGCCGTACGTCGAGCGGTGGCGCAGTCGCGGAATGCTCTCCATTCGCGGACTGTGTCCTTCCACCTTTCGTGGAATGGGCTCGCCACGAACTGCAGTTTCAAACAGCTCGACGACCCCTTCTTCCGCTTCCCCGTCGAAGATGCAATCTATCAGCCATTCATCTTGCAGGTCCTTCTTCTCGATCTGCCACGCGCCGGGGCCACCGACGATGATCTTCAAGTGAGGTTTGTGCTGGCGAAGCAGCGGATGAAGGATCAGGCGGCGGAATTCCTCTGCATTGATAGGTTCCACGTCCGCGCCATAGAAATAGGCATAGACGTCGGTGGCAAAGGTGATGCCCAACGGATTGTGAGCGTGTATGCCCACAACTCGCGTGTCCTCGCCCAGAAACTGATCGAGCTCATCGGCATAGCAGACCGCGATGTCTTCCGCGGGGAATCGCTCGGCTAACAGCGCCTCCACCACCCGCAGTCCCTGGGGAACATATTTGGCTTGTCCGTCAGGCCAGACCTCTCCCTTGCCGGCCCAGTCCACATTGAAAACTGAGGCGTAACGCGAGGGAAGAGTCGCGAGCAGCATCTGCTTCCAAGCGCTGTGCAGGTGCTCAGACGATTCCGATGTGCTCGCCGCGAGCACGATTTTTCGTCCGCGAGATACCATACGGAGGTTGGACGCGATAGGTCCCCGGATTTCGGCTGGGTTGACCCCGGTCCTAGTCACTTCGACGATTTTCGAGGCCGAGTGGTTGCAAAAAATTTTTGAAGCTCCGCAACTCGGGAACGGCGATCGGAATAGCTAACGGCATCCTTCTCGCCGGTTACGACCGGCGAATGGTTCCCGGCTGACGATGCCGAAGGCTGTGGAAGATTACCATACCCGCGGGTCCAATGAAAAACGGCGCCCCGGTCAGACCGGAGCGCCGTTTCCCACCTCTCTCAGGAGTTCTCTTAGCGCGCCAAAGGCCGCTGAAATGCCGGCATCCCGGGTCGCCGCAGCGGGTACGCTTGCGGTTGACCATGAGCTTGCGCGGGAATCAGCCCATTCGAATGGCTCGCATGTCCGATGTGCCCGTGCTGCCCGTTGCCATTCGTCGGCGCGGGCTGCGGGAGCCGTGCCGGGTTACCGATAGGGCGGAGATTGATCGGAGCCGCGTTCACATGGTCGCTGATGGCCTGCAACCTCTTCAGGATGGACTGCCACTGTTCCCAATCTAGTTGCCGCAGGAACGGCCGCAACCCCTGAATGAAGGGGTCCTCGAGCAACGCCTCGCCGTCCGACTCCGGAATGAAGAAGCGGTTCAGCCCTACGTTCAATGCTTCGGAAATCTTCTCAAGCGTGCCGAGACTCGGCGTCATTTGTCCGCTCTCGATGCGCGAGAGGTACGATCGGCTCACCTTCGAGCGCGCCTGCAGCTGGCTCTGCGTCATGCCCCGCGACTCTCTCAGTTGGCGAATCCGCTGGCCGATGTTCTCGACCGTCTCCTGATTCGCGAACTTGCTCGCCACCGCTTCCGGCGCCACCTGCTCCTGTGGCGGCGCCTCCGGGATCAGATACTCCATTCGCTGAGGTAGCGCGCGCACGCAGCGACGGCAGTTGCCGGTGCGGGTCCGATACTGGACCAGGCCGCAAGTCTTACAACGTATGACTTCCCGATCCATCTCCAACGAGTTCATGGGTTGCTTTTCCATATTTGCGGACACCGGGACTCCTCGCTGACCTTTTTAAATTTTCCGGCGTGCGGATAGGAAGGAACGTCGGAACGTTCTCGAGGGAAGGCAGTTACCTGGCGCGAATGGAGTTTCGCCTAACCCTGTATTTCGTGTCAAGGATATTTTTCACATTTCTTTGTGGCGAACGACCGAAATTACCGGTGTTTACGCCGGTTTTTCGCCTGTCCTGCCGGCCGGGTGAGAACCCTCTTCTTCAGCCGCTTGTGGGCTCGCGTCACCAAGACAACTAGATGTTGTGCTTTCACTCCCCGGCCCGCTGTTTCCCTTTCGGAACTATTTCCACAATTTTTCTGCGCTTCCCGTCGCCTTCAACCCTTTTCGCTAGCCGTCGTATCATTTCAAACGCGTTCGAGACCCGATTTCAAAGGAAGCCGACATGCCGACACGCGACGATGCCTGGAAACTGCTCTGCGAGTACACTCAATCCGAGAGTTTGCGCAAACACATGCTAGCCGTCGAGGCGTGCGTCCGCGCGTACGCCCGCAAAAACGGCGCCGACGAGGAACTTTGGGGCCTTGCCGCTCTTCTACACGATTTCGACTACGAGCGCTGGCCCAATAATGACCACGTCTGCGACCGCGAGCACCCCGCCGAAGGCGCAATAATCCTTCGCGAGCGCGGCTACAGCGAGGAATTGATCCGCGCCATACTCTCTCACGCGGACTACACCGGCGTTCCGCGGGAGTCCCGTCTCGAACGAACTCTCTTTGCCTGCGATGAGCTTGCCGGCTTCCTTACGGCATGCTCTTACGTGCGCCCGTCGAAGAGCATTCTTGATCTTGAAACCGGTTCGGTGAAGAAGCGGATGAAAGACAAGGCCTTTGCTCGCGCCGTCAGCCGCGAAGACATGGTCAAGGGTGCCGAAGAACTCGGCGTTTCTCTCGATGATCACATCTCTTTTTGCATCGCCGCGATGCGCGAACAGGCCGACGTCCTCGGCCTCCGCGGCGCTCTTTGATCAGCCCTTCGCGGGCTGCGGCGGACGGAGCTGGGCCGAGCGCTCAACCAGTTGCCGGTGTGCGTACAATCCCGGAAAACTCATACTGGTTTCCGCTGGCCTTTTCCTTCCCCATCGGAGTGATTCGGCATCACCACGCGGTCATCCTCGGCGGCACATCCGCGCCGTGCTCCACAAATTCCGGCGCAAAATTGGCCTGACCGGTGCTCCGATTCTTTCGGTTGACAAATTCTTCAAAGTAATTTCGGACAAATTCTCCGAGTGCATCATTGCGGTCCCGGGATCCCTTCAGGCGCTTGCGGCCTGGCTTCGGAAGCTGCCTTGGTTTTCTTCCAGGAAAGGGTCGAGCCTACGCGGCGCGCGCCCCAGCAGGTTCTCGAGCGTGTCTGCCGGACCCGCGGCTTTTCCGCTGATGTAGTACTGCTGCAACTCGAGCAGCGCGTTTACTTGCCACTCCGGCAAGCCCGCGTCGAGCATGGCCTTTCGCTGCGCGGCCTCCGGAATGTCTACGTACTTCACCGTGCGCCCGGCGATCCGCGAGATTCGCGCGGCTATTTCGTCGTTGCTCACCGCTTCCGGCCCGTTGAGTTCGTAGATCCGTCCCGCATGCGCCTGGGGTTGGTCGAGTGTCCTCGCCGCCGCCGCGCCCACGTCCCGCACGTCGATCAAGCTCGTCTTCGCACTGCCCATCGCCGCATAAAAGGCCCCTTGTGCGCGGATGCTCGGCGCATTGTAGGCCACGATGTTCTGCATGAAACCGTTCGGCCGCAGAATCGTGTACGCAAGCCCGGAAGCTTTGAGCTTGTCTTCCACCACGCGGTGCCAACTCGGAAACGATTTAGCGTAATCGCCAGCCCCAAGGGCGGAATGCAGCACGATATGTTTCACGCCTTTCTCGCGGCTTGCATCGATCACGTTGCTCTCAAGCTCGGCCAGTTGCGGAATCGGCGAGCACACCAAGAACAGCGTCTCCACCCCGTCCAAGGCGCGCCGCAAGCTTTCCCTGTCCGCAAAGTCGGCTATCACGACGCCAAGGCCGCCGGGCGCTTTGCGCGCGTCCTCCTCAGCGCGATACATGGCGCGAAGCTCCTTACCGCTCTTGCGCATCTCGTCGAGCACGGCACGTCCTGCGGTTCCCGAGGCTCCCGTAATGAGGATCATAGGCTTCTCCTTGGCGGGCTCGACGCAGCGAGAGCCTAGGCGGGATGGCGGTCGTGCGGGCCCAATTCGTACACAGGCATGGTATAGCCAAGAGCGACCCGGCGGAAGTACGCACAAAAATGTTAGTCTGGGCCGAGTGTCGTTCAGGAATTCGGAGTTCTTCAGATGAAAGACCACCACGGCTGCCCCGTGCAGGCTTCGATCAATGTCCTATCCGGCAAGTGGAAGGTGCAAATCCTTTGGCATCTTTCCTTTGGACCTCGCCGGTTTGCCCAGATCCGGAGGAAGATTCCAAAGATCTCGGACAAGGTTTTGACCGAGCAGTTGCGCCAACTGGAGTCCGACGGGGTCATCGCGCGCCGGGCCAGTCCCTCCGTGCCACCGCAGGTCAGCTATTCCTTGAACCGCGAGGGTGAAAAACTCGTACCCCTTATGGAGTCGCTTTGCGCTTGGGGCAGCGCGCACTTCGGCATCAAGCCCAATCTGCCTCGCCCGGTCAGCCAACGGTGACCGGGGAAGCTCCGCTGGCTAGCGGCTTGATTTCCTATTCATCCGCCCTTCGTTTTGCTGTTGTACAATCGCGGCCGACTCAGGGTCAGCCGTAATGACTCTGACGGAGGAGGATTCATGACTGCACCTCAACCAGGGCTTTCCCCGGAGTACGCCGTTGCGACGCGGGACGCGATGCTGCAGGGGTTGGCTCGCGAACTGGAAATCACCAAGAAAGTAATCGCCGCTATTCCGGATGCTCAGCGCGACTACCGCCCCGACCCCAAGGCTCGCACCGCCTGGGAGCTCGCCTGGCATCTCGCGTCCTGCGACGTCCAGATGACCGACGAAATCGCCGATCACAAGTTCCAGATGGAACCTCGCTTCAAGGAAGAACCGAAAAACGTTAAGGAGCTCATCGAGTGGTACGACAAGAATTTCAACCGGGCCATGAATCGCGTGGGCGCCATGACTGCCGAGCAGCTCACCACGCCCGTCGACTTCCTTGGCACGTTCAACTTCCCGGTGGTGTTCTACCTCAGCTTCATCAACAACCACAGCATTCACCATCGCGGCCAGCTCGCCGTGTATCTGCGCCCGATGGGTTCTAAGGTTCCGTCGATCTACGGCGGCAGCGCCGACGAACCCTGGCCAGGCTAGAGCCAATTCCCGTGTAAACGCTTCTGAGGGCCGCGTCACAGCGCCCTCTTTGCAAATATGCCGAGCAAAGATTTGAAGCGCGCTCGTCGACGATCCCTTCGGCGCGCTCGACAAATTCAAGGTCTCATCCGACGACAAGCAGACGCTGCTTGGCATCCGCGGCCCCATGAAGAAGGACACCGTCGAGAACTAGTACCGTCGCGAGAAGGGTGCGGGAAAAAGGAGCGAGCCGGTGCCCTTTTCTGCGCGCCTAGAACGTGTGCGTCTAACCGCCATAAGGCGCCCTATGGATTCCCGCCCAACTGCTTCAGCTTCCCTTCCGCGCTTTCCTGAATGGCTTTCCGACGCGCCTCGTCGTCGGTCGTGTCTCGTGGAAGCAGCGCCAGCGCTTTCTTGGCATTCTCACGCGCCAGGTCTTTCTGACCATCGGCAACGTAGCCATCGGACAAGCTGTCGTAAACATTAGGGGAGTTCGGGTAAGCCACAACGTTCAGCTTGAAGATTTCGATCGCGCCCTGGGTGTCTCCGGCTTGTAGATGTTCATAGCCGATCACGTTGGCCAGGCCTTCGTTGAACAAATTCGCTTGCGGATCCTTCCGCCGGGCTTCGTTCAATCGCTCCATGACCTTCGCGGCACCGCCTGGTTCGTCCAGAAGGTTTAGCGTCTTCACCTCTTCTGGAGTCGTACGGCGCGTCTCAACTGCCGGCGCTTCCCCCGGGGTTTCCACCAGCGTTTGCACGTACCACTCCGCGATCATGGCGGGCAGTTCCCGATGCGGCAGGAACATATCGACGCCATGCCCGCCCGTCTGGTAGTGCACAAATTTGCTGCCCGGATTTGGCGAAAGTGCGTAGAGCCACTCCATCAGTTCCACGGCTCCCTGATCGTCGTCCGCCGCCGACAGCAGGATCGGTACCTGTGTCGATTTCCTCAGGAAATTCCGGCCGTCCAGATCGGTGTTCCCCGAGAGCAGCACCAGTGATTTCACTTCTGGATGGCGACGCGCGAGCTGAATCGCCTGGTTTACCCCGCAGCTCGCTCCGCCGGCGCCCGCTACCCGGCGCGTTACTCCTTTCTGCGACATCAAGTAGGCATAGGCCGAGTCCATGTCTCCGGGCCATTTTTCGCGTACCGTTTGGGCGCGTTCCGGTCCCGGAATATCCAGGAACCGAGTGCCACCGCTCTCGCCGAAGCCGCGGTAATCGACCGTCAGCACGTGAATTCCCGCGGTTGCTAGTTTCCCCGCCAGTTCATCCCACTTCCTGCGCTGCTGGTTGCACTGGTGCATCAGCACTACCCCTGGCCCCTCTTTGGCAGCTGCAAAGTATGTGGCCTTCAAGGTGGTGCCGTCCGAGGCGACCAGGTTCACCTCCCGAGGTGCGGGCGTCTCGGGTTCGCTAGCTGCCAGCGCAAACGGCAGCGTCACCAAAAACGCCAGAGCCAGCCACCCCTTCCCCATGTGGACCTCCTTTGCACTCTGCGGATCGCGAGCGCTTCCCCTAATGCTGTTATGGACGGCCGGAAAAACAAAAAGGTGCCCCGAGAGCCCGGAGGACGCCCAGAACCGAGCGGGCCCGAAAGAAACTGGCCAGAGGTTCGTCCCCTACTTCTTCCTTGCCGCCACCTTCTTGATCAGCGTGGTTGCTTTGGTGGCGTCGGCGTCGTTCTCAAACCCGGCCACGGCCGAAAACCTTCTTCCAATCACCTGGGCGACAAGAAAATCCAGATTTATGCCCGCATCGGCCAGCGCCTTGGTTATGGCGTGTCCCATTCCGGCCCTGTTATCTCCCTCGATCAGCACCGCTGGAATAGTTGAAGCCGCCAGCCCCGCCGACTGCGCCGCTGCCATTGCTTTCTTGTTTTTCACGGGATAAAGCTCCACGGCCGCTTTCGCGCGATCTCCCGGGTAGCAATACCCCATGACGATTTCCAGGTTCGTGCCCGTTTCCGCTACGGGTTCCAAAGCTGACGCCAAACTCCCGGCGCGGTTCTCGAGTTCTTTCCGCCACAACGTGATTCGTTTCACTTGGACTGGCATAGTCACACCTCTTTGCTGCAAAGGAATGAAGCCTGTGCCCTGAATCCTAACCCGACCGGAAGATCTACCTCAAGGTGGTAAATGGTAGCCCGCGACCGTACTGGCTCGAGCGTGCATTCGTTTGCGCTCCCGCCCCACGGGACAAAAACGGACCTGTCCTTCATTTGCACTAGCGTCCAGCTAACTCCACTCGCAGCACATTGCTAAAAGGTCGAATAGCGAATCCGCCGGCTTTCGTTTTCTCGCTCGCCACTCCTACCGAAGTGTCCGGCTTTGGAGACTATCCATGCGTTACGGCTTCGTTTCATACGTCGTCATTTTGTCATTCGCCGTCTGTTCGCTCCCAGGTTGCGGAAGCACAAGGCCTGCAGCCTCAGCCGCAGCGGCTTCGAATTTGACGATCACAACGACTAGCATGCCCTCAGGCACGGCGGGCAGCGCGTACTCTTTCCCACTCACGGCGGAAGGTGGCGTGTCACCGTATTCCTGGAGTGTCACCTCGGGCGCGCTGCCGGCCGGGTTGCAGTTGAACGCTACTACCGGACTGATTGCCGGCTCCCCAAGCGCCGCGAGCCGCGAGACGATCAGTTTTGGCGTCGAGGACGGCGCGGAACACTTTGCCACTGCGAAATTGACGCTTTCCATTGCTGCGGGGACGAGCACGACTTCAACACTGACGGTTGCCACAACAACCCTTCCAACCGCCACCGTCGGCGCAGGTTACAACTTTGCCCTCGACGCTCAGGGCGGAACTCCCCCCTACACTTGGAGCCTCGTTTCCGGAGCTCTGCCGCTCGGATTGCTGCTTGATCCCCCTTCGGGAATCATCACCGGAACACCGACCGAAGCCGCTGATCCTGCACTCAAGCTGCAGGTCCGCGACTCCGCCGAGGCCGTGGCGTCGCAGTCCTTCAGTCTCTTAGTCGTTTCCGCCTCTGCTTCCGGTTCGGGCAACTCCTACTACGTTGACTCCGCAGGCGGCGACGACAGCAACAACGGCGCCTCCGCATCCTCTCCGTGGCGCACGATCGCCAAAGTCAATGCCCGTAACTTCTCGCCCGGTGACCACATTCTCTTTAAGCGGGGCGATACGTGGCGCGAACTGCTCGCCATCTCTTCTTCCGGCGACGCCGACAATCCGATCGTGATTGATGCTTACGGAAACGGAGCAGCTCCCATGGTCGCTGGCACCGACCTAGTGCCTCAGTCAGCTTGGACACTCTGTTCGAGCTGTCGGAAAAATGTGTGGAAAGCCAAAGTACCTACGCAGCCGAATCTTGTCACCTTCGATGGCACGAACGGCGATGCGCAAACATCTATTTCCTCCTTGTCTGCTTTCGGCGACTGGTATTGGACCTCGAATGAACTGTATGTCTACGCCGCGATGAATCCGGGCTCGGCTTACTTGAGGCCCGGAGTGGAGGTGGGCGACCGCAAACTGGTTGTCGACTTGTCTGGGCTCGCATACGTCACGCTACAAAATCTCCACCTTGGCGGCGGAAACGGTATTCCGACGAACGGTGTGATCTATGCGCACGAACAGAACGGCAACCCTCCTCACGACCTGCTTCTCAACAATCTGGTATTAGCCAGCGGCGCTGGTCACGGCGTGCATCTCGAAGATTGTAACAATTGCGTGATCCGCGGACTGAGCGTTTCCGGCATGGCCAGCGACGGCATCTCTTTGGTCTCGCTCGATCCCACCCATCCAATTACTTCCGGCTCGATCGTCGGTAACACCGTTACGACCAGCCATCATGACGGAATCGCGACCTACGGCTGCGCCATCGGCGGCAATTGCCAGGGCGTCGCCTTGCCAAAAGGTGTCTTTCTCTCCGGAATCATCATTTCCGGAAACACCGTTCACGACAACGGTGAGGGCATCTATCTGCAGTGGACCAACCACTCGTCGGTCTTCTCAAACACCCTCTACCACAACACCGACCGGACGAACCCGGCCGCCGAAGGCGGTGGCATCGAACTCGAAGCTTCCAGCAACAATGTGGTTCAGAAAAACCTTATTTATGCAAATCGCGGAAACGGGATGGAACTTCCAATGCGCCGGCGCCGGTTCCGCACTGAGCGGTTCATCGAACAACACCGTCCAATTCAACGCTATCCACGACAACGGCTCTCACGGGCTTTTTACCAATGACGCTCCCACGCAGAACAACCGGTTTCTCTACAATCTCGTCTGGAACCAGGTCAACGGCGAGTGCTTCCTCGCCAACGGCGTCGGTCACGTTTTCGTTGGCAATGTGTGCTGGCACAATTCCACCGCCATCGACCTCTACACTTCCAGTTCAACCACAACCACCTCGAATATCACCATCAAGAACAACATTCTCGCGGGCAACATTACCCGTGCCGTTCACGTCGAATCCGGCGTCAGCTCCTCGAGCCTGGTCTTTGATTACAATGACTACGATTTCGGCTCCGGGGCGGCGTTTATGCTTTTCGACACTGCAGACAACCTCGCCGGCTGGCAGCTCGCCGGCTTCGACAAGCATTCCTTTGTGGCCGATCCGAAGTTTGTTTCCGCCGCGCCCGCGGCTCCCTCGGACTTCGTCCTCGAACCTTCCTCGCCCGATCTGGGCACCGGCGGGGCGCTTGGCTTGCCCATGGCCACCGGACTTGCTCCTGGCTCGACTTGGCCTTCCGGCGTGACCACTGCGACTCAGCCTTCTTCGTGGGACATCGGCGCGTTCATCGGTCCTTAACCGACACCGGTAAATCGGCGCGTATGGATTGCCGCCGGGCCGGGATGCAGCTCCTGCTGCTGCTCTAAAGGAGTAAAGTAGCGCCCCTAACAACTTCCTCACGAAGCCCTAAGGATTTTCGATTGTGGAAAGCGCTAATTTTGGGGTGTCGCCGCAAAGCGGCGCGCAGATTCAGTTGCGAGTGGATGGCTGATGTCTTTGACCTTGTTTGTTACCCTGTGCGTTCTTGGATGTGACTTGCTGATCTACTTCCTCTACCAATGGGCTCTCGGCGAACGCCGTCGGACGCTCATGCGCAAGGCGGTTTCTCGTCAACGCGCCGAAGCGCTCGCGAATCGGCAACCTCGCCCCAGGGTCGCGGCCGAAAGCGGCGCGGCCGCGCGACCCGTGGCCGTGATGGGTCGAAAACAGCAGCCGGGTCCGGATTCACGGCGCATCGCGAATCGCTACAGCGAGGAACTTGCTTACCGCCGTGTCGCTGCTTCTTTCGCGCAATCGAAGTCCCGCGTTTGACAGCCGAGAGGCCCGGAAAGCAGGACAGATTCGGGGTCTTTCTTTCCCTGCCTCCTTACTTCCTTACCTCTTCTTTGTGCTGTTAAAATAAGCGCATATGCTGAACCAGATAGCGGGCTTCGATGCGACGGCTCTCCGTCATCCGCGCAAGAAAACCTATGGTGTGAAGGTGGGCCACATCTCGGTGGGCGCTGGCGCCCCCATCGTCGTGCAGTCTATGACGAACACGGACACGGCCGACGTGGAATCGACCGCGCAGCAGACGCTGGAATTGGCCGAAGCCGGCTCCGAGCTGGTGCGCTGGACCGTGAATGTGCCGGAAGCGGCCGAGGCCGTGCCTGCTATCAAGAAGCGCTTGCTGGACGCCGGCTGCCGCGTGCCGATCATCGGCGACTTTCACTACAACGGCCACGTGCTGCTGACGAAGTATCCTGAATGCGCAAAAGTTTTGGACAAGTACCGCATCAATCCAGGGAACGTCGGCGCCGGGCAGCGCCGCGACGAACAGTTTGCCACTATCTGCAAAGTGGCCGTCGATCACGGCAAGCCTGTGCGCATTGGTGTGAACGGCGGCTCGCTCAATCAGGAACTGGTTATGCGCAAAATGCAGGAGAACACCGACCGGAACCTGGGGAAAGAGTCCGAGGAAATTATCAACGAATGCATGGTGATTTCGGCGCTCGAATCCACAGAACTGGCGCTCGAGTCAGGCCTGCGCCGCGACCAGATTATTATTTCGTGTAAGACTTCGCGCCCACGGGACTTGATCACTGTTTATCGCGATTTGGCTACCAAGACGCACCAGCCCCTCCATCTGGGCTTGACCGAAGCCGGCATGGGCATGAAGGGCATGGTGTGGTCCGCGGCGTCGCTCGGTGTATTGCTTTATGAAGGTATCGGCGACACGATCCGCATTTCCCTGACGCCACGTCCTGGTGGCGACCGCCGCGAAGAGGTCTATGCCTGCTGCGAACTGCTCCAGTCGCTAGGACTTCGTTCGTTTTCGCCGAGCGTGACGGCTTGCCCCGGCTGCGGGCGGACGACCAGTACCACCTTTCAGGAGCTGGCAGAACGCATCCAAGGCTACGTTCGTGACATGATGCCCGCATGGAAGATGCAGTACGAAGGGGTCGAAACAATGACCCTGGCGGTAATGGGCTGCATCGTGAACGGCCCTGGCGAATCCAAGGCCGCCAGTATCGGCATCAGCCTGCCGGGAACCGGCGAAGCGCCGCGCTGCCCCGTGTACATCGACGGGCAGAAGACCGTGACACTCGAAGGCACATACGATGAACTCGCTGCCGCCTTCCAGAAACTTGTCGACGACTACGTTTCGACCAAGTATCCCCGTAAGACGGCCGATGCGGTTTCGCGTTGAGACCCGCTCTGCTGACGGTTCTTGTCCCTTAGCCCTCCTGAAGTCTCCGCGGACTCTTTTTCCTTGACCTGCTTGGGGGTAAACTCTCTGGCATAGGGACACACCGAATGTTTCGCCGCCTTTCAACCTCTCTTGTCCTGGCAGCCGCCTTGTCGCTGTCCGCTTCCGCGCCGCTCTCTTCGGGCCCGCCCAACCATGAAAAGACGGTTTGGAACTATGACGGCGGCCTTGTGCTTATGACCGACGGCGGCCTGCCGCAAGGCCCGTGCTTCCGGCTCAGCGGCCGCGCGACGGCGCCGGGATACTTCACCAACCTGAAGCGTATTGATTCGAGTGTCGGTACTGTCCTGCACCGTGGACACGACGTGGTCACCGAGTTTCCTGAGAAGCTGCATCTCAGCTTCGTGATGTACGACCTTCCGTGCGAAAACCAGATACAACAGGCCGGAACGCGCGTGTATCTCACGCGGGCGATGGTAGGAACACTGCGTCTTAGTTTCTACTGGAAAAGCGGCTTGAAGATGCGCCCGGTTACGGGAGTGGTGCAGGGATACTCCGAGATCCGCCGTGTCCTGCCTTATGCAGCGGAGAGCGCCAGCCAGCTACCCGAGAAATACGAGTGGTGGTTTGAATTCGACTTGCCGAGCGCCGGCGTTCCGGTGACCGACAGTCTGGTGGTTGTCCTGAGGACGCCCGATGATCACATTGCCGCCCGAGTTGCCGCCCGAATGTAGCGAGCCAGAAATTCGAAACTAGAACATAGGCGAAAAGCCGAGGCTAGGCCGCTCGCACTCTCAGGGAGCTCTTCTTCCTCTTACTCGAGCCTCATCTCCGGCACTTGGCCGCGGACGAGCAAGCTGGCTTCTGTCGCGGCCTGCACCTCCTCGGGGCTCCATCCCGGGGCCAGTTCCCGGAGCACGAGCCCTTCTGGCAGCACATCGATCACGGCCAAATCCGTCACGATCGTATCGGTGCACTCGATTCCTGTCAGTGGATACGAACACTGCTTCACGATCTTTGACGCTCCGTCTCTTGTCGTGTGTTCCATACAAACGATCAGCTTCTTGGCCCCCGCTGCTATATCCATCGCGCCGCCGATCCCGCCGCTCCCTTTTGAGCCGGGAATCTTCCAATTGGCGAGGTCTCCCTTCTCTGAGACCTGAAATCCTCCGAGTACCGCGACGTCCAAGTGCCCGCCGCGCGTCATCAGGTGCGCGTCCGCCTGGTTGAAGAACGACGCCCCGGGAATCAGGGTCACAGGGACTTTCATGGCGTCCACTAGGTCAAAGTCTTCTTCGCCCTGCTTCGCGCGCGGCCCCATTCCCAAAATCCCATTCTCGCTATGGAAATAGACGGTAGTTCCCTTTGGCAAATAATCCGAAATGAGGTTGGGTATACCCCATCCAAGGTTCACGTACGCTCCGTCGGTAAGCTCTTGCGCGGCGCGCTGCGCGATTTGTTCGCGCGAAAGACGGGCTTTATCCGGCATAACGTATCCCCTTCGCCTCAACAATCCGGTGCACAAAGATTGCGGGCGTGATGACATTTTCGGGCGCAATCGAACCGACCGGCACAATTTCCTCCACCTCGACGATGGTGGTTTCCGCCGCCATGGCCATGATGGGATTAAAATTCCGCGCTGCCAGCCGGTAGGTCAAATTCCCCAGTTCATCCGCCTTTTCGCCCTTGATAAGCGCAAACTCAGCGTGAATCGGCTTTTCCAAGATGCAGCGCCGGCCCTCGATGACGCGATCTTCCTTTCCTTCGGCCACTTCCGTACCAACGCCTACCGTCGTATAAAAACCCAACAAACCCGCAGCTGCGGCGCGCATCCGTTCGCACAGGATTCCTTGAGGCACGAGTTCACAGGTCACCTCCCCTTTTCTAAAGCGCTCCTGAAAGTGATTCGCGTGCGGCCCGGGAAACGAACAGATCACATGCTTCACCTGCCCATTTTTGAACATGACGCCCAGTTCGCCGTCGCGCGTCCCGCAGTTGTTGCTGATCGCCGTAATGTCTTTGATTCCCTTGCGAGAAAGCGCCTGGATCAGATTGTTCGGAAAGCCTGCGCCGCCGAATCCCCCGAACATAATCCGGGCGCCATCCGGGATATCGGAAACCGCCTCGTCCGGTGAGCTTACGATTTTTCGTTTCATCAGTACTCGTGGAGCAGGGGTTGATGTTACCTGTAGATTGTTCCCGACCTCCGCAAATTCCGCAACCCCGCACGTCCGGCCGCAAAAACAGAAAGAGGGAACGGATAACCGTTCCCTCTTCACCGGGCTGGAGTGCAGGGGCCTTCAGTCCGACGGCATTGCCTTAGTGGGTGAGTTGCGCAACAACAGTCACGCTTTCACTTGGGGTGTGGTTCTTGGCCATCTGGACTTCGCTCTTGCTCCTCGGGAATTCCCGGCCATCCGTTCGTCCTACGACCCAAACCTGCCTGAGGAAGTAGGTGTCGCCCATACGGTCGAACACGAGCTTGGTGGTCTCAGAGGGCAGGGCCAACGAGCATTGCACGGGCATAACGATGGCACGCGTTTCGCGACCATCGAGCAGCAGCGCGTTCGAAGATTGTGTCGCGGGTGCGATGCTGTAAGTCCCCGCGGAGTACACCGTGTTGCCAACGACGAAGTCAAAGGGAATGTCCGCCTTGACGTGAAGTGCCTGGGCCTGCGCGGTCGAAGCGAAGAGCAACGCCGCTGCGAGCAATACGAAACTGAAATAGTTTTTCATGACCGCTCCTCCATTTTTTGTGTGAGAGCAACTCCCGAAAGGCGCGAACTGCTAAGGATCGCTTGGACTGAACCTTTCAGGCTTTGCTCTCCTTTTCTCGAACGACCGACGGGTAGCTCTAAGGCAGGCTGAGGGCCAACACTTTGGCCGCTGCTGCCCAGAGCCGGGCATTGAGCAAACGTGTTCATTTCAGAAGATTTATCGCACCCGCACCGGCTGCTCGGAAAGGCGGCGTGCTCGAAAGCCCCGCCGTTTTTCTAACCGAACGGTTAACCGGCCCCGCCGTTCGGTTAAGACACACAATTCCGCTAAACCAACCGCCCCTTCGGTGTAAAATCCGGGCTGGTGCTGTATGGAGCCGCGAATCCTCGGCATCGGAGGTCCATTCCAAGGCCAGACCCTTTCTCTGCCTGAGGGAGAGGTTTCGATCGGCCGCGAACCTACGAATCAGATGTCGGTGTTTGACGGCTCTCTTTCGCGGCATCATTGCGCGCTCGCTCGCTCCGGTTCCGAGGTTCGCATTCGAGATCTTGGCAGCCGCAACGGGACCCGGGTCAACAGTGTTCCGGTCACCGACCAGCGCTTGCAGCATGGCGACCAGATTTCTGTCGGTTCCTCCCTTTTTGTTTTTCTCCAGGAAGACCTTTCCGACGAGGGCCGTTCTAACCCGGTGGAGTTTCAAGACACCTCCTCCTTCACCGGCGTAGCCTTTCTCTTGCCCCAGGAGGATCCGCTCTCCCCGCTGATCCAACACGGAGAGAACGCCGGGCCCGCGGCTGCCCCCGGCCGCGTTCGAAGCGATTTGAATGCCCTACTGAAAATCTCCACCGCTATCGGAAGCATCCGCGACCGCGATTCCCTGCAGTGGCAGTTGCTCGGATTCATTTTTGACGTGATTCCCGCTGAACGCGGCAGCGTCCTCTTTTTTGACTCTCAAGGGGAGGTCAATTCGAGCACCGCCTGGGACCGCGTGCACGGCCCGGAGCACGTCGTGCCCGTCAGCCAAACCATTTTGAAGAGGGTGGTGCGTGAGCGCTCCGGCCTGCTGCTGACAGGCCCCGACGAGAATGACCGGTCGCGCGCCGGGTCCGCTGCAGCGCCGACGGATCGGGCGGTATCCCTTCTTTGTGTTCCGATGATCGTCGGAGAACGGGTGGTTGGCGTCATCTATCTTGACGCCCGAGTACCCAGCGTACAATTCGACGACACCCATCTGCGGGTTCTGCAGGCGGTCGCTCATATTGCAGCGCTGGCTTTGGAAAATCTGGGGCACTGGGAGAAGCTGCGCCAGGAGAATTTTGCGCTGCGCGCGGAAATCGCTCTCAAGCACGACATTGTTGGACGCAGTTCAAGAATTCAAAAGGTTTTTGAGTTCATTCGCAAGGTGGCCCCCGCGGACTCGACGGTGCTGATTCAGGGCGAGAGCGGCACGGGAAAGGAACTTGTCGCACGCGCGATTCATTCGAACAGCCCGCGCGCCGATTGCCCCTTTGTTGCCATCAACTCTGCGGCGATCGCAGCGAGCCTTCTTGAGAGCGAGCTTTTTGGTCACGAAAAAGGCGCGTTTACGGGCGCCGTTTCACAGAAAAAAGGAAAAATGGAATTGGCCGACGGCGGGACGCTCTTTCTGGACGAGATCAGCGAACTGGCTCCCGAACTGCAAGCCAAGCTGCTACGCGTGCTTCAGGAACGTGAATTCGAACGGGTGGGTGGCACGCGGTCGATTCCCCTGGACATCCGCTTGATCGCCGCGACCAACAAGTCGTTGACTCAGGCAGTGGACGCAGGCGAATTCCGCAAGGACCTGTTTTACCGCCTCAATGTTGTCTCCGTGACCGTGCCTCCTCTCCGCGAACGCCGCGAAGACATACCTGAAATGGCGGAATACTTCCTCCGCAAAGCGCAGGGTAAGTGCCAGACTCCGGCTCGGTCCGTTTCCGCGGAAGCGCTGCGGTGCCTCGCGAACTACGATTGGCCCGGCAACGTGCGCGAACTCGAAAATGCCATCGAACGCGCCGCCGTTCTTGGAACGAACGACGTCATTCGCCCGGAAGACTTGCCCGAAAGCATTCTGGAGGTCGGCGACCTAGCCGGCGAATCCGCGAAATACTACGCCGCGCTCAAAGATTTCAAGAAACAGTTGATCCAGCAGGCTCTCCAGCAGGCCAACGGGAGTTACACCGAAGCGGCGAAGGCTTTGGGATTACACCCCAATTCCCTGCTTCGCCTGATGCGCAACCTCAGCGTCCGGTCGGCGCAAAAAGGCATGTCCTCCGGGCAGGTCGACTGAACCCGCGCGGGCGCTCGATCACCAGCCAGTGTCCCAGGTGAAGGTCGATAGAATTGCGGGCGCGGACTGCTTCTTTTAAGTGGCAGGTAAGCCCGCTGCTGTTGTATTCTCTTCCCTGGCATAGCGCTCGGACTGAGCCTTCGCGTAAAGTGTCCTGCCAGAGCGCCTATTGCCGGGCAACACTCTTCGGTGGCAGTCGCGAGAAATGTTTTGCATTTAGAAGCCGTTCCGTTGACGGAACGGAGTACGTCCTCCCGGTTTTCGGCCATCCATCCGGAAGTGAACTTTAAGACCGCCAGGGACCATTGCAACCTGCCCGGACGGCCCAATCTGACGATCCCGGGCATCAAGTTTTTCCCCATGAAGGCTTTCGAAATGCAATGATTTCAACACGTACGGGTTTTTTGGTAGGGACACGGGCCCGTAAGGCTGAAGCCCGGAGACAGCGTGGGTTGGCATTCGACCAGCGGGAATGAAGAGGCGCTTGTGATACTGCATGGAAAAGGAACCGCGAACATTCAGGGCCACGCCGATGTACCACTTCAGAAGAAAATGCGTGGGCTATGCGAGCTATGGGATAGATGAGTCACGACGAGCAGGAATGGCGGAGCTGGCCGGTTGAGCGACGGGAACAAGAATATTCCCCGAGCCGTTGCGTCGATTCGCTCGCGCCTCTGTTGGCAGCCTACGCTGCTCGCAGTCGGGAGGCCGAACAGCACTTCCTGTGCCGCAAAGATCTGCGCTGGGGCGAAGCCGAGGATGAGACGTTCGATTTTTTTCCAGCGGCTCACGCGGATGCCCCCCTGCTACTGTTCATCCACGGCGGCTACTGGCAGGAGCTGTCGAAAAACGAATCGCTCTTTGCAGCGCCAGATTGTGTGAGAAACGGAATCGCATTTGCGGCGCTGAACTACACGTTGGCGCCAAAGGCACGTCTTGACAAGATCGTGGAGCAGTGCCGCCGGGCGGTGGCCTACTTCCACCGCGAGGCCAGAGCCCTTGGACTTGATCAACGGCGTCTGTATGTTGCCGGAAGTTCGGCCGGCGCTCATTTGGCCGCGATGCTGCTCGTGGGCGGCTGGCAGGGGCAGCTCGGCTTAAGCGATAACTGCGTAGCGGGAGCCACACTATTGAGCGGCATTTACGACATCGAGCCTCTCATTGGAACCTACATTGACGCGGCGCTCCGCCTCACGGGTCGAGACACAGAATTGCTGAGCCCCATGCGGCTGCCGCCCGGCAGTGGGTTGCCGGTGATCATTGCGTGGGGCGAGCACGAGACGTCCGAATTCAAGCGGCAAAGCCGGGCCTATGCTTCGCGGATGTCGACGGCCGGGTTTCGCGTCACCGCTTTCGAAGCTGCCGAAGCGAACCACTTTGACATCGTCTTCCGGCTGGCAGACCAAACCAGTCCGCTCGGCCGCGCGACGCTCACACTGATTCGCGGAGAAGAAATGCCTACCCCGGAAGGGCAGCGCGAAACTTCTCCACAAACGTGAAGACATCAGAAAACGAATTGTAGAGGGGAACCGGCGCGACGCGCAGGATGTCCGGCTCGCGCCAATCGCAAATCACGCCCTGCGTGGCGAGTGCGTCGCAAATCGCGCGGCCGCCCCGATAAAGGCGCAGCGAAAGCTGGGCGCCGCGGTGTGCGGGGTTGCGCGGCGTGATGATCGAACATTTTCCCGATTGATCCTGGTCCAGCAGGAACTCGAGATAGCCTGTCAGCAATTCGCTCTTCGCACGCAGGCGCCCCATCCCGACTTCGTCGAATATTTCCATCGATGCACGGAGCGCGGCCATGGAAAGAATCGAAGGGTTGCTCACCTGCCAGCCTTCGGCGGTCGGGATGGCCTGGAAGTCCGGGCTCATGAGAAAGCGGTTTTGCTTATCGTGGCCCCACCATCCGGCGAAACGCGGCACTTTGGGGTTGCGTACGTGTCTCTCGTGAACAAAACATCCGGCGACGGCGCCGGGCCCGGCGTTGAGGTATTTGTAGCTGCACCAAACAGCGAAATCGACGTTCCAGTCGTGCAGTTGCAGGCGGAGATTCCCGGCCGCGTGCGCCATGTCGAAACCAACCACGCAGCCACCGGAATGTGCGGCATTCACGATGCGCGCACACTCGAAAGCCTGGCCTGAAAAGTAGTTGACGCCGCCGAGCAAAACGAGGGCGATCGTGCCACCCTCCGTTTGGATTCTCTTCTCGATGTCTTCAGTGCGAAGCGACGTCTCACCTGGGCGTGGGGCAATTTGGAGGAGCGAAACCCCGGGATCATAGCCGTGGTAGTGGAGGTGGGACTTGACAGCATACTGATCGGAAGGGAAGGCATTCGGCTCGATGAGGATCTTGTTTCGCTCCGCGGTAGGACGGTAGAACGTGACCAGCATGAGGTGCAAATTCACCGTCAGCGAGTTCATCACAACCACTTCGCCGGGAAGCGCGCCGACCAGACGCGCAGTGGATTCGGCAAGAGTCTCGTGATACGGCAACCAAGGATTCCTCGCTCGAAAGTGCCCCTCGACCCCGAACGCTTCCCAGTCCTGCAGTTCCTGCTCGATGTAGGCGCGGGTTGATTTCGGCTGCAAACCGAGCGAGTGGCCGCTCAAATAGATGCAGTCGCCGCCACCAAGCGTCCGGGGAATATGAAAGCGTTCACGATACGCGGCGAGTGGATCGCCAGCGTTCATGGCGGCGGCGAAATCCTTCGTAACATCGAATTCGAAGGTTGCCACTTAGAGATCCTCTAGCGGAGTGAGATTACGGTGAATCAGCGTTTCCGCCTTTTGCCAATCGAGGTCCTCGATCCGGCTAACCGAATTGCAGAGTGCAGTGAGAAGGCGATCCTGAATTTTGCCTCGAGCATGGGCCACTGAATAAGGGATCCGGTGGAAAGTTACCATCGAGTACTTCGGCACAAAAAGCCGGGGATATCTCGCTTGGAGCGCTAGCTCGACCTTTTTCTGGAACAGAAACTGTGGATCGGCAACGCGATCGCGCATCTCGACAAAATTCTCGAGAGCGAGGTCGGCGATCGAGTCGGTATTGGCTCTGCGCGTGTGCTCGAATTCGCGGAACAAATCCGACCAGACTGCGCCGTGCCCGTCGAGAAGCTCCAAGAAACAGGTACAATCTTCGAAGGCACAGTTCATGCCCTGACCGAAGAACGGAACGATGGCATGAGCCGCGTCGCCAAGCAATAAGGCCTTGCCGTTCACATGCCAGGGCGAACAGCGAATGGTGACCATCGAGCCGGTCGGATTACCGAAATAGTTCTCCTGCAAATGGGGCATAAGCGGGACGGCGTCCGGGAAGTGAGTCCTGAAAAAGTCGAGGACTTTCGTCTCAGAATCGAGGCTAGCAAAACTGGAGCTACCTTCGAAGGGCAGGAACAAAATGCAAGCAAAGGTGCCATCGACGTTGGGTAACGCGATGAGCATGAACGAGCCGCGCGGCCAGATATGCAGCGCGTGCGGCTCAAGGCGATGTCCACCGCCGGGCGCGGCCGCGATGGTGAGTTCCTTATACCCGTAATCGAGATACTGCTGAGCGAAATTGAAGCGCTGCAGTTTCAACATCTCAGTGCGAATTGCCGAGGCACTCCCGTCTGCGCCGATCGTAATGTGTGGCTTGACGATAGTCTCGCGTCCAGTCTCTTCGTTGCGCAACCGCACGGCGCCAGTTTGCAAATCGAACCCCACGCATCGTTCGCTGAACCGTATGGCCACGCCATGCGCCTCGGCCGCCTCCATCAGAGCGACGTTCAGGTCTGCGCGCGAGATGGAATTGATGACTTCGTTTTCGTCTTTGCCGTAGGGTTGAAACGTGAGGTCGCCGGCGACAGAATGCATCATGCGGCCTCTCATCGGAACGACGATGCTCCGCATCGAATCCCACAGGCCGACTTCGCGTAGCGCATGAATGCCTCGCGTGGAAATCGCGAGATTGACGGAACGCCCGGCGCTAGCGCGCACTCGCCGGATGTCGGGACGGCGCTCGTAAATCTCGACATCAACGCCGCGCTGCGAAAGAGAAATTGCGAGGAGGGGACCGGTGAGTCCAGAGCCGATGAGCGCAATTTTGTCGAAGGGCCGTTGCATGTCAAATGACTTGTCGCCCGCTGTGGATTCGCAGCGCGGAGCTCATTGTTGCAGGATCGTTCGTGCTTCCCAAAGTTCCGGAAAGAACTTTTTCTCGAGTGTGTTCTTCAAGTACGATCCGCCGGCGCTGCCGCCAGTGCCGACACGTGCACCAATCGTGCGCTCGACCATTTGGATATGGCGCAGACGCCAAGCCACCATCAGTTCGTCGAACTCGGTCAAGCGCTCGCAGACATCGATCCAGTCGCGGTGATTGCGCTCATCCTGGTAGAGATTTTGAATGGCCTTAGCGCGCGCTTCGAAACGCTCTCGTTCGGTCGCCGACGGCGTCAATGGAGGCAGCATTCCGAGGGCGCCCAGCGCTGCGAAAAAGACGTCTCGCAGCGAATCTTGTTGCAGTCTGCGATTTAGGGCGGCGTATGCCTCGGGAGTCGGTTCGTGGTACCGCAGCATTTTTTCATCTTTCAGGCCGCAAAGGAATTCGATCTCGCGGAATTGCTCGGACTGGAAGCCGCTTGCGGGATTCAGGATGCCCCGGAAAGCAAGGAAGTGCGTCGGGAGCATTGTCTCGAGAATAGTGAACTGGTCCACCAATACGCGCATGATCTCCGTGCAGCGACGCAGCAAGCGGGCGGCTTCATACACTTCATCGCGCGAGGTGGGATTGGCGCCTGCGGCGCGAAGGTTCACGACGACTGCCTCCAAGTCATGCAGCAGCTCGCAGAACCAAAGCTCGTAGGTTTGATGAACGATGATAAACAGCAATTCGTCGTGATGCGCGGGCGCGGATCGCAAGTGTTGAAGGCTCAACAATTCCGGAACTCGCAAGTACGAGCTGTACGTCAAGTGCGCGCCAACTTGCGGCCCGGGAACGGATGGTGAAGCGCCATCTTCCCCGCGAACCGTAGCTACAGGCACATGCGTCGACGAGCCTGTTTGGTGAGTGCCTGAACCGGCCACCGACTGAAGGCCGAGGAACTTGTGTGCGTTGGTGCCCAGCAGTTTCGTTCTCACGTCTGATGGCAGTTTGCTATTGCGAACGAGACGCCCCACGCGCTCTTCACCCAGAGGAAAAGGATAGTCCGAACCGAGAATCACCCGGTCGGTGCCCATGACTTGGACCAGGAACCGAAGCGTGCCTTCCTCGAATACGGCGGAATCCACGTAAACCCGGTCGAGGTAATGGCTCGGCGCAAATTGGGAGGCGCCGCGCGCGACTTGGTGATGGGCGAAGGCGTTTTCGAGACGCCCGAGCAGAAACGCAAAGCTGCCGCCACCGTGCGCGAAACAGATGCGCAGGCTCGAAGGCAAGCGATCGAAGGCTCCGCTCAGGATAAGCGCCACGAGGGACAATTGAGTCTCGGCGGGCATGCCCACGGTCCACGGCATCATGTACTTCGGCATTCGTTCGGGAGCCAGCATGTCCCAGGGGTGAACGAGCACCGCGGCACCTTCGACCGCACAATGATGCAAGAAAGTCAGGATGCCTTCGTCGTCGAGATTTTTTTCGCCCACGTGATTGCCGATCTGCACGCCCAAGTGTCCGGCACGCATGGAGCGTGTCAACTCCTCGCAGGCGGCGTCGATGTCCTGCAATGGAACCTGACAGAGCGCTTTCAATCGTCCCTTTCCCCGGCTGCACATCTCCAACGCCACGTCGTTGAACATGCGCGCGCAGTCCAGCGCATGTTGCGGGGCACGTCCATAAGCGAAGAGAACCGGTGTGGCGCTGATCACCTGGAGATCGACGCCGTCACGCTCCATGTGTTCGAGCCTGACGTCTACGTCCCAGCAGGCAGAGGTAATCTTGCGAAACGGGCGGTCGCCAAGCATGACAATCGCTTCGCCTCGTCCCGTATGTTTGATCAACGGCCAGTCCGGCGTGCCGAAACGAGCGGCCAAGTCTGGCCACGACTCCGGGAAAAAATGAGTGTGAATATCAACTGTTTGCATATGGTCCCCGCAACGCTACTTCGACGGTTGCTTTCCGGGATGAGTTTCTCCGCAGTTGCGGCACTTCCGCAGTTCCGGGTTGCTGTAGAACCGCTCGAACACCGGTGGCAGGTCGCGAACGATGCTTTCCAGATCCAACTCGGCGCGATGAACAAGATGATGGCACTTTGGGCAATACCACTCGATGCCGTCCACAGCGCCTTCCGGGCGCGGCATTTCGATCACCAGTCCGATGCTCCCCTCGGAGCGTTGCGGCGAATGGCGAACATGCTTGGGTAAGAGGAAGACATCACCCTCTTTAATCGGAATGTCACGGGGAGGTTTGCCCGGCTCGTCCATCACGCGCAGGAAGATGTCCCCTCTCAACTGGTAGAAAAACTCCTCAATGGGATCGTCGTGGTAGTCCGAGCGCTGATTCGGTCCGCCGACTACCGTGACCATCATGTCACCATCTTCCCAGACCTGCGCGTTGCCGACCGGAGGCTTCAATTTCTCGCGGTTGGCCTCAATCCATCTCTGGAAGTTGAAAGGCTTCATTGTCTTGATCGATGGCATCACTCCCTCCTTTTGGTTCGAGGAACCGGTTTGTAGGCGATCGCTTTCATTTCGATCAAAAGGTGCGGGTGCGGAAGTTGATGAACGGCAACCGTGGTTCGTGCCGGTCCGTGGTCGCTGAAGTATTCCCCATAAGTTTCATTGTAACCGGCAAAATCAGCCATGTTCACCAAGTAGGTGGAAACTTCCACAACGTCGCGCAGTTCCGCGCCAAGGCTTGCGAGGATGTCGCGAATGTTCTCGATGACGGCACGAGTCTGCATTCGGATATCGAGCTGAACGGAGCCGTCCGGTTGAACCTGGGCTCCGGCGATCGTATCGTCCGGGCAGCGCGAGCTGGTTCCCGAAACGAACAAATAATCGCCCGCCCGTTTCACGTGCGGGAAGCGGCCGCGCGGCTTCGCCTGACCTTCAACGATCTTGCCTTCCATTACCACGGGAGTGCCTTTCGCACAGTCGAAGCCGTCACAACCTGACGCAGATGTTGTTTAGCTCGGAATAAAAGTTCAGCGAGTGCATACCGCCTTCTCGTCCGATGCCCGAAAGCCCCGCACCACCGAAGGGCGTCCGAAGGTCACGCAGGAACCAGCAATTGACCCAGGTAATGCCAACTCGGAGGTTAGCTGCGACGCGATGGCCGCGCTTCAAGTTGGAAGTCCACACGGAAGCTGCCAAACCATACTCGGTATCATTGGCTTTCGCGATGGCCTCTTCCTCGGTATCAAACGGCGCGATATGGCAGACCGGTCCGAAGATTTCCTCTTTGACGCAACGAGCGGACTCGGGCAGTCCCGTCAGTATGGTCGGTTGAACATAAAACCCGTTGTCGCGGCCATCGCCGAATTCAGGTGTGCCGCCGCCGGTGATCGTCATCGCGCCTTCTTCCCTAGCAAGTTGGTAATAAGAGAGAACTTTCGCGCGATGGTCACTCGAAATCAAAGGCCCGGTAGTGGTGCCCGGGTGCGTGGGCCAGCCGAGGCGCAAGTTTTCTGCTTCCCGCTTCAAGGCCGCGATAATACGATCGAAGATCGAACGCTCGACATATACGCGCTCGGCGCACAGGCACACCTGCCCGGTGTTAAGGAAGACAGCGTCGGATAGGCCCTTGATCGTGTCGTCGAAATCACAGTCGGCGAACACAATCGCCGCATTCTTTCCCCCGAGTTCGAAAGATACGGGTTTCACCGATGCCGCCGCAGCCCGCATAATGGTAGCGCCGGTTCGCGATTCTCCAGTGAAAGTGACAGCGTCAACGTCGGGATGCGTGGTCAAAAACTCGCCCGCCGAATCCGGCCCAAAGCCGTGAACCACGTTGAAAACGCCTGCCGGGACCCCGGAAGATTCCATGACTTCAGCGAGCAAGGTCGCCGTTGCTGGAGTCTCCTCGGAGGGCTTGGCGATGATGCAATTGCCGCAGGCCAACGCGGGAGCCACTTTCCACGTTAGCAGCAACAGCGGCAAGTTCCAGGGTGTGATAACTCCAACTACACCGAGGGGTTTGCGCTGAGTGTAGTTGAGCGCGGTCACGCCGTCCTGAGTCTCCGTGCGAAAAGATTCGCCGCCTACGGTCTTGATGATGTCCGCGAATGTACGGAAATTCGCCGCCCCGCGGGGAACATCAATTCTAGAAGCGAGCGACACGGGTTTCCCTGTGTCTGCAATTTCGGCTTGAAGAAACTCGTCAAAGCGAGCTTCGATTCCGCAGGCGATCTTGTACAGGAGGGCGGCGCGCGCAGGAACCGTCAGACGGCTCCATTCACCTTCGAGCGCTCGACGGGCTGCGGCCACGGCCTCATCCACCATTGTCTGGCCGGCTTCGGTCACCCGCGCGATGACCGAACCGTCAGCCGGATTGATGTCTGCGAACTCGCGCTCACCTTTCGCAAAGCGACCGTTGATGTAATTCTGAAGGAGCTTCACGACCAGCCGCTCAATTAGGTGCCTCTCCGGAAATCTAGCCGTATTGAATCGGCAAGATAAGAAGGCAAACACAACGATACCACAGTCATCAGAAGGGCAAGAGCAGCCATAAATCTCCTTCAATGAATTGAAGTCGAGTTCATTCAAGGATGAGAGGCCCGTTACCGGCGGGTGCCCTTGGCGCCCGGCGTGCGTTCGATGTGAGCCCTGCCCTACGGCACAGTCTGGGCACACCTCAAAACCCATCCTTCCCACCATTGAATTTGCATAAGGCCGCGTCTGCCGCAATCACGGCCGGCTTCCTTCATGTCGCTGTATCGAAAGCGCGCACACACTGCGTGCCCCTCTACACTTCTTCCCCGTTTAGCCCCGTCGCCAGATTTTCACGCATTGCGGGGATGCGGGAGAGAACCCATAGCAGGAAGGCGATCAGGAAGTTGGGAACAGCGTACATCGTGGACTTAGTAGACGGGTACAGGCGATACCCCAGTCCCTTGACGATTGCGAAGCCTCCGTGCAACCCACGGGCGACGGCTTTCGCCTCAGCCCGTGTGGCGCCGCCGCCGCGTCGTTGCCCCGCCACCGCTATGCTTTGGATTGCGGCGGTAAGCGGGGTTTCGCAGCGCAACCAGAGAGGCATTTCCGGCTCGAATGCCGACGGAATGCCCGCACTGCTGAACAGCTCAGCCCATCGCTGGTCACCATGTTTGGTTTTTATGCTGCTGATGATGGTTGGTTTGAGCCTGCCCTCCCTGTCCGTCATGGCCATCACGGCCGGCATGCCAAAACTGCAGCGATGACCTATCGCGTCCCTTAAACGCTCTGGCTCAAAGGTCAGAAACATGAACTGAACCCATTGGGCTCTGCTACGCTGCAGAGCTGGAAGTACCGAATCGATCTGATGGGCGGGCGTCGTCACCACTACGAGATTATAGGCGGCTTCCTCGTCCAGCTTGTCTGCGACGCGCACCTCGGCACGCTCACCCGTTTTGAGCATGATGCCCTGGTCTCGCTGCAACTGTTGGAGCCGAAGGGAATCTGGGCGTGCAATCACGGTCACATCATGGCCGGCATGAGCCAGTTGGTACGCGAATGTACTACCGATTTTACCGGCACCGATGACGGCAACCGACAGAGGCGATTCGGCGTTCGCTCGGGACACCGGCTTTTTATCGTTCTAAGCAGCTTCGCGCATTATCGCGAAAACTTCGCGCTCGACCTCCGTCGCGAATTCAATGACCCCGTTCAGACCAGTCGCTTTCATCAGATCTGTCGGCTTTACCGTCGCGATGGTCAATTTTTGCCGATCTTGATAAACCGACACCCGACAGCGCAGAACAGCTGAAACACTCATATCGGTGTTAAGTGCCGTCGAAGCAGCTTGTGGGTTACAGATGTCGTACACTCGGCACTCACTCTCAAGAGAGATGCCCTTGTTGCCGAGCGTCTGCTTCAGATCGAGCATGTTCAAAACGCCAAATTTGTGACGCTGGACTGCTTACGCAGGTCCTGATCCAGCTCGTCCAGCGATTTCGATGAAGTAACGGACATAATCATAATCAACCTCCACGAGTCATTAGCGTGGCACATCATTCTTGTTCTTATAGTTGCGCATCCCGGGCGGAAGCGCGACCCCGACGCGTCGGCGGGAGAACTGCCCGTTTTTGAAAAGATTGCCGAGGATCACTTCAGCCGCATCTTCGTATGAGATGGTCAACTCGGGCACTTTTTGCTTGAAAGCAAACGCCAAGGCCAGTCTGGGCAGAACGTAAGTGTAGGCAGGTCGTGCCATCGGCCATTCGTCGGCAGACAAACGCAAATCTTTCGTTGGCTTGGCATTCTCAGACGCGATCATCGGGCCGGGACACAACATTGACCAGTCCAATTGGCTCCTCCGAAGTGCGTTGAGGTTGGTACGGTGTGCCTCGTAAACCTTCGGGACCTTGGGTAAGTCGACGGCCATCATGTGCGTGCCGGGTACGTCAAGAACCGCCGCGCCGCCGAATTGCCAGAGTCGACCGCCTTCGCCGAGACTTGCAATTGCCGAATCGACCACAGTCTGTACAAGCTGAGTGAAGGTGGAACCCTCCGTCACAAGGCCGGCTGCATTGATAGCGACATCGTGTCCGACCATCACCCTAGCGATGTCTGCTGACTTGCTTGCGTCACCAATAAACACGTGCAAGTTTGGCGGAATGGGTCTGTCAACAACACTTAGGAGTTTGGTCTCGTCTCGTACAAACGCGGTCACTTCGTGAGCCCGCTGAAGCGCCAGCCTCAGAATGCGCCGGCCGCTATTGCCGGTTGCGCCAAGAAGGAAGATTTTCACAA
>DATFTB010000135.1:0-5144 GCA_035262325.1 Candidatus Acidiferrum sp.
GCGCGCGACGTATATCAGCTTTTCGCTGCTAACGTTCGTGTATCTATTTGCTTCCACTGTTCTGGTCGGGGTTGTTCCCTGGAATCGTGTGGGCACGAGCGAGAGCCCGTTTGTGACCGTGTTCGAAGTGGCGCGCGTACCGGCGATCTCGCACATCATGAATTTCGTCGCGCTCACTGCAGCCCTCTCCGGATCGAATGCCAGTTTGTATGTGACCTCCCGCATGTTGTACTCGCTTGCGGAATCGGGTTTCGCGCCCGCCAAGCTGACAAAACTCACGAGCACCGGTTCGCCCAGGTGGGCCGTACTGGTTTCCGCGTCGGGGATTTTCGTTGCCTTGCTTGTCCAGTACGCCGCGCCCCAGAACGCCTACCTTTACATTATCGGGGCTTCCTTGTTTGGTGGGCTGCTGGCTTGGTGCATTGCACTCGCCTCGCATATCGCGATGCGAAAACGGCTCTCCTCTCAACAAGTTGCGGCGTTGCCCATGCGCGCCCCGGGCGGCGCCGTTGCCTCGCTGATTGCGCTTGCGGCGATCACCTCAATCGTGATCTCCACCTGGTGGGTGCCGCAGTCGCGCATTACCATCGTGAGCGCAGGCCCGTATTTGCTGTTTTTGACCGTTTTCTATGTTCTGATGAAGAAAAACAAAGCCGCGAATAGAATGGCGCCATGACCGACCCGCTCCTCGAGTACCGCTCCGAGTTCCCCATCCTGAGCGAGACCACCTATCTCATCAGCAATTCCCTGGGGGCGATGCCGCGCGGCGCATTCGAGTCCTTGCGCGATTATGCGGAGACCTGGGCCACACGCGGCGTGCGCGCCTGGGAAGAGCGCTGGTGGACGATGGCTCTCGAAGTGGGCAACCAAATTGGCGACCTGATGAACTCACCGGCAAACAGTGTTTCGCTGCATGGCAATGTGACCCAGTGTCAGGCCGTTGTCGCTTCGTGTTTCGACTTCGACAGCCGGCGCAATAAAGTAGTCTATTGCAACCTGAACTTTCCCTCGGTCATGTATTTCTGGGAAGCGCAACGGTCGCGCGGCGCTCGCGTCCAAATGGTTTCAAGTGACGACGGAATTCACGTGCCCATCGAGCGCCTGCTCGAAGCCATCGACGAGCAGACACTGCTTGTCCCCGTGTCTCACGTGATCTTCCGCAGCTCCGATATTAACGATGCCGGTGCGATTTGTGAGAGAGCGCACCGCGTGGGCGCGCATGTGATTCTCGATACGTTTCAATCTCTTGGTTCCGGCGTGCCCGTCGACGTACAGGAACTCCAGGTTGATTTCGCTTGTGGCGGGTTGCTCAAATGGCTTTGCGGCGGCCCCGGCACTGCCTATCTCTATGTTCGCCCCGACCTCGCCAAGAAACTGCAACCAAGGTTTACCGGGTGGCTGGCGCACGAGAATCCATTCGCCTTTGAAGTTGGGCCGACCCGCTACACACAAGGCCCGTACCGCTTCCTCAATGGAACGCCGAATATTCCTGGTATGTATGCCGCCCTTCCAGGATTGAAAATCCTGCGCGAGGTGGGTATGGAGAGGGTCCGCGAAAAATCCAAACGGCAGACGCAGCGTCTCGTCTCGCTGGCCGACCGGCGCGGATGGCAAGTCAACGCCCCACGCGATCCTGAGCGGCGCGGCGGTACCGTCGCCATTGACATGCCAAATTCGAGAGAAGTCTCGGATGCGCTCCTGAAGCGCGGCATCCTGGTCGATTGGAGGCCAAGCGCGGGTGTGCGCTTCTCTCCTCATTTCTACAATCAAGACGAAGAGATCGACTTCGCCATTGCCGCGGTGGACGAGATTCTCGCGAGCATGCAGGCGGCACCTTCCAGGCAATCCTGAGGGAATTCGGTCCGAGCCGATTACTTCACTTTTCGGGCCACTCGTCCGCCTTGGCCGAACGTAAAAGCAAAGGCTTCGAAGCCTCAAGCGTCAATCGAGAGCCGCGGTATCAACGCCTAGGAACCTCAGCGGTTGTCGGGCAGCACGGGAAGCGTTACGGTATCTACCGTGGCGGGGTCGTCGCGAAGTTTGATGTAGAGCAGTGTGCCGTTGGGCCGCGGAACGGTGAGCGAATCGCCGACGTACCCGGCGGGAACTGCGACGGAATCGAGAAATTTGGGATCGGCGGAAACCGAATGCATCAAGAACAGATTGGAGCCGTGAAGCGTGCAAGGCTTGTCCGGGTCATTCGGGCAATGAATTTCCGTAAGCGACGGAATGCGCACAAGCACGGCGAATGGTTGCCAGTCGCCTTTGGCTCCGTCTGCGTCAACCGGCCGGAAATGGAGCGGGCCAAACGCTGCAGGCCCAAACGCCTTCAGCGGATCGAATACCGCCAAAGCGCTGTTGGCATCCTGCAAGATCAGCGTGCCCGCAGAAACGCTGAGCATGGTGCTGAACGCGCCATCCTCGGTGGCAACCTCCACCTTTTCAGAAAGCGGAAAATTAGGCGGAACGTCGGCCCTCAGGAAAAACGAAAGGCGACCATCCTGCGGAAGTTCGTCAGGATTGCCAACCC
The DNA here is from genome assembly GCA_035262325.1 of Candidatus Acidiferrum sp. Taxonomy (GTDB): domain Bacteria; phylum Acidobacteriota; class Terriglobia; order Acidiferrales; family UBA7541; genus Acidiferrum. The sequence continues at coordinate 2,531 of DATFTB010000135.1, forward strand.
GGATGGTCGAAGCCGCCGAAGGTTGTTGCAGGTTCTTGCTCACTAGAGCAATCTTCGGCCGTGGCGTTTCAACCGTAGCCGGCACCTCGAGGACGCGCCCGTCGTTCAGCGTGACGCGTGCGGACAACGTCGCGCCGGGCTGGAGAGAATAAGTTGCGCCGGGATTCTCCGCCACCAGATCGAGCGAGCTTCCCGTGAGGCGCGACTCCTTCGAGGGGGCAAAACAGACAGCCTCCAATTCGAGGCATGAGACTTGCTCAAGATGAGTTCCGCTCAGCACGCCTTGTTGGTCACCGGAATAGATTTTGAAGTGTTCGAGATGGGCGGCTTCGGCGAAGGTAGGCACCGGGATGACATCGGGTTGGCTCAACCCGAATTGCGCCACCTTTAGCTCGATCTGCCCAGGATGCTCGTGTTCGAGCGGAAGTTCCACTTCCAACTGGTCGGGTCCAAGAGTCTTCCACGCGGCCTTCAAGTCTTTGCCGCTGGCATTCACGAGAGCCACCTTTTCCACGCAAGCCACGCACTCGGTTTGCAATTGAATTGTGGACTCGCGGCCCACGACAACGGAATCCCCGTTCAAGGGATGAATGGTCCAACGCGCAGAATTCGCGTTGTGGAGTTGAAACGCAGGTCCTTCGAAAGAGGCGAATCCCCAGGAGCCGCGCAGCGTTCCGGTGAGCTTTGGCCCTAGGTTACTGCCGTGAAGATTGTGAGTGTCGACAACGAATCCGCCCCGAAGGGCTTCAGCGGTGGCGGGCAGATCCACCGCGCCGCCGGTCTTCCCTTCGACGCGAAATACAAAATCGTGAGCGAGGGATGTGGAGAACACGAGCGGAGCCCCTTCTACCGGAAGGATGAGCGGGACCTGCTGCAGGCAAAGAACCTGTTTGGGCTGGACGTTCTGGAGCGAAGGCAGCGACGGAGGACCAATGGGCGGCAGACCAACAACCAGCACCGATTTCGGATTGCGGAAAGAAGGCGGGGCATTGAGTTTCAGGTTCAGCAGATCCTTGTCCGGCAGGGAAAGAGCCGGAATGTATTGATAGGTGGCGGTGTGAAGGCTGCCGAGGAGGCGCACCGCGTCAACAATTGCACCGACATAGGGACTGAAATACCCGCCTCTTATGGCCGGTGTGGAACCAAGGGCGGTGATCAGGTCGGACGAGGCGCCGGAAGTGAGCGTAGCGACGAGAGTCTGGTCGTGCGAGTCGTTAATGACAAGCTGGTCGGTATCTTGCGTGAGGCACGAAGACTGCTCCTCGAGCGGCTTGTTGAAGCACTCTTCGTTCAGTTTAATGCGCAGCGTTTGCGCCAAGAGCGTGGAGCGCTTTTTAAGAGACGCGGAATCAAATTCATAGGTTTTTCGGACTTCTTCGAGATATTTGTCGAGCCGCGTGCGGTCGAGACTGGCTTGTTCCAAATCGACGGTGGCCCTGACGAAAAGACCCGGGCGTCCCCGAACCGTGGAGCGGAGCGTGGCGAAATCGCCTCCGGTTTCAGGAGCCAGAAACATCACGGCCTGCTCGGCGCCCTGCGGAACCGTGACCCAGGTCCCTTTTTCGCGCGTCTCCTTATTCCAGGTTTCCGCGCGCGTGAACCAGCCTTCTGGCGGAGGATTGGTCGGTCCCTGCAAGAAGGCCACGATCAGAAGGTACCGCGCGGATTGGTCATCCGGGAACTCGGGATGAATCCACAATTTGTCCCCGGGCTGGAGATCGCTGACCCGAGAGATCGGCAAGGTTTTGCTGTCGCGCGTGACCGTCATTTTGATTTGAGGACCGATTAGATCGAAAGCCGGCGAATTGGCGAAGCTTGCCGGTACGGAAGTGCACAGGAGAGCGATAGACAGACAAAAGAGTACCGTTATGGGAAGGTTCTTGACCACGCTGCAGGATTCGAAAATACGTTTTGCTTTCAGAGTCATACCTGTACCTGTTGGGTATAATTTCGGCGATGAGAATTATGAAACCGATCGTCCTCCGTACGCGGCGGGCAAGTGGCGTGTGGTCAAAGCCAAAACCCAACTCAACCCCACGCCGCGTGCAGGCACGCCTATGCAGAGAATCGGAAAAAATGCACGCTTGGCTAGGATGGTCGCTCGGCTACATAAATGCTGAGCGGCGGAAGCGGCACATAAATTTTAAGGCAGATTCAATCTGAAGGCGACGCGAAAATGGCGCTCAGTTTCGTCTCTCGTGGGGGCTCGACGAATAAGGCGAAGGATGCTGCTACTTCTAATCATAGAGCGACGGTGGCGACTGCAGTGGTTACAAGGCAAAGGGGCAGCAGCCGTAACCTCATCAGTCTTTTCCTTCTTTTTGCACGCTTGAATCGAATGCCGTCCGTCCCGCTGTCGGGTCACGCGACGACACTAGTGGCTCGAAGGGCTTTGATATCGCTGACTATAGACTCGGTGTCCAGGAGGGTAAGAATGGAAATCAAGAGAGCCGGTTCGCAACCTTCGGTGAAGGGGCCGTCAGAGTGGTTCACAGGCACGGTACGGATCGATCCCCTGTTTCAAGCGCCCGATCCGGCACTTGTCTCAGGCGCGAGCGTAACATTCGAGCCAGGCGCACGGACCGCGTGGCACACTCATCCGCTTGGCCAGACG
>DATFTB010000136.1:0-6581 GCA_035262325.1 Candidatus Acidiferrum sp.
ATGCAGACGCCGCAGGGCTTGTTCGACAAGATCAAGATGCTGCCGAAGCTGGCGGAGCTGGGGTCGATCTTTCCCAAAAGTGTGAAGGAGGGAGCCTGCAAAGAGATTGTGCGGAAGGGAAACGACGTCAACCTGCTGGACTTTCCGATCTTGAAGTGCTGGCCGCAGGATGGCGGACGATTCATCACCTTTCCCCTCGTGTTTACGAAGAATCCGGAGACCGGCAAGCGAAATGTGGGCATGTACCGGATGCAGATTTACGACGAGCGAACGACCGGGATGCACTGGCAAACGCAGAAGCACGGCGCCGAACATTTCCGACGGGCGCGTGCCAAAAATCCGGAGGGGCGCATACCGGTGAGCGTGGCGATCGGCTCCGACCCGGCGACGACGCTCGGGGGGATTTTGCCGATTCCGCCGGACCTGGACGAGATGATGTTCAGCGGGTTTCTGAAGAGGGAGCCGGTGGAGGTAGTGAAGTGCGAAACGAATGAACTCGAAGTGCCGGCGAACGCCGAGATCGTGCTCGAAGGATATGTGAATCTAGACGAGATGCGGACCGAAGGACCGTTTGGCGACCACACGGGATATTATTCGCTCGAGGGGCAGTACCCGGTGTTCCACGTGGAGTGCGTGACGCACCGCAAGGACCCGATTTACCTGACAACGGTCGTGGGGCGGCCGCCGCAAGAGGATTTCTACATGGGTTACGCGATCGAGCGCGTGTTTCTGCCGTTGATGAAGATGACGCATCCGGAGATTGTCGACGTATCGATGCCGGCGGAAGGAATTGTGCACAACCTGATGATCGTCTCGATCCGGAAGTCGTTTCCGGGGCATGCGCGGAAAGTGATGAACGCAATCTGGTCGCTCGGGCAAGCCATGTTCACCAAGGTGCTTGTGGTTGTGGACCATGACGTGAACGTCCACGACTATCGTGAAGTGGTTTGGAAGGCGTTGTGCGCCATCGATCCGGAGCGGGATGTGCAGTTTACGCTCGGCCCCGTGGACACACTGGACCATGCCGCGCGGATGCAGGATTACGGCTCGAAGATGGGAGTGGACGCGACGCGGAAGTGGCCGACGGAAGGATTCACCAGGCCGTGGCCGGGGGAGATCCTGATGGATGAGGCGACGAAGGCGCGGGTGGATGCGCTGTGGAAGGGTTTGGGGTTATGAGAATTGGGCTGATTCTCACTGAACGCAAAGGGCTTCTTCACCCGGCATAGCCCGTTCGGCATGACGGATTAGGAGTTCGGCGTGGAAAGCGCGGGATTTGACCCACGAAGCATGGCGGCAACCGCGATCCCTGATTATTAAGCGCTGCGACTCGAAAAAGGTGTCTCGCGAGCGGGGCGCGAGAGGGACGGATGCAGACAAACGATTACCGTCCAACGGGACAGGGCGGTTTACGGAAAAAGCGCAAGAAATAGCGGTATCGACTGCAGTGAAAGTCGATATGTAGTGTTGACGACCTGGAAATCCGGTGAATTGCCTAAGATTACCGATGTTCTTAGGACAACTGCAGGAGAGAATTCCTTGACGGTTGGGCTAGCGCAATGACATAACGGATTCACGGAAGCACCCATGGGGAATCGGGTGTCCCGAAGTGGAAGGGTGCGACGCACGTTCAGGCAGTGAGCGTGTGAAACAGGTGGACATTCCTCGTGAGTGAATCGCGCGAAGTGATGAACGTACGGCAGGCGTCCCAGTACCTGGGGATCAGCCCGGACACGCTGTATCGTTATATCACAGAGGGCGAAATCCCCGCGTTCAAACTGGGAAATCGTTGGAAGCTAAGGAAAACGATCCTGGATCGCTGGATGGAACGCAAGATGAGCCAAGTGGTGACCAAGCGCCGCTAGGTTTCGCCGAGGCGGAAGGGAAAGAGGCCGCGATATGTGGTTACTCGGGGGCAAGAAAAGCAAGCAGCTCGTAGGCCTGGATATCGGCTCCAGTTCGATCAAGGCCGTGGAGTTGAAGTCGACAAAGGCCGGGTACGAGCTGGTGAGCTACGGGATGGAGTCGCTGGCGCAGGACACGGTGGTAGACGGAGCGATCATGGACGCTCCCCAGGTAGCCAACGCCATCACGAAGATTTTTGATATCGAGAAGATCAAGACAAAGAACGTGGCGACGTCGGTTTCCGGGCATTCGGTGATCGTGAAGCGGGTGCCGTTGCCGCTGATGACCGAAGAAGAGCTCTATGACCGCATTCCTTCCGAGGCCAGCCAGCACATTCCATTCGATATCGCAGACGTAAATCTGAGCTACCAACTGCTGGAGGCCATGGACGCGCAGATGGACGTGCTTCTGGTGGCGGTCAAGAAAGACAAGATTCTGAACCATACGAACGTACTGGCGCAGGCGGGAAAGACGCCGGTGGTGGTGGACATCGACGCGTTCGGATTGCAGAACTGCTTCGAAGTGAACTACGAGCCGGATGCCGGCCAGACAGTGGCGCTGCTGAACATCGGCGCGAGCGTGATGAACATCAATATCGTGCGCGGCGGAATACCGTTGTTTACGCGCGACGTCAGCGTGGGTGGGAACCAGTACACCGACGCGCTGCAGAAGGAACTGGACCTGAGCTTTGACGATGCCGAGCGGCTGAAGAAAGGCGACACCCTCCCGAGCGTCACGGATGAGCAGAAAAGCCAGATTCTGCGGAGTGTTTCCGACATTCTGACGCTGGAGATCCAGAAGACGTTTGACTTTTTCCGGGCTACGGCGAGCGGAGAAAACATCCAGCGCATCATGGTGGCAGGAGGGACAGCGCGGGTGCCGGGGCTGGTGGACCTGCTGCGGGAAGAATTTGCGATGCCGGTGGAGGAACTGAATCCATTCCGAAAGGTGCTGATCAATCCAGGGAAGCACAGCGAAGACCAGATCCGGGAACTGGCGCCGAGGCTGGTGGTCGCCGTGGGGTTGGCACTTAGGAGCTTCGACTAGCCATGATCCGCATAAACTTATTGGGGCAGATACGGCCAAAAGCCGCACGGAGGCCGGTGGACACGGGGGCGGCGATGCCGCTGGTGTTTATCGGGGCTGGAGTGCTACTCGGCGGCCTCTTCCTGTTCTATTTCTACCATTCCTGGCAGACCCAGCTGGATCAGGAGAACAAAAGGATCAAGACGCTGCAGGCGCAGAAGACCGAACTCGAACAGATCAAGCAGCAGGTGGAAGCGTTCGAAAAGCAGAAGCAGGTGCTGCAGCAGCGTGTGAACACCATCGAGCAATTGCAGAGAGACCGTACGGGCGGACAAGAGCTGCTCGATCAGGTAGCAAACACGGTTTCGCGGGCGGAAAACCTGTGGCTGACTTCCATGACCAAGCGGGGAAATGCTTTGACGCTTGAGGGTGCGGCAGCCTCGATCAATTCGGTCGCAAACTTCATTACGGCGCTGAAGCGCTCGGGGTACTTCCAAAAGATCGAGATCAAGGACGCGAAGCAGGACGACCAGCACCTGAACGTGCAGACATTCTTGTTCACAATCAACGCAGAAATCGCGCCGAACGGGCCTGAGGCAACCGGCGCGCCACAAGCCAAGCCGGCGAACGCGCCCGCAACCGGTGCGCCGGCAAACCCGGCGCCGGCAAAGAAAGGATAAGGGGCGGCCATGGCGAATCCTTTCCGAGACATGTCGGTGATCATGCAGGGGCTGGTGGCTTTAGCAATCGCGGTGATTTTGGTGCTAGCGGGGTTGTATGTGCCCTTCTCGCCGGTAGCGCAGGAGCGGGCGGACTACGACAAGGCGGTGCAGGCGCGGACCAAGCTGAACCAGGAAGTCACACAGCTTCAGGTGTACAAGCAGCGGTACGGCGAACTGAAACAGCAGATGGACGCGCTAAGCAAGCAGCTGGACACGCTCAAGACGATCGTGCCGGAAGAGAAGGAAGTCGACGAGTTTATCCGGCAGATACAGGGCGCGGCGAGCGCGTCAAATGTGACGCTGCGGCGGCTGACGGCACAGAACATCGTGCCAAAGGAATACCACTACGAAATGCCGTTTGAAGCGCAGGCGGATGGGCCGTACTTTAACGTGCTGGACTTCTTTTCACGCCTTAGCCGGCTGTCGCGGATTATCAACGTGGGCGACCTCGATTTCAGCGATCCGAGCGGCGCTGGGCAGATAAAAGGGACGAAATACCCGGTGCGCCCGGGCGAGACGGTGACAGGAGTATTTACGGTGACGACGTTTTTCACGAAGCCGGCTGATACGACTCCGGGAGCGGGTGGAGCGAAGGGTCCGACTCCGCCTGTGAAAAAACCGTGAGCGGGAATGAGCGAGCCATGCGTCGAGCGAAAACACTAATAATTGGAATGCTGCTAGCAGCCAGCGGGTTCGGGCTATGCGCGCAGACTGCGCCCGCGCCGGCAACGAAGCCCGCGAGCAAGCCGGCCAAACCGGCGACGAAGCCAAGCGGGAAAAAAGCGGCGGCGAGCGCGGCGGCCAAGCCAGCCGGCGCCGAGGGCGAGGTAAAGGTAGCGCGGCGCGATCCATTCGAATCGCTGGTGGGACGGGAGAAGGCACAGGCTGAAGCGGCAAAGAACCTGCCACCGGGGAAAGCGGGATTGCTAGTGGCGTCGCTGCGACTGGACGGAATTGTGCGTTCGCCAAACGGGATGATAGCCGTGGTCACCAATCCGCAAGCTAGAACGTACTTTTTGCGGGAAGGGGACCAACTGTACGACGGAAGAGTAGAAAAGATAGCAATGGATGGGGTGTCGTTCCACGAGGTGGGGAAAGACGCGTTCGGGAAGCCCGTGGAGCGCCAAGTAAACAAGAGAATTTACTCCAGTGCAGGAGAACAGCAATGAAGACGAACTGGCCGGCCTTTCGATGTGGCTGCCTGATACTGGCGGGCGCGATGCTGGGGGGAATCCCGGCGGGCGTTCGCGGGCAGGAGTCCGCTGGCACGAACGCAAGCGCGGCTGTGATCTCGAGCGTAGCGATCACCCAGGATCAGCAGCGCGCGGCGGTGCGGGTCGAAGGGGCGGGACACCTCGATGTGCACGCCACGCGGATAGGGAATCCCGAGCGGCTGGTGCTGGATTTCGCGGGCGCACGGCTCGGCGTGCAGAAGACCTCGATCCCGGGTGTGTCGGCGCCGGTGCGCGCCGTCCGCTTGGGCCAGTTCCGTCCGGACGTAGCGCGGGTGGTGATTGATCTGACAGCATCCGCACCGTACCAGATCGAACATGAAGGCGGTGCCGTCGTAATCTACTTGGAGGCGGTCGGACAGCCCGCGAGTGGCACTCCGCCGGCCAACCCGTCCACGGTCGAGACAGCGGCAAAAGAGATTTCTCACAGCGCGAATTCTCCGCAGGTGAACAGCCAAGACGAGAAATCCGCGAAAGTCGCGGCGCCTCAATTTTCGTTGCCGAGCGAACTGACCCAGCCCTCAGCCGCCCTGGCAACGCCGAGCGAGAAGCCCGAAACCGCGCATCCGGCGGGAAGCGCACAGCAGGCGGTACAGCAGGCGACCACCGCGGCGACGACGGTAGCAGCGCAGCAAGCCGCAGGGCAAACACCCTCGGCGCAGGCAGCGCCGAGCCGTTATACCGGTGAACCGATTTCGGTGAACCTGAAGGATGTGGACCTGAAGGACTTTTTCCGGCTGATCCACGAGATCAGCGGCTTGAACGTGGTGCTGGACCCGAACGTGAAGGGAACGCTGACCATCGTGCTGGACGAAGTGCCCTGGGACCAGGCGCTCGACATCGTGCTGCAGAACAACGGACTGGATAAACAGTTGAATGGAAATGTTCTGCGCGTGGCGACCAAAGACACATTGAAGAAGGAAGCGGAAACGGCGCGCGACCTGCAAAAGGCGCAGGCGGAAGCGGTGCCGCCGGTGACCGTGACGCGCGTGTTGAGCTATGCCAAGGCCGCGACGATGCGGGATACGCTCAAGAAGTTCCTCTCGGCCCGCGGTGATATTTTTTCCGACGATCGCTCGAACCAGTTGGTCATTCGAGATATTCCCTCGGTGATTCCGACGATCGACAACCTGATCCGGCAGCTGGATCGCAAATCGCAACAGGTGGAAATCGAGGCGCGGGTGATTTCAGCGACGCGCTCCTTCTCGCAAGACATTGGCGTGCAGTGGGGGTTCGCCGGCACAACGACGAGCGGCCGGTCGATCTTTGGCGGCGTGCCGGGCGTCGGTGTCAGCCCGGTGCAGACCGGCACTGGCCTGCCGCAGCCGCCACTAATTGCTACGCCGATCGGGTCGAGCTCAGGTAGCACGACTCCGGGACTGCCGTTTAACGTGAACCTGCCTGCCGGCGTGCCGACCAGCGGCTTCTATTTTGGCCACCGGTCACCGAATTTCGCGGTCGACCTGTTTATCACCGCGGCGGAAGCGAAAGGCGTGGGCAAGTTGCTTTCGAAGCCGAAAGTAATCACACAGAACAACGAAAAAGCCACGGTCAAGCAAGGTACCAAGATTCCGATTCAGACGACCATCAACAACACGATTTCGGTGCAGTACATTGACGCCGTGTTGAAGCTGGAAGTAACACCCCAGATCACGGCTGAGGGAACCGTGTTCATGGACGTGCTGGTGGAGAACAC
>DATFTB010000137.1:0-12649 GCA_035262325.1 Candidatus Acidiferrum sp.
GACGCTTATCGCACCGAGCTAAAGCTGCATCCATATCAGTCCGGCGCCCGCAAGGCCGTCGAGCGCCTGTCCGAAACCGGTGCCCGGTGAACCTGCACTCCCGTCGAAGGCTTCGCCGGAGAACAAGCGCGGGCAGGCCGCTGCGTGTTTCCGTCACTGTGCTTTTCGCTGTAGACTGGTAAGGTTGCGCGGAATTACGCAGAGAAAATCCCGGAGTTTCAGGCTCCCATAAATCCCGTAGCCGCCCCGCAGCCGAAGGAGAACACGTCATGGCAGTCGATGTGGTCATGCCCCAGATGGGTGAAAGCATCTTCGAAGGCACCATCACCAAGTGGCTCAAAAAACCCGGCGACAAAGTGGAGCGCGACGAGCCGCTCTTTGAAATCTCCACCGACAAGGTCGACGCGGAAATTCCGTCTCCCACTGCCGGGGTCCTCAAGGAAATCAAGATCCCCGAAGGCCACACGGTACCCATTCAAACGGTTGTAGCCGTCATCGACGGCGCTGGCACTGCCACGGTATCCGAGCCAACTCCGGCGCCCGCTCCCGCTGCGGCCAAACCGGCCGCCACGCCCTCTCCGGTTGCTCCGGCCGCAAACCCTGCCCCTGCTGCCTCGGCGCCTTCCCCCGCAGTACCCGCGCCGGCGGCCGTGCCCGCATCCGCCGCGGAACGGATTCACTCGTCGCCGCTCGTCCGGCGGCTCGCAAAGGAACACGGCGTTGACCTCGCCTCCCTCGAAGGCACTGGCGCCGGCGGCCGCATCACCAAGCAGGACATTGAGGCCGTCATCGCCGCGCAATCCGGCGCAGCTCCGGCGGCTCCCGCGGTTTCTGCCGGGCGCGCTCCTTCCGCAGCCGTGCGTCCCGCTCCACCTCCTCCTCCGCCAGCCCCGGCAGCAGCTCCCGGTGTTCCTGCTGTTCACGGCAGCCAATTTGTCCCCACGCTTCAGGTCGGCGTACCCCGCGAGCGCATCTACTTCGGCAATTACGAAATTCAGCCGCTCAGTGTCATGCGCCAGAAAATCGCCGAGCACATGGTTGCTTCGAAGCACGTCTCGCCTCATGTCTATTCTGTTGACGAGATCGACATGACCAAGGTGGCCGCGATTCGCGCCAAGGCCAAGGCGGAGTTTGAACAGCGTTACGAAACCAAGCTAACCTTCATGCCCTTCTTTGTGAAGGCTGCCGTCTCCGGCCTGCGCGCCTATCCGACGCTCAACGCTTCCCTTGACGGCACCAACGTCGTGCTGCACAAGGAAATCAACATCGGCATGGCCGTGGCCCTCGATTGGGGCCTGATTGTGCCGGTCATCAAGAGCGCCGACGAGAAGAATCTGCTCGGCATCCAGCGTACCCTGAACGATCTCGCCGAGCGAGCCCGCACCAAGAAGCTCAAGCCAGAGGAGGTGCAGGAAGGCACCTTCTCGATTACCAACCCTGGGGTTTTCGGCGGCCTGTTTGGTTTGCCGGTGATCAGCCAGCCGAACGTCGGCATCCTCGGTCTCGGAGCCATCGAAAAGCGCCCGGTGGTCGTCGACGATGCGATCGCCATCCGCTCCATGTGCTATGTGACGCTGAGCTACGACCACCGCGTCGTCGACGGCGCCATCGCCCACCAGTTCCTCCACAAGGTCAAGGAGACCCTCGAGAACTGGTCCGAACCGCTCGTGTAGTGCGTTTGACGGGCAACTCGTAGGTAGAAGACGGTCCCCCGCACCCCAGACAGGCTTATCCTAGCGGCGCTGATTCCTCCTGGCAGCCGCTCTCGCCTTTCGATAGCTTCTTTTTCGCACCTTTCCGCCGCTCTCGCCGAGTGCCCGGGGCAAAAAAAAGCCTCCCGTTCCACACGGGAGGCCTTCGCTAAATTGCGTCGAGTGGTCTACCGGCGCCGCTTCTTGCTAGCCTTCTTGGCCGTCTTCTTCGGTTTGGCCTTCGCTTTGGCTCTCTTGGCCTTTGGTGCTTTCTTAGCGGCTTTTTTCGCGGGCTTCTTGGCCTTCGCCTTTGCCACGGCTGCTTTCTTGGGCGCAGGTTTCGCCGCCGGCCGCGTGGCTTCCTCGGCCTCTTCTGCCGGCTCCTCGTCGATCGCCAGGATCTCTTCCTCTTCTTCCTCGATCACGCTTTCGGCCTCGCCGCCCAACTCTTCGTCTTCTTCCAGCCGTGACAGCTCATCATCGTCTTCAAATTGATCTTTCTCGAAATCCATACGCTCCTCCCGTGGGGGCTCCTTCGTAACCAGCTGTTTGTTCCGTAGGCCGGAGAGGACCGCCCTCCGTCCGCTCGCTTTGTTATCCCACTCCAACATGCTTGTCAAGCGTTCTGCGTGTCAAGCCCTTTTCTCCGCTTTTCGCTCACGCCCCGCTGCGCCGTTCCCTTTCTATGACTAATTCTTCGCCTGGCTGGCGCTCGCTGAGGGCTTTGTCTGCGTTCTGCTTTTCGTTGTGTGGTGCACCGGCCGCGCTTCGGGCGCCCCGCCGACGGTATAGATCCTTAATATCATCCCCCGGCTCACCTTGGCGGACTTCAAGCCATTCCACTTCCGTAACTGTTCGGCGGTCACGCTAAATTGATCGGCAATGCCCCCGATCGTGTCTCCGCGCCGCACCCGGTATCGCACCAGACGGCTCTTGGTCTCTTCGGCCGGCCGCGTCGCCGGAATGATCAGCTTCTCGCCGGCCTCCAGCTGGGAGCCGCGCTCAAGATCGTTGGCCTCCGCAATCGCCTGCGCCGTGACCCTGTACTTCCTCGCGATCGACGTCAGCGTCTCCCCCGGTTCCACCCGGTGTCGTCTCCAGCTTACCCACTTGTCCGAAGGAATATCCGCAATTTCCGCGGAAAACTTTTGCGAAGTCCCTTTCGGCAGGTGCAGCTCAAATCCCGGGTCGTCCGGCGTCGCCATTCTGAGCAGCGACGGATTCAACGCCCGCAACGTTTCCACGTCCACATCGATCGTTTCCGCCACCAGCCGCAAATCGATCGCCCTGCCGGGCTTCACCATGTCCGTCGACACGGGCTCGTCCGGGTCCACAGCAATTCCATAATGCGCGGCGTCCTTCGCGATCAGCGTCAGCGCCAAGATGATGGGCACATAGTTCCGCGTCTCTCGCGGCAGCACGTTCCTTTTGTACAGCTCCCAGAAGTCCGCGTAACCGGTCCGTTCAATCCCTTTCTGCACGTTTCCCGGCCCGCAGTTATAGGCCGCGATCGCAAGGTACCAGTCGCCGTACAAGCCGTACAGATCCCGCAGGTGCTGAGCCGCCGCGCGCGTGGCCTTTTCCGGGTCCAGCCGATCGTCCACCCACCAGGAGCGCTTCAGCCCGTACTCGTTCCCGCGCCACTGCACGAATTGCCAGATGCCCCGCGCTCCGGCGCGTGAAAGAGCCAGCGGCTGAAACGCGCTCTCGGCCTGCGCCACGTAAATCAGGTCCTGCGGCACACCCTCTTCCTTCAGCACCCGGGCTATCATCTCCTGGTACTTTCCCTTGCGACGCAACCCGTTCTCCACGATGGCCCGGCCACGCGGCGTCTGGAAAAAGTTCAGGTATGACGCCACGATGTCGTTCACCGTCAGTGGCAGGTCGTGCGAGAGGTTGCGGGCCTCTTCTTCCGCCCGCTCCCGCAGCTTCGGATCCACCGGAAAGGTCATCTCCGCCACTTCGTCAATCGGTGCAGGTACGGCGGGCGCCTCCGAGAACCCGTCTCCCGCGCGGAACGCCTGCAGCTCGTAGGTGTACACCGTGTCTGTAACCTGCTGGAACAGTTCCCGCAGGACTGCATCGCTGTTCGGGTCGTACCCGCTTTCGAGGATCCAGTCCACCGCGTCGTCAAAGTCCCGGCGCGCCGCCTCTAGGTGTCCGGCCTTGTAGTTGGCTTCGCCGGACGCGAACTTCTCTTTCACGCGCGCAACCAGATAGCCGATTCCACCCGGCGTGGGCGCCGCGAGCGCTTCCATCGATCCCGGCGGAAGCCTCCGCAACGGCAGCGTTCCCACTTGCGCCAAATCCCTTTGTTGCGGCAGCGACGAGGGGACCGGCGCCGGTATCTTTGCCTGCACCGGCTTTCTGGCGGCGTCGTCGCAGCCGGCGAAGCTCACCGCCGCCAATAGCAGGCTCGAACCTAGAACGTTCACCGCCCGTTTTGTTCCGCTTGGGGTCATTTTTCTATGGTATGAAGCCCCTCCCGCCCCGGTCAACGCTTTCCGCGCGCCATATTACCTAATTCCTTACCTTTCTTTCTCGACTTCTTTCCGCGCTTGCGTCAAAATTTTGTATGCCCCGGCGCTCCCGTCCTGGGTCATGGTTCATCCTCTAACCGCGCGTGGTCCCAGGAGGTTCCATGTTCCGTCCCTTGGCCCTGGCCCTCTTAGCCTGCCTTCTACACTCCTGTCCACTTCTTGCTCAGGCGCGCCCCGCCTCGCAAGCGAATCCTGCGCTCGAGGAATTCAAAACCCTCGCCGGCGAGTGGGAAGGCAAAGACAGCCACGGCGGCAACGTCCATGTCAGCTACGAGGTAATGTCGAGCGGTGTGGTCATGGAGAGGCTTCAGCCGGAAGGCGGGCCGGGAATGATGACCATGTACAGCCTCGACGAAGACCACATCGTTGCCTTCCACTTCTGCTCCGAGGGCAATCAGCCGGTGCTCAAAACCGATACTCTTTCGGCCGCCACGGGCAAGTACAATTTCACCATCGAGCGCGCCTACGGTCTAAAGACCACCGGCGATCTGCACATGGTCGGACTACTTGTCACCATCTCCGATCGGGATCACCTCACGCAGGTGTGGACCAACCTCCACGACGGCAAGCGCTCGAGCAATACCATCACGCTGGCCCGCAGAAAATAGTTTCGGCGCCGGATTTCGGCTGCGCCTCGCGCGGAACCTTCCTTGCCCGCCCCGCTTCTTCCCTCGAAGGCGATTCCCGCGGTACGTTTGCCGCTCCCGAATGGAGATCGTCGCCGCCTCGGCGCGGCGAAGGAAGACGGCGACCAGGGCAGCCCTTTAAAATAAAGCCGTCAAGTCAGGTCTCTCCCCAGCCGTCAGGCGGGGGAGGCGCGTGCCACGAGCTTCCGCGCCGCCAGCCCGAACATCAACCGAGATATTCCTGTCATCAGCAGGTCCACTCCTACGAGAATCCCGATCGCCCAGACCGAACTCGACGGCCAGTGGAACCAGATGAATCCTCCGAGCAGCAGTGTGATGATTCCGTTCAGCAGCAACCAGCCCGACGCACCATGACTTCTGAGCCGGAAATACGCGATCAACTCCAGCACGCCCTCCGCGAGGATGATTGCCGCCAGCAGCAGCGTTAGAGTTCCCACGCCCATAATCGGATGCGTCAAAAAATACAATCCGCCAATTAGGTAGAGGATGCCCAGCAGCACTTGGAAAATCACCTGCTTTGCTCCCCCGCCTTTAAACGCCGAGATAAAATGCGCCACGGATCCGAACAGCAGCAGCCACCCTACCAGCAGCGTCACTCCGAGCCCCGCAATCCCGGGTTCAACAATCGAGAAAATCCCCAACACGATGAATAGCACCGCCGCCGCGATATACCATCCCGTGATCTTCCTGGCCACGCCCGTTGGGCTCCGCAAACCTTCCGCCGGACTCGCCGTCGCCATGCGACACCTCCACGCAATTCTTTTTCGGAATTGGCCGCCATCCGAGGCGGCCCCGTTTCAGTTGGGCGGGAACACCGTGATTCTATCTCGATTTCTAGCCCGCGGTATCAAATCTTTTCGGCTTCCCGGCCAGGCAACAATTCTGATCTGAGCCTCGAGCCTTGCGCTTCCGGCGGCGCGCTTCAGTTGCTCTTTTTTTCGGCTAGCGCGGCGCTCACGCCCGGCGGCAGGGATTTGATCCTCTTGATGAACGCCGCCGCCTTCCAGAGCTTCTCGTCCGAATCCCACAACCCGTTCGCAAACATTCCCGACCGCCGCACGCCATGCTTCGCCACCCAGAAAATCTGCGCCTCCGTATATTCGGTTCCCCTGGTCGGCAAATGCGGCACGGGCGGGAACAACACTCCCGGGTATTCCTCCGGCTTTCCCGGTGTGCCGTGGCATCCAGCGCACTCGTTCAAATACACTTTCCCGCCGGCAATCAAGTTCTCGTCGCTCGGCGGAAACGGATTCGGCACTTCCGGCGCTTCACGCCGTACCGAAGCGTGCACCGCTCGCCGCATCACCGCGCTCTCCATCCGCGACGGCGGCAGGTCGCCTCGCACCTCAGCGAATCCGAGAAGCAGATAACCCAGTCCCCCGATCACCAGCACCGCAACCGTGAAGGCAATTCCGAGCACGAAGTTTTTCATGAGCGAGCCTCGTTTTCCCGGACGACTTCCCCTTCCGTCGTGCCTTTTGGACGCGCCTTCGCCTTTCTAAGCGCCGCTTCATGCGATGTCACCCGGAGTCCGCGGAATCGATAACCAGGCCGCTAGCCTTCGCCGCCCTCGTCGCCCGGTGCCAGCACACAGGCGTGCCAGGATTCGTCGTCCGCGTGAACCTGGCAAAACCACTGCCCGCACTTTGCGCAATAGAAACTGGCCGAGCTTTCGCAGGGATCGTCCATCGGAGACACCGCCTGGCAGGCCCGCTCTCGCTCCCTCGACTCCGTCTGATTCAGCGGTTGCAACATGGTTCCTCCTCGTACCCGGATTCTACGCGCCTTTCGGTCGCGCGGGGGTAGCGAAAAACGCGCTTCACCGCCGCCTCCTCCAGGTCTCCAAAGAGCCTTGTCATTCCGAAGGGGGTCGATACAATGCGTGGGCGGAATCCCGGAAAGTTGGAAAGGAGTCAGCCGATGTCCCTCAGCCGCCCTTCTCGTTTCCTTCGCCCACCCCGTCCGGTTCAGCCGCTCGCCCTGATAATCTTCGGGCTGCTGTTGTGCGCGCTCACGGTTCGCGCCCAGGAACCGGATGTCTCCAAGAAACTCGAGGGTTTCGACGCCTATATGGACCAGCTGCTGAAGGACTGGAACACGCCCGGAATTGGCGTCGGCATCGTCATCAACGACAAGCTGGTCTTCGCCAAGGGCTACGGCTATCGCGACTACGGCCGCAAGCTGCCCTTCACACCCACCACGCTCTGCCCGATTGCCTCGAACTCCAAGCTGTTTACCGCCGTCGCGGCCGGCATGCTCGTCGAGCAGGGAAAGCTAACCTGGGACCAGCCCGTTCGCGACGCCGTTCCTACCGTTCAGTTCTACAACGACCAGTTAAACAACAACGTCACCCTTCGCGACATGCTCTCTCACCGCACCGGCGTCACCCGGCACGACCTCATCTGGTTCAAGTCGCCTTTCACGCGGAAAGAGTTGTTTGAAAAGCTGAAGTATCTCGAGCCGCAGCAGCCCATGCGCGAAACCTTTCTTTACAACAACCTCATGTTTTCCGCCGTCGGCTACATCATCGAACTGGAATCCAGCAAAACCTGGGAAAAGTACGTCCGCGAAAACATCTTCGAGCCCCTCGACATGAACACCTCCACCTACACTATCTCCGACATGCTGAAGCTCCCCGACCACGGCGTTCCCTACCGCGAAAAGCGCGACTCTTTCGAGCTCTACCAGATTCCTTACTACGAAGACACCGAGGGTGTCGCTCCCGCCGGCGCCATCATTTCCAACATCAACGAGCTCTCTCACTGGCTCGTTGCCCTGATGAACGACGGCAGTTACAACGGCAAACAGGTCCTGCCGCCCAATGTGCTGAAAGCCACCATGCAACCGGCCATTGGCCTTCCGAACACGCTGGGCGAAGCGCTCGGTTATTGGGAAGTGCTCAACCCCGATTACGGCATGGGTCGCCAGACCGCGTCCTACCGCGGGCACCTCATGACCTTTCACGGCGGCGATTTACCCGGATTCCATTCCCAGGTCTCGTTCCTGCCGAACGAAAAGATCGGCGTCATCGTGCTGGTGATTGGAGACCACGCCGCTCCCTTGTATAACGTCGTCAGCTACAACGTGTACGAGCGCCTGCTCGGCATGGATCAGACGCCCTGGAGCGAGCGCCGCCTTAAAATTCGTCTGGCCAACAAGAAGGCGGGTACAGAAGCGCGCGCCAAGGCCGGCGGCGACCGCGTGCCCGACACCAAACCTTCTCATCCGCTTTCCGACTATGCCGCCGAGTACGAAAACCCCGCTTACGGCATCGTCAAAATCGGATGCAAGTCCGAGCAGCTCGACTTCACCTTCCACGAATTCCAGTACCCCTTGAGCCATTTCCACTACGACCGCTTCGACACCCCCGACGACGAGCAATATGGCAGGTTTTCTGTCAATTTCCGCACCAATCCGCAGGGAGATATCAGCGAAGCGGTGATGTCAATCGATGAGGCGGAAGTCGTCTTCAAGCGCAAGCCCGAAGTGCTCGACCCGAAGCTGCTTGAAAAACTTGCGGGTATCTATCTGACTCCGTCGCAGGTGAAATTTGAGGTGCTCTATCAGCCCGGCGCCGGGCTTTCTCTCGTCTTTCCCGGCGGCCCTCCGCAGAAGCTGATTCAGGTGAAGCGCCTCGAGTTCCGCACGCCACAGTCTGGCGACACCATTTACGAATTTGTGCTCGAGAACGGCCAGGTGAAAGCGCTGCGCGAGCGCGATCCTTCGGGCGAGTTCACCTTCCCGCGGCAGTAGCGTGGCTCGTGTAGAGTTGGCGTTTATGCCGGCCGTTTCCTTCAAGGAACGCTCGCTCGCGGAGCGCGGGCCTGCAATTGTTCGCGCGTCATTTTGGATCGGCGATGACGAGCGCCAACGCGAACCCGTCGTAGCCTTTGCTGCCGACCGTCTGGATCTCCGTCGCGCTCACGCGGGGTTCGGCGGCCAGGCGCGCGTTGAACCGCCGCACTCCCACGATGTCCGGGTCCTCGCTGGCCGTGTCGATGACCTTCCCGTCGCGAATCACGTTGTCCGCCACGATCACGCTGCCGCGGCGCGAAAGCCTCAGAGCCCAGCCAAAATATTCCGCCATCGAGGACTTGTTTGCGTCGATAAAGATCAGGTCAAACGGGTCGCGGCCCTCCGCGGCGATTTTCGGCAAGGTTTCGAGTGCCGGTCCGAAGCGCAGCGCGATCGTGGTGCCTAGACCCGCGTGGTCAAAATTCGTTCTGGCCACCTGCGCATGCTTCTTGTCGGCTTCGAGCGTCAGCAAGTACCCGCCCGGGGGCAAAGCACGAGCCATCCAGATGGTGCTGTAGCCGCCAAGCGTGCCGATCTCCAGAATGTTGCGCGCGCCCACCATGCGCGCTAGCACGTGCAGAAGCTTGCCTTGTGTCGGCGAAACCTGAATCGCCGGCAAGCCTGCCGCAGCGCTGGCTTCCAGCGCGTCGCTAAGCAACGCGTCGTGTGGCGCCAGCAGTCCGCCGATATAACAATCAACCGCGCTCCAGAGTTCCTGACTCATTCCTGTTCATCCTTTGCCTTTAAAAGTCTCAGAATCGCCAGCCGTACCCGACCATCACTTGAATCGAATGCTGCAGTTTGCCGCCGGGTGCCACCCCGACCATGCCGTTTATATTCACATCTTTGGTGCTGAAAAACAGATGCGTGTCGCCGACTTCCAGGCGCACCGTACCTTTCTCGCTCGGATAAAACTCGAGGATACCGCCAAGATCGAGAACGAGATTTGTCGAGCGCGCATAGGTCGAAACCGGCGCGGCTCCCGAAGAAGATGTCCCGGTCAACGCTTGGGAATAGCTATTAAAGCCGGGCCGTGCCTTCCCAAAGAACCCGAAGTGATTTCGCCGGATTCCTCCTTTCACTCCGGCCAGGCCCTGGAGAATCGTGCCGCCATCATGCGGTCCGGAAGCACCGGGGTTTCGTGGGAAATACAACAGGTCGGCGTCGGCGTAGAACACGCGGTAGAAGCGGTAGGAAAAATAGCCGCCGAAGCCTGGTTCGGTACGCACATTGTCGGAAACACCTTCGCGCGCAATGACGAGCGTGCTGAACAGCGGCCCAAATTCCCAGTTGCCGGGCACCTTGGTTTCGTGCTCGTTTTCGACGAGAGCGCCAACGCGGTAGCCAACGCCGAAACTCAGCCGGGTGGTGTCGTTGATCTTTCCGGGCAGAATCGCGGTGCCGCCGCTCGATGGGATGGGCTGCGCTGCGACCCGGTAAGGGTTGCCCTCTATGTCGAAGCGCAGCACCCAGCGAGGCGCGGGGTAGTATTCAAGGCCGCCGCCCAGATTCAAGA
The DNA here is from genome assembly GCA_035262325.1 of Candidatus Acidiferrum sp. Taxonomy (GTDB): domain Bacteria; phylum Acidobacteriota; class Terriglobia; order Acidiferrales; family UBA7541; genus Acidiferrum. The sequence continues at coordinate 10,190 of DATFTB010000137.1, forward strand.
CGAAGTGGGTGATGGGCTCGGTCGTGAGAGTGGGGTTCGGCAAGCCCGAGAGCGTACCCGCAGCGGTGAAGTGCAGCAAACCGGGCCGCACCAGGCCGAAGACAGAGAGTCGTTTTGTTTGAACAACCTTGGCGCGCACGCCGAAAACAGCTTGCAGCGTCTGACCGCCTTGGATGAGAAGGAGAGGCGCGCCGTGCTCGGGGAAGAAATCTACTTGCGCCTCAATGGCCAGGCGCCGGCTCAGGTTCCAATCGAAGCGCCCGCCAAACCCCGAATAGGTTACGCCCGAATGGTTGGCCTGGGTCTGGCGGATGGTGGAGTATTGCCCGCCCAGCTCAAAGCGCGTGCGGGTGTCCTGCGCGGAGACATTGCGGGCGGCCAGGAAAAGCAAGAACAGCGTCGGCAACCGCAGGTATTTGTGAGCCGCGAGAAGCATGATTCCGCCGCAAACCGCTTTCACGTACAGCGAAAAAGTATAGATGCCGCGCGCCGACAAAGGTGACGCGAGGACAACGGAATATTCGCAAATCCGGAACGGCGGCTAGGCCGGGTGAGTGTTGCGATATTCGTCGCACGCCTCGAGAAACCGGTCGATATCCGTTTTGCGAAGATAGTACGGCGTTGACAAGCGAACCTTCGATGGCAGCCCGCCACGAATGCGGATTCTCTTGTGCTTCCACATCCACAGTTCCGGCTCCGGCATCTGATAAGGCTCGATGGTCACGGTTGCGATCGCGCAGCGCAGCGCGGGATCACGCGAGGTCCACGACTTGGCTCCGCGCTCGACAACCTGATCGTGAATGTAGTCCGCCATTTTCCGGTGGCGCTTCTCGATGCGATCCATTCCAATCTGATTGGCAAATTCGATGGAAGCCTTCAGGCCGCAGAGGGCGGGGACGTTGGAGCTGCCGATGCGCTGAAAACGCTCAGCGCGAATTTTCGTGTCGTCCCACCCTTCGGTCGCAATGGTGTTCCACAAGCGATCGATCACTTCGTCGCGCACATAAAGAAACCCGGTGCCCTTGGGTGACTGCAGCCACTTGTGCGGACTCGCGGAGTACATGTCGCAGCCAAGCTCGTGCACGTCGAGCCTCATCATGCCGGGAACGTGCGCGCCGTCGACGGCGGACAGAATGCCTTTTGAGCGCGCGAGGGCCGCGAGTTCCTTTGCCGGCAGAACGACGCCGGTGACCGTTGTGATATGGCTGAAGAAGAGTACGCGCGTGCGCGGCGTGATCGCGTCGTTGAAAAGATTCAGAACCGTGGTGCTGTCAGGTACCGGGCGTGGCAACGCGACTCTTTTCACCACGACGCCATAGCGTTTGGCGCGGAGATTCCACGGATGCTCGCCCCCGGGATGCTCCTGGTCGGTCATCAGCACTTCGTCGCCGGCCTTCAGGTCAATTCCGTTCGCGAGGTAGCTGTTGGCCTCCGTGGCGTTGCGCACGAGGGCGAGTTCCTCGCGCTTACAGCCGATAAATTCGGCCAGCGGGTCGCGAAACTGATTCCAAGCCGCGTAGCCCCAGATCGGATAGTCCTCCGGATCGGCCTGGGCGAGACGTTCGGAATCACGGTAGCCCTCGAAGACGGCCTTGAGGACCGGCGTCGGAGACGAACCCACGGTTCCGTTGTTGAGATAGATTTCGTCCTCGGGAATCAAAAACAGCTTGCGGACTTCGCACCAGTAAGCTTCTTCGTTCGCGTCGTAAAGGCTGCGGTCAGGTAATTTGTCCGGGGCCTGGCCCAAGAGTTCGCCGCAAATATTTGGAAGGGAAGCGGAGCCAAGGGCGGCTACGCCGGCAAAGGAGGACAGAAACGATCGACGGTCAAACATGAAATCTCCTCACCTTCTTGCGTTCTTGCGGGCCGATTCTAACCCGGATTTGGGCGGCGATCGACCGGAAGCGGAAGGTTGCGAACAGAAGGGAAACCAAATAACGTGGCGTTGCCGAAACAAGGCGGTGTAGGAGGCTAAAGATGAGCTGCGTTCCGAAAGTGCTCGCGGCGTTCGCCGGGGTTCTCGTTTGTGCGGGTGCCGCGCTCGGGCAGAAACCGGCCACGCCGGACGCCGGCGCGAGGCCAATAACGCCTCCGAAAACCGAGGAGGATCCGCTGCGATGCTTGTTTTTTGCTCAAGCCTACGAACAGGTCGCGATTTCTCCCGATGGACGGAAGGTGGCTTGGGTGGAAACGCAGATCGAAAAGAACGGCGAGAGAACAGGGAAGCGGGACATTTACCTTGCGGCGTGGCGCACGGCGGGCCAGGCGCCGGGGTGCAGTCGAGTTGGCCGGAGGCCCATGTGGGGTGTCACGCAAACCGACCGTTTTCGCGCCGCGGTGGCCGGCGCCGGCATCGCCAACTGGTCCAGCTACTATGGCGAGAACCAGATCGGCCAATGGATGATTCCGTTTTTCGGAAAGTCGGTCTATGACGACCCGGCGATTTACGCTCGAAGCGCG
>DATFTB010000138.1:0-12931 GCA_035262325.1 Candidatus Acidiferrum sp.
GGCAGCCTGCCTACCACAGGCCCCGCCGCGCACTTCCCCCGAAAGAGGCCGATCAGCCAGCGCCGGGGAAACCGACAGGGCGCTGATCGGGGGGAAGTCCAGCGGCAAGGCGGTCGTGAATTTCGCGAAGCAGTTCGTCCCGCTGGTCCAGCGAATAGTTGGTGGGATCGATCGGCCCTAGGAATTCCACCAGGATTTCGCCTGGCGTAATTTTGAGTTTACGTTTCTCCATCACCCGGTGCGCACCGGAGCAGGCGACCGGTACGACGGGAACGCCGGACTTGATCGCCATGACGGCAGTTCCCTTCTTGAACTCCTGCAAGCGTCCATCCGGGCTGCGAGTGCCTTCGGGATAAATCAGGAAGGACTGGCCTTCGCGGATTGCCTCGGTCGCTTTTTGAAGGCTGCCGACGGCGGATTCTCGATTGAAGCGGTCGACGGGAATGAAATGCGCGAGGTGAAAGGCCTGGCCGACGATGGGCCATTCGAACAGCGAGCGCTTGAGAAGAATGGCGATACGGCGGGGAATCGCGCCGACCACAGCGGGAGCATCGGCGGAACTGGTGTGGTTCGCTGCAAAGATGCAAGTGCCTTGGGGAATGCGCTCGGTGCCTTTGACACGAACGCGAACGCCAACGCAATTCACGAAAAACATGACCCCCTTCACGCCCGCCCAGTAGAGCGGATCCACGTGCTTGGTGATGAAGCAATAGAGAAGCAGAGGCGGGCCGAGAAGAAGTGTGTACAGGGCAATGGCGGCGCAAATGAAGGTAGCCCGGAGCATGGGTCAGGGAGACTTTCTCGAATCAGAGGCGAAGGGTCAAGGAGGAATTCGGGATGCTGTTGATGGATGTGCGAGCGGGCCGAGCGATGCAATGCGGGTTGCCCGAGGCTCTTCGCGACAACACCCTGGACCCTCACAATGAGGTCCCTATCGGGAGACAACAAAAGCGGCAGCCCTCCTGAAAACGTTCGCGCTAGGCAGGCCGGGGCACTCGAGGTCAGTGATTGCGGGCGGTAACGGGGTCCGTGATGCCGTGTAGGATGCCGTCACGAATACGCTTGGCGCGATCGCTGACGGTTGAGGATTCGGCGACCTCATAGATTTTCTCGCGCACTTCGCCTAGATGGAGCGTCAGGGTTTCCTCTTTTTCGTCGCGTCGGACGCGCAGGCGGAGCTCGTCGCCCGCTTTTTGTTGGCTTGCCCATCGTTCGGGACGACGCGGGGTATCCGAATTGTTCCAGCGCAGGATCTCGTCGCCGACTTTGAGCCCGCTTTTTTCGGCAGAGGTGCCTGCCTCGATGCCGGCTACAAACCAGGGACCGCTGGGTTCGCGCTGAAGGGTAAAGCCGAGAGTAGCCCGGACGCTTTCGGTTTCGCGAAGTTCGAGACCGGCGCGGGAAAAGAGCTCGTCATACGGCAGTGGCGCGGCTCCGCTGATGTATTTCGAAAAAAAGTCCTCGAGCGAGCCGTCAACGAGTTTTTCGGCCGTGAGGCGGACATCGAGGCTGTCGCGGTAATACTTGCCCGGTCTCGCAAAATCCTGATTCATGGTGCGCATGAGGTCGTCGAGACTGCGCTGATTGTCGGAGCGGTCGCGCAATAGGATATCGAGGAGGACGCCGAGCACTTGGCCCTTGGTGTAGTAAGAGACGCTCCGCTGGGGCTGGTTGTAGAGGGCATACTTCTCGAGCCAGGCATCGAGGCTCGATTGTTCGGCACTTTGCCACCCCTCGGCGGGGCGAGTCTCGAGTTCGCTGATCTGCGAGCTGAGATCGCGGTAGAAATCCTGCTTGTTCCAGAGCCCGGTGCGAACAAGGGTGTACGAGCCGTAGGTGTTTGTGACCCCTTCGGCGAACCAAAGCGAGCGCGTGTACATTTCACGGGTGTAGTCGAGAGGCTCAAGTGAAGCGGGGCGGATGCGCTTGACGTTCCATAGATGGAAAAATTCGTGAGCGGAAACATTTGAGAGGTAATCGAAGGACTGGACATAGATTGCCGTGGAATTGGCGTGTTCCATGCCGCCGCCTCCGCCGGCTGCGGCTCTCCCAATATGAAAGAGAAAGGTGTACTGATCGTAAGGCGCGCCTTCCATGAGCTTGAGTTCATACATGCAGATTTTGCGGAGCGCGGCTTCGACGTCGTGTCTTTTGTAGTTGTCACCGTGAATGACAACGCGGACCGGCGGCGAGAGGTCGCGGAGGATGAACTCATCGAAATGAGAGGCTTCGATCGGAGCGTCGCACAGAGCGTCGTAGTTCGAGGCCTCCATGTGGTAAGCAACTCCCGCCGGTGACTGAGGAATATTTTGCAGCGTGGCCGAGGCGACTCTCCAGCCGTCCGGGACGGGGTTGAGGGAAAGTTCGCACTTTTCCGTACGGCGGTCGGGGACGTAAAGCAGAATCATTGCGGGATTGATGAAGGCGTGCTCGGAATTGAGCTGCGTGTTGAAGGGCCCGGGGTCGTCCCAGAAAGTGGCGTACTTGACGGTGACTGTGCCATTCGCCTTGACCCGCCAGGTGAGCTTGTCGAGCTTTTCTATGGCCACTTTTTGCCCGTCGGCAAAGGCTTCGACCTGTTGAACGTGACTACTGAAATCGCGGATTTCGTAGAGCGCGTTCCAGGCAGCCATTTGGAGCTTCAGCTCTCCTTGCACCTCCGGGATTTCCAGGGAGACACGGAAAAGGTGCTGCTCGGGATGGGCGAGCGAGACCTGATAGCGAATGGCTGCGTCGCTGCGGCCGACAAGGAACAGGAAGCACAGGAGCAGAGCACTCGAGTGAAGATGGCGGCAACAGGATCGCTTCACAGGGTGTGCGCCTCAGAGGGAAGCCGTTTGGACAGACGGCCCAGGAGTTTTTCGCATAACCCATCGAAACTACCATTAGACATGATCAGGAGCAAATCACCGGGGCGTGATTCCGCCGAGAGGAAATCGGCGATCGCGTCCGCGCTCGGGAGAACGCGGGCGTCTTTGCCAAGACGGCGGACGCTCGAGGCAACCGTTTCGGGGTCCAGGCGCTGATCGTCGGTAAGTTGCCCCGCGCGGTGAACGGTGCCAAGAACGACGCGGTCACCAAGGGCAAGCGCTTCGGGGAGAGCGTCTTGAAACACGCGGCGGCGCATCGAGTTCGAACGAGGCTCGAGCACCGCCCAAAGGCGGCGTCCCGGCCAGCGGAGGCGAGCGGCCTCAATCGTGGCGCGAATGGCAGTGGGATGGTGCGCGAAGTCGTCTACCACCAGGATGCTGTCAATTTCGCCTTTCACATCCATCCGACGCTTTACGCTCTGAAAGGTTCCGAGCGCTTCGTGAATGGATTCCCGGCGAATGCCGCGGCCCTGCGCAATGATGAAAGCAGCGAGCGCGTTCAGCACGTTGTGGCGGCCGGTGGCCGACAGGCGAATCTCGGCGTAGGGCTGGTTTCTCGAGCAAACCTGAAAATTCATGCCATCGCCATCGATTGCCGCGTTTTCGGCAGTCCAATCGTTTCCCCTTTCGAAGCCGTACGTGATTACCGGGGAAAAGGCCTTCTCCGCAGCCTTTCGAAGCGCTTCACCCGCGGCGGAGTCACCCCAGATGACCGTGCGTCCGCGGCGGGGAACGAGGTTGACGAGGCGCCTGAAGGCGAGCTGATAGGCGTCGAAATCGGCGTAGATATCCGCGTGGTCGAACTCGAGCGAGGTGATGATGAGATCGTCGGGTTGATAGTGGAAGAATTTTGCGGCTTTATCCCAATAGGCGCTATCGTACTCGTCGCCTTCGAGGATGAATTCAGGACCGCCCCCGAGGCCGTAGCTTTTGCCGAAATTCTCGGCGACACCGCCGACGAGGAAATTCGGGTGTTTGCCTGCTACGTGGAAGATCCAGGCGAGCATGGCCGTGGTGGTGGTTTTGCCGTGGGTGCCGGTGACAACGATGGAGTGTTTGCTGGGCAGGAATTCCTCTTCGAGGATCTCCGGGAGTGAACGATGCGGCAGCTTGCGATCGAGCATTTCCTCGACCTCGACATTTCCGCGGGAGATGGCGTTGCCGACGACGATCAGGTCGGGCGCCGGGGTCAGGTGTTTTGCGTCGAACGTACTGGCGAATGGAATGGCAAGAGATTCGAGCAGCGTCGAGGCCGGCGGATATACGCCCGCGTCGGAGCCAGTGACCCTGTAACCGCGTTCGCGCAGCATGCCCGCGAGAGGGGCCATGGCCGAGCCGCCGATGCCAATCATGTGGATGTGCTTCATGTTTGTTTTGTAATCTCCCGCCTCAAAAGCTGACCACGCCTTGCCTGCAGCCGCACGCAACGACGGTCAGCGTGTTACGAACTCCCTCGGCTATTCGACCACAGCCGCTTCCAGCATGGCCAACCGGCCTTCGCCGTTTGCCGCAATACGAACGCGAACCCCGAGAGGAAGGGTCAGCATGGGCCGCTCGGTGTGACCGATGGCAGCGCCGAAGACAATTGGCACGTTGAGCGGCCGCAGAATCTTTTGAACCACATCGAGCACGGTTGGGCTGCCTTTCACGGCGGGTTCGGAATTCGGAAACTCGCCGAGCACAAATCCTTTGACGCCCTCGAACTTTCCCGCCTGCTTTAGATGCATAAGAGCGCGATCGAGCTGGTAGGGACGTATGCCACGGTCCTCGAGAACGAGAATCGAGCCTTCGGTGTCAAGCTCCCAGGGCGTGCCGAGCGTGGTTTGAAGGAGCGTGAGGCAGCCGCCGAGCAGACGCCCTTCCGCTTCACCGGTTACCAGCGCATTCCCGCGCAAACTGATCTCCCAGCTGCCGGCCACATTGCTGACGGCCTCGAGAAAAGAGTGCTCGTCATACCCGTGGGAGTCGTCGGCGCCGCGATTCAGTCCGGCGGCGACCATCGGCCCATGAAAGGTGACCCAGCCAGCCATTTGCCAGAGATAGATCTGCAAAGAGGTGAGATCGCTAAATCCGATGACGCACTTGGGTTCGTCGAGTTGAGCGGAAAGATCCGAATCGAGCAGATAGGTGGCGCCGTAGCCGCCGCGAAGGGCGACAAGGCCGCCGATTTGGCGGTCGCGGGCCGCCTTTAGAAACGCGTCCAATCGCTTCCCGGCGGGTGCAGCGAAATAGCCTTCCGGGCCGGGCAGTTGCACTGGAGCGAACTCGAAGCCCAAGCGACGTAACTCGGCAATTCCAGCCGTAACATCAAGCTGATCGGCGGGTGAGGCGGGAGCGAACACGGCAACCTTCGAGCCGTTGCGAAGGGCCTTGGGTTTGCGGGGGATGGAGGCGACGAGGCTCATGGGCGGGCTTCAGAAGGGACTACTTCGGTGACCACGCCATCGCGGCTTAACTGCACGGTGATTTGTTCTTCCTGATGGTTGCTGACATCCGCTTCCAACTCCACGACCGAATTGTTGTCGGTCCCGGAGACGCGGAACTGGCGCATCGAGATTTTCATGTTCGCGAGCAGGCTGTGAACCTCACCCGCGACGTTTTGCGCGAGCGGCGTGCTAAAGCAGGAGAACAGGGAGCGCCGCTTGAGACTCAGTTTTTCGGTCGCCCAACCAAGAACGACGAGGGCGAAGAGCACGGTGCCCGTGGTTGCTCCTGCGATGGCGTAGAAGCCGCCTCCGGCGGCCATGCCGATGGCCGCTTCAACGAAAATGGTGGCGGCGGTCGTCAAGCCAACAAGGCCGGCGCTGTCTTTGAGGATGGCGCCGGCGCCGAGAAAGCCGATGCGGGTGCGAATTCCGGCGGGTCGACGGCGCAGGTTGTGCTCGACGCCAATGAGAGCGCCCATGCCGGCCGCAAAGAACAGGCGTAGCAGAATTTCGTGAAAAGGAATCATCCCCTGTGCGGACCACGCGCGACGAATGAGCCCGTAAGCAAACCCAGAACGGAGACATTCATCGCGCAAATTGTGCACGATAGAGCAGCGGTTCCTCCGCCCGCAGACTCCCTTCGGAATAGCGGCTTGAGGCTATTCCACACTCCGGAACCGTGCTCCAACACGCTTCGCGAGTTACCTCACACCTCAGATTTTACTGAAACTAGAGTTTGAATTGCGTGAGTTTCGCAAAATGGCGTGCTCTCGCGTGTATCTCGGTCTTTTTGAGGAACAAGAGACGTTCGAGGCCAAAGCGCTCGACGGCAAAGCTGCCGAGAACCGAGCCATAGACCATGGCGCGACGAAGGGCGGCCTCACTCTTGCTGTCGACCCCGGCAAGGTAGCCCATGAAACCGCCGGCGAAGCTGTCACCCGCGCCGGTGGGGTCGTGAGGTTCTTCGAGAGGAAAAGCCGGGACGCAAAAGACGCCGCTCTTGTCGACGAGCATTGCGCCGTATTCACCGCGCTTCACGACCAAAGTGGAGGGCCCCATCCCCAAGATATGGCGAGCGGCACGAAGGAGGTTGCGCTCGTTCGAAAGCTGGCGGGTTTCGGAATCGTTGATCATGAGGATGTCAACGTGCCTGAGAGTTTCGCGGAGTTCGGCGTTGGTCCGCTCGATCCAGTAGTTCATGGTATCCATGGCGGCGATCTTCGGAGTGCCGTTGACTTGGTGAAGTACCTCTCGCTGGAGATCGGGAGCAATATTGGCGAGGAAAACGTAGTTGGAGTTGCGATATTTTTCCGGAAGGCGCGGCTTAAACTCGGCGAAGACGTTTAAGTCGGTGGTCAGCGTGATTCTTTCGTTGAGGTCTTCGGAGTAGCGCCCGGCCCAGAAAAAGCATTTGCCACCGGTACGCGCGAGTCCCTCGATGTCAATCGACCGTTTGCGGAAAATCGCTTCGTCTTTGGGATGAAAGTCGTCGCCGACGATAGCGACCAGCTTCACCCGAGTGAAAAATGCGGCGGCAACGGCAAAGTATGTGGCGGCACCACCCAGCGTGCGGTCGACTTTCCCGTAAGGGCTTTCGAGCGCATCATATGCAACCGAACCGACCACTAATAGAGACACGAACCCTCCTGATTAGACTTGGCTTCGAAGGCCAAGGCGGATCCCTCCTCTTCGAGCCACGGAAGACCGTCTCGCGACGGTCGGCATGACGACTGGCTGCTCGCGCGCGGCTTCATGAAGGGCCTAGGGAAGGTACTTGCCAAGAACGGCGGCAAGATTCCTTTTGGTTTTCCCGGGAATCACCCTGGGATCGGTGATGATGGCGTGTTTTAGCGCCGAACCGCAATTGCATTTGCGCTCGGCAGGCATGGTCTTGACGGCTTCGCGAACGACGTTTTGGGCGTTGCTGGCATTTTGATTGAGCATGGCGACGATCGTCGAGACGGTAACGGAATCGTGCTCTGGATGCCAGCAATCGTAGTCGGTAATCATGGCGATCGTGGCATAGCAGATCTCGGCTTCGCGGGCCAGTTTGGCCTCGGTGACGTTGGTCATGCCGATGACGTCGAACTTCATGGCGCGATGAAAATTCGCCTCGGCAAGCGTAGAAAACTGCGGGCCCTCCATGCAGATGTACGTACCTTTGCGGTGAACCGGCACGGCGGCGGAAACACAAGCATCAGCAAGGACAGCGGAGAGTTGGGCGCAGGTGGGTTTGTCGAAAGTGACGTGGGCGACGACGCCATTCCCGAAAAAGGTTGAGACGCGGCCCTTGGTGCGATCGAAAAACTGGTCGACAACGAGAAATTCGCCCGGCCGCATGTTCTCCTGGAGCGAGCCGACGGCGCTTACCGAGATGATGCGCTCGACGCCCAGAAGCTTCATGGCGTAGATGTTGGCTCGGAAGTTGAGCTCGGTAGGCATGAGGCGGTGACCGCGGCCGTGGCGGGCAAGGAACGCGACGCGCTTCCCTTCGAGGGAGCCGACGACGATGCCATCCGAGGGATCGCCGAAAGGCGTTTTCACACGGAGCTCACGCGTGCCGGTAAGACCGCTCATCGAGTAGAGACCACTGCCCCCGATTACGCCGATCGCGGCGACAGCACCCTTTGTCGGCGCACTCTTTCCCCTCCCCTTTTTTGCATCGGCCATTCTCGACTCTCCTGGGATTCAGCGATTCAGGTCCACGGGTTCAATTTCGATCTTCCCGCCACGTTCGTGCAGCGTTGCAGCGGCGACGTCGGGATCGTGTCCAAAGACAACGATCCACCCGCCGTCGACGATGCTCGCAAGCCATTGACGCTTGGTTTCCAGCGTTTCGAGCGGATACAGGTCGTAAGCCATGATCCAAGGCAACTGAATATGGTGCCGCGTCGGAAGCAAATCTGCAACAAAGGCCAGGGTCTTGCCGCCGCCGGAAACCTTGATGGCCTGAATATCGGCGTTGTGGCCGGGAATTCGTTCAACCGATAGGCCGGGAAGAATCTCCTGGTTCCCCTCAACGAGTTTCCACCGGCCTTCTTTCGAGATGGCCTCTAGGTGCGCGGGGAAATAGCTCGCGCGGTCCCGTTCGGTGGGACTGCTGGCGTGCTCGAGTTCGCCGCGCTGAACGATGTAGCGGGCGTTCGGAAAGGTGGGGACGACGCGGTCGTTGGCGAGGCGAGTATTGCCGCCAGCATGATCGAAGTGCAGGTGCGTGTTCAGCACCAGATCGACTTGCGCAGGCCGAACGCACGCTTTCGCGAGGGATTCGAGCAAAGGATCGCCATCTTGGATAGCGTAAATGGCGCGCAGCTTGGGGTCCCACTGTGTGCCGTTGCCTGTTTCAACGACGATGGTCTTTCCGCCGGCGCGAACAAGCAGCGAGTTGGCGCGCATACGGATGCGGTTCTTTTCGTCTGGCGGGGATTTCCTTTCCCAGAGCACCTTGGGGACCACACCGAACATAGCCCCGCCATCGAGGGCGAACCTGCCGCCGTCAAGATAGAGAATCTCAAGTTCGCCAAGATGCATCGTTCTATCCCTCAGTCGTCAAAACCGCTGCTTTTCAGAAGTTCACTGACGGCAGAGAAAGGGTCCTTCTTCCGCGCCGCAACGGTCGCGGCTAATTCCTGAAGCTTTGCTTCGCCGTTCTTGCCGCCTAGAACTCTCTCGAGCAGGCGGGATTCGAGCATTTCGACAAGCCGGCTCTTCCAGTGCTCGACGTGCCTCCGGCTGCGCTGGCCGCTCGATTCGAAATGCTTGCGGAATCTTTCGATCGCCGTGGCCAGTTCGTCGATTCCGCTGTTTTCCGTGGCCACGGTACGGACGACGGTTGGGTGCCACCCGTCGCGGGGCATGACCAGGGAGAGCATGGCGTGAAGCTGCTCTTCGAGGCGGACCGCCCCTTCGCGGTCGCATTTGTTGAGAACAAAGACGTCGCCGATTTCCATCAGGCCGGCTTTCATGTTCTGAATGTCGTCGCCGAGGCCGGGAACCAGCACGACGAGGACGCAATCGGCCAGTCGCACGATATCAATTTCATCTTGGCCGACACCAACGGTCTCAATCAGGATCTGATGCTTGCCGGCGGCATCGAGGAGAAGAGCGACTTCGGCCGTAGTACGCGCGAGGCCCCCGAGAAAACCTCGGGTTGCCATGGAGCGAATGAAAATGCCGCTGTCGCCGGCGTGGCCCTGCATGCGGATGCGGTCGCCGAGTATGGCGCCGCCGGAGTAAGGGCTTGTGGGGTCGACGGCCACGATGCCGACGCGCTCTTGGTGTTTGCGATAGTGCGCGGCGAGGCGATCGACCAGCGTGCTCTTGCCCGTGCCAGGCGCGCCGGTAACGCCAGTGAGATAGGCTTGACCGGTATGCGGGAAGAGCTGTCTCAGCAAAGCCTCCGATTCCGTGGCGTGATTTTCAATCGCGGTGATGGCCCGGGAGACGGCGCGCACATCGCCATCGAGGATCTTGGCGGCCCAATCGTCAACGGAGAGGTTCATTGCGCAGGAATCCCTCAAGTACAGGGCGTGGACTTAAAGAGCGCACACCTAGCGGCTAGAGTCTCGGTCGGATCGCCACAGCAACAGCACGGCTCGAGCCGTGCCCAGACGCAAGGCGCGGATGGATGCCAATACCTTTGAGGATAGCCAGGCTGGTCGAGGTGCATCCGACTATTATTTCTTGCCAAGGAGTTGGCGGGCAATGACCAACTTCTGGATTTCGCTGGTGCCCTCGCCGATGGTGCACAGCTTCGAGTCGCGGTAATACTTTTCCGCAGGGTAGTCTTTGATGAAGCCGTAACCCCCGTGAATCTGCACGCATTCGGAAGCGACATGGACGGCAACTTCGCCGGCAAAGTATTTGGCCATGCTTGCTTCACGGGTGAAGCGGACGTTTTTTTGATCGGCAAGCCAGGCGGCTTGATAGACGAGCAAGCGCGCGGCTTCCACCTGAGTAGCCATGTCGGCGAGCTTGAATTGAATGGCCTGAAAGTCGGCGATGGGCTGGTTGAACTGCTTGCGTTCCTTGGCGTAGCGCGTCGCGGCCTCGAGAGCGCCTTGCGCCATGCCCAGGCCCAGGGCTGCGATAGAAATGCGGCCGCCGTCGAGGATTTTCAGGCTGCTGATGAAGCCTTCGCCTTCAGGCCCGAGCAGGTTTTCCCCGGGAATACGGCAATCGGTGAAGATGACTTCGGACGTGTCGCTGGCCCGCATGCCCAGCTTGTTTTCTTTCTTGCCCGGACGGAAGCCCGGAGTGCCCTTTTCGAGGATGAAAGCGCTGATGCCGTGAGAGTCTTTGGACTTATCGGTGACGGCCATGGCCACGCAGATGTCGGCGTAGGTGCCATTGGTAGTGAAGGTTTTGGAGCCATTCAAAATCCAGCCCTTGCTGTCGCGGACTGCGGTCGTGCGGGTGCCACCGGCGTCGGAACCCGCTTCGGGCTCAGTGAGCGACCAAGCTCCTAGCTTTTTGCCTTGAGCCAGGGGGATAAGGTACTTTCGCTTCTGCTCTTCGCTGCCGAACTTGTAGATGTGATTCGAACAGAGCGAATTGTGAGCAGCAACGAACAGGCCTACAGAGCCGTCGACTCGCGCCAGTTCTTCGATGACGGTGGCGTATTCGATGTAGCCTAGTCCGGCGCCGCCGTACTCTTCTGGAAAAATCACGCCCAGCAGGCCCATTTCCGCGAGCTTCGGGAGAATCTCGCTGGGGAAGCGCGAGGATTCGTCCCACTCCATCACGTGCGGAGCAATTTCGTCCTCGGCGAATTCGCGGACGGACTTGCGAAGCTGCTTCTGTTCGTCGGTGAAAGTGAAATCCACGGAGCCTCACTGTGTGTTCAGACCTATAAGCAGTAAAAGTCTAGCTTATGGACGGTGTTTCCGCATGCGGCGGTCTTGGTTGCCGGCCGAGCGCTCGATACGGGCCCTCGAAGCACTCCCTGAAATCCTCCGCGCGCCGGGGCGTCAGGCGGTGCGAGTGGCTTTTTTGTCGGCGACAAAGGCCAATTCGGCCAGGGCACGATCGATGCCAGCGCGGTCGACATTCCAGTGAGTAACCATGCGGACGGAATAGGGAGCGGTGTCCTGCGCCCAAACCCCTTTGGCGTACAAGGCGTCGCAAATCTCGACGGCATTGCGGCCGCTGGCCGAGCAGTCGAAAATCACGATGTTGCTGCGAACTGCGGCCGGGTCGATTTTCAAACCCGGTATGCGTGCAATTCCCTGAGCGAGACACTGCGCGTTTTCGTGATCTTCGTGCAGGCGCGAGGGCGATTTCTCGAGCGCGATTAATCCGGCCGCGGCAATTACGCCGACCTGACGCATGCCTCCGCCAAACATCTTGCGATAGACGCGAGCGCGCGCGATGAAATCCTTCGAACCGACAATCATCGAGCCGACTGGCGCGCCGAGTCCTTTGGAGAGGCAGAACATTACGGAATCGACATGCTTGGTCATGCGCGCGACATTTTCCTTTAGCGCGACGGCAGCATTGAAAATGCGCGCGCCGTCCAGATGGACTTTCAGGCCGAGGAGGTGGGCTCTTTCGCAGATCTCGTCGATGCGCTCGGTAGGATAGACGGTGCCGCCCGCCATATTGCTGGTGTTCTCAACACAGACGAGAGCGGTCTGGGAGTCGTAGTAGATTTTGGGGCGAATCGCGGCCTGGACCTCGTTCCAAGTCAGGATGCCGTCGTCGCCGGCGCGGACCGCGCGCGGCATGCAACCGGCGATGGCGGACATGGAGGCGAGCTCATAGAGATTGACGTGACTGCGCTCTTCGCAGATCACCTCGTTGCCGTGGTGCGTCCAGAGTTTGATGGAAATGAGGTTGCCCATGCAGCCCGTTGGAACGAATAGGGCAGCTTCTTTGTCAAAGATTTCGGCCGCCCGTCTTTGCAGCTGATTGACGGTGATGTCTTCGCCGTAGACGTCGTCGCCCACCTCGGCCGCAGCCATGGCGCGGCGCATTTCTTCGCTTGGACGCGTGACCGTGTCGCTGCGAAGGTCGACGATGTTGGCGACCGCGGAGACGTGGTCGGGATCGACTAGCTGATTGCCTTTTGCGACCGTGTAGGTCATTGAGTCCTCCGGGCTCGGAAAGCGCGAATTGGGCTCGGCCGAACAACAAGAAAAGAGAGATAGCTCATTTCGCCGACTGCGTTCGCAATAGCGGTTTAACGCCCTCGCGAACTGCTCAGCGGAGCAGCTCGACGATAATCTCGTTCGACACGCTCAGCTTGTCTGCGGGAAGCCGGAGCATGTTCCCTTCCCGTTCTACCATCCCGCGGGAGGCGAGGTGGAGGAGTTTCGCTTCGAGGTCGACGCCATATTGGCGTTCTATGCGTCGCAGATCGATGCCTGCCAGCTGGCGTAGGCCGAGGAATAGTTCCTCTTCGAAGGCAAGTTCGCGGGTGACGGTATCGATGGATTCGACGGCGCTTTGTCCGGCAGAGACGGAGGCGACGTAGGCCGCAGCATCATGCACATTGGCCCAGCGCTCTGTGCCGGAGAAGGAGTGCGCGCCAGCTCCAAACCCGAGATAGGGTTCGCGCCGCCAGTATTTCAGATTATGCCGCGAGGGAAAGCCCGGCTTGGCCCAGTTGGAGATTTCATATTGCTGATAGCCAGC
>DATFTB010000139.1:0-6674 GCA_035262325.1 Candidatus Acidiferrum sp.
TTATCTTCGAATCTGAATTCTCACAAGATCAAGAAATCAACATCCGCGACGAGGTGACCGGCACAGAACTGAAATTCAAACTTCCTTCCGAGCGCGCCGCTCTCGCCCTCATCAGCAAAAAAACGAAACAAATCGTCGCCAGGTACGGTTTCTAATCCCGTCAGGCCTCACCACACACGAACGTGGGTGTTGGTACTCTCGGTTTAGGCTTTCTTGATTTCCTGCACGACGTTCCCGCCATCGACAACCAGAATCTGCCCGGTAATGTAGGAAGCTTCGGGTGAGGCAAGAAAGCAAACGGCTGCGGCGACCTCTTCCGGCGTGCCAGCGCGTCCGAGCGGCGTGTATTTCGCCGCCTCCAGCTCTTCGGGCAACGACGAGCCCGTCCGAATCCACCCGGGCGCCACTCCATTCATTGTGATGCCATTCGGTCCTTCGGCAATGGCAACGGCGCGCATCATCCCGTCCATTGCGCCTTTTGCCGCGCCGTAAGCTCCGGAGTTCGCGCTGCTCACAAGCGGACCGGTCACCGATGTCACATTCACGATCCGCCCAAAATTCTGCGCCCGCATCATTGGCAACACGGCCCGCGTCATCAAAAACGCCGTGTTCAGTGTTATGGCCATCTGCTGCTGCCATTCTTCCAGGCTGATCGCGCTGAGCTCTCCATTTGCGGGTTGCTGCCCGTCCCGTGCCATGCCGGCGTTATTCACGAGAATGTCAATGCCCCCAAACCGCTTGCGCACGGCTTCGACCAGTTCCTGCACCTCGGATTCATTCGTCAGGTCCGCCTGGTAAGCCGCGACTCTTGGCCCCGGCGTCTCGAGCTCCGTGGCCCGCGCGTGGATCCGCTCTCCGGTGGCGGTAACCGCAACGTCTGCCCCTTGTACGAGCAAACGCCGGGCGATGGCGAAGCCAATACCCGTTGCGCTCCCCGCGCCCGTCACAATGGCGGTTCGACCTCTTAGCCCGGGTGTCATTTGAAGTCGTTGGCGTCAACGAGGACAGCACGTCAGGCTGTGCACTCAGGCACTTGCTAGCGACACTCGCCGGTGCTATGCGTGTGAGGCGATCGGCTGCCTCTTTTCGGTCACGCGCTCGAGCCCCGCCTCCAGAACGTCCAGGCCCTCATCGAACTGTTCGTCGGTGACCACCAGCGGCACCAGGATGCGCATCACATTGCTCAGCGTTCCCGCCGTAATCGTGATCAAGCCATGCTCGTAGGCGTACTTCGCCAGTTGCTTCGTTTCCGCGTTGGCAGGCTCGCGCGTTTCGGGATCGCGCACCATCTCGAACGCGCACATCCCGCCTAGCGCCCGCACTTCTCCGATGAGCGGCCAACGATTTTTCCAGCCGTTAACGCGCTCTTCGAAGCGCTTGCCAATCGCCGTCGATCTCGCCAGCAATCCGTCCTTCTCAATCGTTTCGATGGCGGCGAGTCCGGCCACGCAGGCCGCCGGATTTCCTGCAAATGTACTGCCGAGCCCTCCGGGAATCGCCGCGTCCATAATTTCCGCTCGCCCGGTTATGCCGCCGATTGGCAGCCCGCCGCCGAGCGATTTTGCTGTGCTGATCAGATCGGGTTCCACGCCGTAATGCTCGATGGCAAAGAATTTCCCGGTGCGCCCCATGCCGCTCTGCACTTCGTCGGCAATCAGCACGATGCCGTGCTTGTCGCAGATCTCCCGTAGGACCGGGAAAAACTCCTTCGGCGGGGCCACGAACCCTCCTTCGCCCAGCACCGGCTCGGCGATGATCGCGGCGACGGAATCGGCCGCCACCACCCGCCGGAATGTATCTTCCAAATGGTGCGCGCAGAACATTGCGCATGACGGATAGGTCTTGCTGTACGAACAACGGTAGCAGTACGCATACGGAACCCGGTACATCTCCGGGGCAAACGGCGCGAATCCCACCTTGTACGGATTGATTTTGCTCGTCAGCGAGAGCGTCAGCAGCGTCCGCCCGTGAAACGCATCCTCGAACGCGATCACCGCCGGACGCTTGGTGTACGCACGAGCGATCTTCACCGCATTCTCGACCGCCTCCGCGCCGGTGTTGACGAACATGGTCTTCTTCTCCCCGCTGATCGGGGCAAGCGCGTTCAGTTTCTCGGCTAGCGCGATGTACGACTCATAAGGCGTCACGCCGAAGCAAACGTGCAGAAATTTGTCGAGCTGTTCGCGCACGCCCTTTTCGACCCGCGGCGCGCGGTGCCCTACGTTCAGGCACCCGATTCCCCCCGCGAAATCGAGATAGCGGTTTCCGTCCACGTCCTCGATCCACGCACCTTCCGCCTTTGCCGCACAGATCGGCGTCACCAGCTGCGGTCCCCTCGGTATCGCCGCGTCACGGCGCGCCACCAGTGCTTTTGATTTTGGGCCTGGTATTTCCGTGCGAATCTGTATCGTTTTCATGGCTCCTGGTTCCTTTCCTTCCTTTGGTTGTCTCAGTACCACCCGATCGGCGCCTCATCCAAATTCACGAACACCTGTTTGGTTTCGAGATACTCTTCCATTCCCCACGGGCCAAGCTCGCGGCCAAATCCGGATTGCTTGTAGCCGCCCCATGGCGCTTCGACGTACGTTGGCTGCATATGGTTCACCCAGATGATCCCGGCCCGCATCGACTTCACCACGCGAAAGGCCTTGTAAATATCCCGTGTCCATACGGCGCCGGCGAGCCCGTACGGCGTGTCGTTCGCGATGTGAATGGCTTCACCTTCGTTTTCAAACGGGATCACCGAGGCTACCGGCCCAAAAATCTCTTCCCGCGAAATGCGCGCGCTGTTGTTCACGTCGTAGAAAATCGTCGGCTCTACGTAGTAACCCTTGCCGAACGCCGCCGGTCGGCCGCCCCCAATTGCGGTCTTGGCTTCCTTTCGCCCGAGTTCCAGGTAGGAGTTCACGCGGTCGTACTGCTCCTTGCTTACCAGCGGGCCCATTTTCGTCTCGCGTTCGAGCGGCGGTCCGAGCTTGATGCGCTTAGCCTTTTCCGTCATGGCCTCGACAAATTTTCCATAAATCTTCTTTTCGACCAGGATGCGGCTTCCCGCCGAGCATACCTCGCCCTGATTGATGAACACACCGAACAGCGCTCCGTCCACCGCCGCTTCCCAGTCGGCGTCGGCGAAAAAGACGTTCGGCGATTTGCCGCCCAGTTCGAGGGTGACGCGCTTCAGGGTGTCCGCCGCTCCCTTTACGATAATCTTTCCAACCGCCGCGCTGCCGGTGAAGGCGATCTTGTCTACATCCGCATGCGTCACGAGCGCCGCACCGGTCACCTCGCCCACGCCGTTCACGACGTTCACCACTCCCGGCGGCAACCCTGCTTCTTCGAAGCAGTTCGCAAATTCCATCGCCGTCAGCGGTGTCTGTTCCGCCGGCTTCAGCACGCAGCAGCATCCCGCCGCGATCGCCGGAGCTAGTTTCCATGCGGCCATCAGCAGCGGAAAATTCCACGGAATGATTTGCCCCGCCACGCCGACAGGCTCGCGCATCGTAAAGCTCAGCGCGTTCGCCGGAACCGGGTTGACGCTGCCGGTCACCTTGTTCGCTAGTCCCCCGTAGTACTCAAAGCAGGTGGCCACGTCCGCGATGTCAAACTCCGCCTCGACGATGGGCTTGCCGCAATTCCGGGCTTCCAGTTCCGCGAGCGCCGCTGCATTCTGGCGCACTTTTTCCGCCAGCTTGAAGAGAATCCGCCCGCGGTCCTGGGCCGTTGTCCGCGGCCAAGGACCCGAATCGAATGCCGCCCGCGCCGCCTTTACGGCCTTGTCCACGTCTGCGGCCGTCGCCAAAGCCACTTGGGCAATGACTTCTTCGGTCGAAGGGTCGTACACCGCGAAAGTCTCGCTCGAAGAACTCGTGACCCACTGCCCGTTGATGTAATTCTGATAGGTTTTCACTGTAGGTTTTGCTGTAGTCGACATGCCCCGCCTCCAAAACTCTCGTCGCACGGACTGAGGCCCGATCTCCGTTCGAGCCCTGACCCGCAGGCCATGCCTTCCGGAGCGACGCGCCTCCGTACGTCCCGAAGGATTTCAGCCGCTGCGCCTTCTCTCCCAACTCTCGCTTTCGAGCGCCTCGAATTTGCCGCCTTCTTTGCGCCCGCCGTAAACAAAAAAGAAAAACGCCGCCAGCCCGATGAACAGGGCGGTCCCTCCAAACATCCAGATTTCGTAGGCCAGGACAGATTTAATCTGCTGCGCTGGAAAAAAAGCGACCGCCATTGCGATCGGCGTCGTTACCATCCCGCCGAGCCCGGCAAGCATCAACGTAAGCCGCGAATACTGCTGTTTTTCAAAATCCTTGTCGATCGCGATCTTCAAGATCGCGCCAAAAACGTATAGGAAGGGAATGAGCTGCAGCACCACCGCCAACGACAGCAACGACTGAAACGTCGCTTGGACACCACCTGTCGAGAGAAAATTGATGACGACCAGAATCAGCGAGACCGACGCGTGCACGATCAGCGCCGCATACGGCGTCGCGTACTTCGGGTGAATTCTTCCGAGCCATGCCGGCATATACGAATCGAGCCCCGCCACAAACGGGATGCGGGCCGAACCACCGAGCCACGCCGACGCGATCCCCGCAATCGACAAGCTCAGCATCAACGCAAACGGCGTCACAATCCAAGCTACGCCCACTCTCCCGGCCATTAGAGCCACCGCCTGCACAATTCCCTCGAGTACGCTAATGCTGTTCTTGTCCACGGCCGCGAGCAGCGTCAACGTCACCCCAATGTAAAGGAACCCGGAGAGGACTCCGCCCCACGCGACCGCCCCGGGCAACGTGCGCTTCGGGTCTTCAATTTCGTCCCCCATCACCGACGCCAGTTCGAGTCCCACCAGGCCGAAACAGATCACGCCGAACGAATTCAGCACAAAGCGCGGATTCGCCGGAATCTGAAAGTCGGCCCAACGGATGGTGCTGCCGTATTTCGCGCACACAATCACGCCGAGAACCATCAGCAAAAACGCCGCAGCGAATGTCCCGATACCACCCAGGTTGTTGATCCACTTCCCAACGCCGAGTCCCATCACGTTCAACACCACGAGCAAGGTCAGAAGCACCACCGAAGCAGCCAGTGCAAAAGCCCGTTTGTCCGCCAGGCCTTCGTGCCCGGGACCGAGGACAAACACCGATACCCCAACGAAGTACAGCATCACGGTCGGCACGTACATCATGTTGTTTGTCCAGTAGCACCAGCCGGACAGGAATCCGTGGAAATCCCCAAACACCTCCTTGGCCCACAGGTAAACTCCGCCTTCGCCGGGATACCGGTGTGCGAGTTCGATCACCGCGATTCCCTGGGGCCAGAAAAAGAAAACCAGCGCTACAATCCACAGCCAGATCGTCACGCCGCCGTTGGCCGCAATCGACGGCAGCACGTTCAGGTTGAATACCGCCACGACAAACAGTAGAACCAGGTCGCGCCGGCCGAGCACCCGCCTCAGGTGCGGCTGCTCTTCCGCCGCAGCCGCCGTCGCGGCCGTTCCACTCGCAACCTCGCCGCTCAAATTGCCCGCTCCTTAACCGCTCCCCGTCGCTTGCCGCCTGGACTTTGGGGGGCCCGCCCTCTGAGGCGGGCCCCCACACTTATAACCGGAATCTCGCAAGCTCTCCTTAATCGCTCGCGGCGCCAACGAAGCTTAGCCCGCGTTCCTGCTGGGTTTTCGCCAATCCTGGGGCCACTTCTTCGAACACCGCCAGGTGTTTGTCAATGTCCGCCTCGGTGTGCTGCACGGAGATGGTCCACTGCTCGTCCCACCAGTACGGCATTGCGAGCACGCCGCGGTTCACCATGGCAAACCAGAACTGCCGCCACAGATCGACATCGATCTTCAGCCAGTCGCGGTAATTTCGGATTTCCGCTGGGTAGAGCATGAGCGCGCCATTTACACCGGCTTGCGCCACATACGCCTGCAACCCGGCCTTCTTGAGAATTGAGCGGTATCCTTCGGCAAGCTCCTTGCTGAGTTTACCGACGCGCGCATAATTTTCGCGCGTCAACACCTCCCTAAATGTGGCCAGGCCCGCCGCCATCGCGAAGCGGTTCGTGTTGTACGTGCCGCCGTGAAACACCTTGTGCTGCACGATCAGATCCATCACCGCGCGACTCGCGCCAAAGGCGGCCAGCGGGACACCCCCGCCAATCGATTTCGCAAGAGTAATGATGTCGGGCTTCACGCCGAAGTATTCGCTCGCGCCGCCCCATGCGAGTTTCGCGCCGGTTTTTACTTCGTCGAAAATCAGTAGCGCACCGTCTTTCGTGCAGATTTCGCGCAGCCCCTCGAGGAACCCCGGCTCGGGCATGCACAACCCGACGTTCATCAGGATGGGCTCGAGGATAATGGCCGCAATCTGCCCGGGAAATTGTTTGAAGCGGTTTTCGACGCTCGGGAGGTTGTTGAACGTCGCTACCGTGACGTTATCGAGTACCGCTTTGATTACGCCGAGCCCAGCCGGAACCGAATTCGGTGCATTGATATCGCCAAAGTCTTCTTCCTTGGGCTTTACGCTGACCAGTGCCGTGTCGTGCAGGCCGTGGTAGGCACCCTCAAACCGCAGGATTTTGTCACGGCCGGTCGCCGCGCGCGCAATCCGGCACGCATGCATCGTGGCTTCCGTGCCGCTCGAACCGAACCGCACCATTTCGACCGGATAACG
>DATFTB010000140.1:0-15242 GCA_035262325.1 Candidatus Acidiferrum sp.
AAACATGTTCCGCCGCCTTCCCCGCGCCCGGAACTGAAACCGGTCAGCGAAAATCCGGAGCCACTGAAAACCCCCACGCTCTCCCCGTCCAGGAGCCCGCAAGTGAAGCAGGGCGTTTCTGCTCGCTTCGAGCTTTTGCCCGACGCCAAGCCGCGCTGGAATCAGGTCGGCATGAGCGCCGCGGGACAACTGGTGATCTTGGGCCTCGCGCTTCTCAGTCCGATGATCTTTCCGCAGACGATGAAGACGGCGCTCAAATTTGATGTGATCGAGTTGATGCAGCCGGTGACCGAAATTCCTGTGGCGCCCGAAACCCCGAAGCCAAAACCCAAGCCCAGAGTCGAGCCCGAGGTGCCGGAGCTGAAGCTGGAAGTGCCCGAACCTCCCCCGCTAGTGCTGCCACAGCTGAGTCCCAAGCAGCCGCACGTCTTTCTGAATCTCAAGCCGCTCGTGCCCAAGGCGCACATAGTGGAGGAGAAGCCCCTCGAGCTGAAGCAAAATCTGAAGCAACCCGAGATTGTGTTGTCGTCGAACGGTCCAAAAGCTCCCAAGGAAGAAGTGAAGCCCAATCCCGGTGCCGACAATCCTGCGCCGGACACAGTGAATGCCGCATTGAGCAAAGTGCAGACCGGCGGCTTTGGAGACCCGAACGGAATCGCGGGACCCGGAAATCCGAACCGCCACGGCAACATCAACCATGCCGGCTCGCCCGGTTTGCCCGGAGGCCCCGGCTATGGCAACGGCACCGGAGGCGCGCAAGGGCTGCGCGGCACGGTGGCTTCGGATGGCTCCGGGCAGTCAGCCGAAGCGCTTTGGGCAGCGCCGCCGACGATTCGATACAAGCCAAATCCTGCCTATTCCGCCGAAGGACGGGAGCGCAAAATCCAGGGCGACGTGGTGCTGGAGGTGATCTTCCTCGCCTCAGGCCAGATCAAAGTGACCCGCGTGGTAAGCGGTCTCGGCTTCGGTATGGACGACGAAGCGATTCATGCCGCGCAGCGCATTCGGTTCACGCCCGCAACGCTCGATGGAAAGCCCGTCGATTTTTCCGCCCGCATTCGCATCGAGTTCCGCCTCGTTAGAGTAGAGAATCCCTCAGAGTTGCCGCGCTAAGTTAATTTGTCTTGCCGTTTACAAATCCATCCACGGCGTTCACGAATATTGCAGTCTGGTCGGCAAACGTCATATGTCCCGCATTTGGCAGTACCACTGTTTTAGCGCCAACGATTTTTTCTTTGATCGCCTGTGACAGAACGAGATTGCTGTCGACGGCCAAGCCGCCAGTTTGCGCCATCATCGCCGCGCAGGTTGAAGATGAACTAGTAATTGCCCACGCGCACCGCGCCTAGCGACAGTTCGTTCTCCGTAAGGTAAAACCAACTCTTTCGCGCACAATCTCCGGTACCGAACAGGACTGGGGACATGTCAAAGCCGTCGAAGATCATGGGCTTGCCTTCCAGGTCTTTGTCCGGCACGGTAACGCCGGCAAGAGCTGCGAAGGTGGCCATGTAATCCAACGCCCCAACGATGTCGTAATTCCTAGAGCCAGGCTTGTGGTGGTGATTGGCCTGGCCCTCCGCTGCGCTCGGGCCCCGGCCAATCAGCAAAACAGGGGGTGCTATAGGTCGAGCGAGATGGGAATCGTCATTCCTAGGGCATCCCGGCGCGAATTTTTCTCGAGGAAAACAGAATCGGCACAAGAAAAGAAAAGGGCCATCTCTAAAGATTTGCCCGGACGGTAGAAGTCGCTTGAACTTCGTTGCAGGTGGGTTTACAGTGCCGAACATCGAGAATCGCTGCGATCAACTAAACTCGGGTCAACCTCCCAACTCTGAATTTAGTGTTATCTCATCAGCTTAGTTGCGGCCAAAAGCCATCTCGACGAGCTGAGAGGAGCGCCGGTACAAAGTCTCTGATCTCTCGCCGTGTGTTGGCGTGTCGAGACGGCGACACCGGAAACCATTCAGAAAGGCCAAACCATTGAAAATCACTCGTCTGAAGACCGCAGTTGTCGAAGGGAATTTCGATTGGACCTTTGTGCGCCTCGAAACGGACGAAGGTCTACGCGGACTCGGTGAGTGTTTCTTTGCCCCCGGTCTCACGGCCATCCTCAAGTCGTTGGAGCCGCTTGTCGTTGGCGAAGACCCGCGCGACATTCACCGTCTCTTTCGGAAGCTTCGCCTGGGGACCTCCGGAGCCGGTTCGATTGCGGGGATCATCTACAACGCCATTAGCGGCATCGAGGCCGCACTTTGGGATCTGCTGGGTCAATCGCTGGGTGTGCCCATTTATCGGCTGCTCGGCGGAAGGTTTCGCGACAAGATCCGCATCTACGCGGACTGCCACGGCGGGGAAGCCCTGGAGTGCTTAGATGAAGTCTTGCGCTCGCGCCCCGCCCGCTGGGTCTCGAAGGGTCCGGCAGCGCATGTCGCAAAAGACTATTTCGGTGAAGTTTCGGACGAGCCGCGCTCCTCGCCTGATGACTACCGCCGCCGCGCCTTGGCGATGAAGGCACAAGGTTTCACGGCGCTAAAATTCGACTTCGATGTGCCCGGCACGGAAGGCGCTGATCCTTACAACCGCGTGCTAAGCAATCGCGCGATCGATTATGGCATCGGCTTGATCGCTGCGGCACGCGAAGCCGTTGGCGTGGATACCGATATTGCCGTCGATTGCCATTGGCGCTACAACCCTTGTGATGTGGTGAAGGTCGCGCGGGAGCTCGAGCCTTTTCGCCTGTTGTGGCTCGAAGATCCTGTGCCACCTGAGAATGTGGCGGCGCTGAAAGAAGTGAATGCTAAGGTTGGCGTTGCGATTGCCACGGGCGAGAATCTGTTCCTGTTCGAAGGATTTCAGGAAATCATCGCGCAGCATGCTGTCAGCGTGGTGACTCCCGACTTGCAGAAGGTTGGCGGCTTGGCGGTGGCGCAAAGCATCGCACAGTTTGCGGATGTGCATTCCATGCCGGTAGCGCCGCACAATATCAGTAGCCCGGTGGGGACTCTGGCCGCGGCTCATTTTTGCGCGTCCATACCCAACTTCCTTGCGCTCGAGTTCCACGCCAGCGCGGTTCCTTTCTGGGATGACCTCGTAACCGGGCTGCCGCATCCCTTGATCCAAGGCGGATTCATTCGTCTTCCTGAGCAGCCGGGTCTTGGTGTGGCATTGAACGAAGAGGTTGCCCGGCGCTACGCACGGAAGGGTGAGGCGTTTTTTGAGTGATCGCGACGCAACATGATCAGGCGAAAACCTCGTGGTAAGATGCCAGCGAATTCTGACGCTGCTTGTGACCTGATTCCCGGCAGAGGGTCGCGGCGAGATTCTAGGACTCGCGTTCGTCAAGGCGTTAAATGGGCGGCTTCTACTGGTGTCATTGATGCTCACCGGCGGAGCCGGCCTCGAGAATGTCGGCCAGTGGGTTGAAGTCGGTACGGTCGCCTTCGGTGGGGCGGCAACCTCACCGTTGGCGCAGAGGCCGGTGATTACGAGTCCACCTCCAAGCTTGCCCGAGAGCTGGTTGGGAAGGGGTCAAAGAGGTCCGCGGGAGATGAGCACGACAAAATTCTGGAACTCCGACGATGAGCTTTTTGCCCTGGTACAGCGTGAATTGTTCACATGCGTGGTGGGCGATGTGATGGATAAAATGGAACTCCAGCACCAGTTCCTGCCACCGCAAATCCAGCCGCTCTCGCCGAATATGATCGTCGTGGGGCGTGCAATGCCGGTCCTTTCCGTGGACGTTTTTACGGAAAAAATCGCCGGCACAGCCAACAAGCTGATGGACAAGCCCTTCGGCCTGATGTTGGAAGCGCTGGACGATCTTCGCAAGAACGAGGTCTACGTCAACACCGGTTCCTCGCCCCGGAACGCTCTGTGGGGCGAATTGATGAGCACACGCGCGCGCATACTGGGTTGCCGTGGCGCGGTATTGAACGGGTACGTCCGGGATACGAAACCCATATTGAAAATGGGTTTTCCTACCTTCGCGTTCGGTTCCTATGGGCAAGACTCGGCTCCTCGTTACAAGGTGGTTGACTTCCGTGTGCCGGTCGAAATTGGCGGGGTGCGCCTCCGACCCGGCGACATCCTTTTCGGTGACGTTGACGGCGTGTTGCTTGTTCCTATGGAATCCGAGGCCGAGATCTTCAGCCGTGCGCTCGAGAAGGCTCGCGGCGAAAAGCGCGTGCGCAAAGCGATCGAGGAGGGCAGCAGCGCCGTGGAAGCATTCGAGAAATACGGAATAATGTAGGCGGCAACCGTGGTAACCATCGATCTTTCCAGAAAAGCGATCCTAATCACCGGCGCTCTGGGCGCGATTGCCGAACATATGGTACGGAGGCTGAGCGCTGCAGGCGCGACTCTGACCCTCACGGACATCAAGCCGGAGGCCGAAGCAAAACGCACTTTGCACGAACGGCAGATTCCGCCTTCCGCTTACACATACTTCGCCGCTGACCTTACGGACTCAACGCAGGTCGACGCCCTGGTGAATGCCACGTTTGAAAAGTACCCTTCGCTCGACATTGTCCTCGGCCACGCGGGTGGCTGTGGTTTGCATCCCTTTGCCACCACGCCACAGGCCGACTATGAGCACATTTTCCGCTTTAACTTTTTTTCGCAGACCTATCTGGCGAGAGCCGTGCTGGCAAAGTGGACGGAACGGAAAATCCTTGGCCACCTGATCTTCACCTCTTCCTATGTGGCACGCATGCCGCATACACAGATTTCCTCCTATGCCGCCGCCAAAGCTGCGCTGGAGAATTTCGCGCGCAGCCTGGCGATGGAATATGCGCTCACCGGGATTCGCATCAATGTCATTTCACCCGGCAACGTCGCGGCGGGGAGTTCCTTGAAAGTGTTCGAGGAAGATTCGTCCTACCGGGAGTTTGTGCTGCGCGTTTCGATGGGCCGAAGGAACAGCCCAGAATCCATCGCCGATGCGTTTGTCTTCTTGTGTTCGCCGCTGGCCGCGGAGATCAATGGGCAGGTGCTCAGCCCGGACTACGGCGCCGGCATCGGGAACCGCCTATGAAGATCGGACTTGGGCTATATCGCCATATGTTGACTCGCGAATATTATGACTTTGCGCGTCAGTGCGGTTGCACGCACATCGTCGCGCATCTGGTTGACTACTTCAAAGAAAGCTCCAGCAATCCCCGCGACAATCAACCCACGGGATCCAAATACCAGCCGTGGGGAATGGCCGGAGACCCGAATCAACTTTGGACCGCCGATGAATTGAAGAAACTTCGCCACGAGATTGAAGAATCAGGCCTTGTCCTGGCGGCCATTGAGAATCTCGACCCTGCGCATTGGCACGATATTCTTCTTGATGGCCCGCAGCGGACGCAGCAAATCGAGAACGTCAAAACCCTCCTTCGCCGCCTTGGTGAAGCGGGTATTCCGGTGCTGGGTTACAACTTTAGTTTGGCCGGCGTCTGTGGCCGCAGCAAGGCCCCCACAGGGCGTGGGAAGGCGGTCGTCGTGGGCATGGACGGTCCCTGCGACGACGTTCCCATACCCAACGGCATGGTCTGGAACATGATTTACGATCGCAGCGCCCCTGCCGGAAACTTGCCTTCGATTTCCCATGAACGGTTGTGGGACCGCTTGCGGAGATTTCTGGAGGACGTGATACCCGTTGCCGAGAAGTGCGGCGTGCGGCTCGCTGCGCACCCAGATGACCCTCCGATGCCGACCATGCGGCAACAACCGCGACTCGTCTACCAGCCCTATATGTATCAACGGCTCATCGACCTCGTACCCAGTCGGAGCAACGCCCTGGAACTTTGTGTTGGCACGCTTGCCGAGATGACCGACGGCGACATTTACGACGCCATCGACAGGTACAGCAAACAACAGAAGATCGCCTACGTGCACCTGCGCAATGTCACCGGCAAAGTACCTTACTATCAGGAGAGCTTTATTGACGACGGCGACGTCAACATGATTCGCATTCTCGCTATTCTGCACTGCAACCGGTTCGATGGGGTGGTGATTCCGGATCACTCTCCGCAGATGAGCTGTGCCGCACCCTGGCACGTGGGCATGGCACACACGCTGGGGTTCATGCTGGCGGCAAAGGCGGTTCTCGAATCTCATGGCTACAGCACGGAACTGGAGCGGGCGACCCGTGGCGACAAATAGTCGGGACGGCAACTCCGTTGCGCCCCACTCACGCATTCCGCTGATTCTCGCTGCCACGATTTCTACTTTGGGCGGCTTGCTCTTCGGCTACGACAACATCGTCATCAGCGGAGCCATCGGCTTTCTAAGTCAGCGCTTTCATCTGGACGCAGCGGGCATTGGCTGGGCCGCGGGATGCGCCCTGCTGGGTTGCATTGTAGGCTGCGCGGGTGCCGGAGGCGTTGCCGATTATCTCGGCAAGAAGATCGGTCTCGGGCTTTGCGCCTTGTGCTTCGCTCTTTCCTCCGTTGGCATGCTTTTCGCCGCAAATCTAAATCAGTTCGTGCTCTGGCGGCTGGTTGGAGGCTTGGGCATTGGTGCCGCGTCGGTTATTTCCCCGAACTACATCGCGGAGATTGCTCCCACGCGGATTCGCGGACGCTGCGTGACGCTCTACCAACTGGGCATTGTGGTGGGAATTCTGGCCGCGGTCTTTGTGAACATGCTGATTCAACGCATGGGTGACGAGGCCTGGAACGTCTCCGTGGGGTGGCGATGGATGTTCTTTGCCGGAGTTGCGCCCGCCGTGCTGTTCGGCGTGATGCTTCTGCCTGCCGTCGAGAGCCCCCGCTGGCTTATGAAAATGGGCCGCCGTTCGGAGGCAATGGATACACTTGCGAAAATCAACGGAGCGGAGGCCGCTCGCGCAGAAGCGGAGGAAATTGAAAATGCACTGGCCGTGGAAGAAGGCCATGTCTCCGAACTGTTGACGACCTTCCGGCGCCCGCTGCTGCTGGGCATCATGCTGGCCGGTTTGCAGCAAATCAGCGGAATCACCCCCATTTTTTCCTTCTTGCCGGAGATTTTCCGCTCTGCGGGGACGGCCACG
This sequence comes from Candidatus Acidiferrum sp., assembly GCA_035262325.1. Classification (GTDB taxonomy): domain Bacteria; phylum Acidobacteriota; class Terriglobia; order Acidiferrales; family UBA7541; genus Acidiferrum. Next base: position 7,016 of record DATFTB010000140.1, read on the forward strand.
ACTGATGCGTTCTTTCAGTCGGTGCTTGTAAGCTTGATCAATTTGATCTTCACACTATTTGCCTTGTGGCTGGTGGACCGCGCCGGACGCAAAACCCTGATCCTTGTGGGCACATCGTTGCAATTCGTATCGCTTGTGCTGGCCGGCTGGATCTACCACGTTCACGGCAGCGGCGTGGCGATCTTGGTTTCGGTAATGAGTTTCGTTGCGGGTCACGCCTTCGGCAACGGCGTGGCGTGCTGGGTAATCATTTCGGAAATCTACCCCACCAAGGTTCGAGGCCGTGGCATGTCCATCGCCACCACGGCGCTCTGGCTTGTGGGCTATCTCGGGAACCAGTTGTTTCCCATCATGCAGAAGCACCTTGGGTCCGACGGTACTTTCTGGGTATTTGGGGCCGGCGCGCTGTTGACCATCATTCTGGTAGGCTCTCTCGTTCCCGAGACCAAAGGGCGTTCGCTCGAGCAGATCACTCGAGGTTGGCTTCGGCAGGAGTCCCCCGCGCGGATAAGCTCATGAAGCAGACTTGGCGCTGGTTTGGCCCTCACGACTTCATCTCACTTGCGCACGTCAAGCAAGCGGGTGCCACAGGGATCGTCTCCGCCTTGCATCACATCTACACAGGCGAGGCCTGGCCGCTCGAGGAGGTTCTCAAACGCAAGGCCGAAATTGAGTCCGCCGGCCTGGTTTGGTCGGTAGTGGAAAGCATACCGGTGCACAACTCCATCAAGCTTGGCACCGGGCCCCGCCGCGAGTACATCGCCAAGTGGAAAGACACCCTCGCGGCCATCGCCGAGGCCGGCGTGCCGGTCGTCTGTTACAACTTTATGCCGCTGGTTGACTGGACCCGCACAAACCTGCGGTGGCCTCTGGCGAGCACGGGCTTGGCCTTGCGTTTTGACGCCGTCGATTTTGCGGCCTACGACCTTTTCATTCTCGCGCGTCCAAACGCTGAGATCGACCATCCGCCGGAGCGCGTTGTGGCCGCTCGCGTGCGTTTCGAAGCCATGTCACACGCACAACGTTACGAACTCGAGCAAGCGATTATCGCCGGACTTCCCGGCGCGGAAGCCTCCTACAACCGCAAAACGTTTCTCGAATCGCTTGCGGAGTGGCAGGGAATGAAGAGCGACGATTTGCGCTCGGCTCTTGCTGCGTTTGTGCGCGAAGTCGTACCGGTGGCTGAAGAACTCGGCCTCAAACTTGCCATTCACCCTGATGATCCGCCCTGGCCGCTCTTCGGCCTGCCCCGTGTTGTTTCTACTGCCCACGATGCCCGGTTCATCCTCAACGCCGTGAACAGCCCGGCGAACGGCTTAACCTTCTGCGTAGGTTCATACGGTGCTCGGGCTGATAACGACTTGCTGGCGATGGTCGGGGAGTTCGCGCCGCACATTCATTTTGTCCATCTCCGCCAGGTCTTGCGCGAAACCGATGGCTCGTTTTATGAAGCCGAACACCTTCATGGTAGTTCCGATATGCTGGGCGTGATCCGCGCGTTGTTGGCGGAGGAATCGCGGCGCAGGCGCGCCAACCGCAAGGATCACGAAATTCCCATGCGCCCCGATCACGGGCACCTGCTTGGTGACGAGATCCACAAGAAAACAAACACGGGATATTCCTATATCGGCCGCTTGAAGGGGCTCGCGGAATTGCGCGGCGTCATCGAAGCTTTCCAGTACACAACTCCGGAGTTCGATCCCTGAATTCAGCGTGCAATCGATTTCTGGCGGCAAGGAGATTAGACTCGTGAGCAGCTCACCCATGACGGAATTCCTCAACAAGGTTGCTATCGTCACCGGCACGACCGGGATAGGCCGCGCCGTCGCCCTCCGGCTTGCAGCTGGCGGGGCGAGCGTCCTTGCTTGTGGCATCGAGGGGAAAGCCAACCGCGAACTGCAGCAACAGGCCGATGCGCAAGGCCACGCTCTAGAGGCCGAATTGTGCGATGTAAGCCGCCCGGAACAGGTCCAACAGACCGTTGACAAAGCGGTCACGAATTTTGGCGGCCTCGATTACCTCGTGAATTGCGCAGGCATCCATCCCTTCGGCACGGTTGTTGAGACGGACCCGGAAACCTGGAATCGGTGTCTCGCGGTGAACATCGGTAGCGTGTATCTGTTGGCGCACTTTGCGATACCGGAAATGGTGAAACGTGGCGGAGGCGCGATCGTGGTGGTCGCCTCCGTGCAGGGCCATGCCTGCCAGCGCGGCGTGGCGGCCTACGCGGCTTCCAAGGGCGCTCTTCTCTCGTTGACGCGCGCCCTCGCTCTCGATCATGCGGCCAATGGCATCCGCGTCAATTCCATCAGCCCAGGGTCGATTCGCACGCCGATGCTGGAGCGGTCCGCCGGGCATTTTGGCCCGGACCTCCCTGTGGATACCGTCGTCCAGCGATTCGGAGAGGCCCATCCGCTCGGCCGCGTGGGCACCGTCGAAGAGGTTGCCGAACTCGCCGCATTTCTCTTATCGGATCGATCCTCCTTCTGCACCGGGGGCGACTATCTGGTGGACGGCGGCCTGTTGGCGGGGATTGGTGTGCAATGATTGGCGATCCGGTCTGCGTCGCACCCACTGGCGACGTGTGTGGCGAAGGGGTTGTCTGGCACGCCGCTCACAACGCCGTCTATTGGAGCGATATCAACCGGTTTCTGATCCATCGCCTGAGCCTGGCCGATTCTTCTGTTCGCAGTTGGATTTTTGAAGAACCGGTCACCGCACTTTGTCTCACCGATCGCGACGACGTGCTGGAGGTGGTGCTGGGGTCCAGCGTGATTCTCTGGGAGCCCGGCAGGGACCTCCGCCACGACGCCCTATTTCGTCTGGACGGATGGCCTTCAGTTCGCTTGAATGAAGCACGACCAGATCCGCGCGGTTCGCTCTGGGCTGGCTCCATGCGCAACAATGTGCACCCGGACGGCTCCTCTGGCGAAGTCGGGGGGCAGGACGGCATTTTGGTTCGCATCGATCCGAATGGCCGGGCCACCTGCTTCCGGGAGAAAATTGGAATTTCCAATACGCTGGCCTGGAGTCCCGACCAGCGCCACTTCTATTTTGGAGACACGCTCGCCAACGTCATTTGGGTCTACGATTACGATGCCTCGACCGGTGCGATTTCCAACGAACGTCCATTTCTGGAAGGTTTCGGGCGCGGGTATCCCGACGGTTCGGCGGTCGACTCGGAAGGTTGTTTGTGGAATTGCCGTTTTTGTGGGAACTGCATTGTGCGCGTCGCTCCCAACGGAAAAATCGATCGCATCGTGGAGATGCCCGTGAAGAACATCACGACCTGTACCTTTGGTGGCGCCGATCTGCAGACTCTTTTCGTCACCACCGCCTCTGCCGAGGCTCCGCGGGGCGATCGCCTCGCAGGGAGCTTGTTTGCGATTCGAACTGATGTGAAGGGGCAGCCGGAAAATCGTTTTTCGCTCGTACAGGCTTAAAGAATAATGGAAATGGTGCCGCTGGATTTGTGCACGGAAGCCCTGCCACCGGCACGAGCTCAAATATGGTTGCAAACGAGTTTGACCTAGGCATTTCGACGCGCTTGTATTCCCGCACTGTTAGCAGTTGAAGGCAGAATACGGCGGGCGTATAGTAGCACCCAAGCTTCCGAACCCGCAGGGTCCCACAAAATTCGACTCGAAGGAGATAGCGATGAAGAGACGATATTGGCTTCTTTTGCAGGCGGCCCTATTGATGCCCACACTGACAATGGCGCAGAGCGTCTTCGACGGAACATGGAAGGGGGACCTAACCTCGGCAAAGTTCCCCCAGAAACCAGACGAGTACTTGCTAAAAGACGGAACGTACCAATGCAAGACTTGCGTACCTTCCATCCAAGTGAAGGCAGACGGGCAAGACCAGAAGGTCACCGGACAACCGTACTACGACTCAGTCAGCATCAAGGTGGTGGACGACAGGACAATCGAAGAGGTGGACAAGAAAAACGGGAAGACCGTAGCTACTTCAAAAACATGGGTGTCCCCGGACGGGAACACAATGATGTTTGAGTTCAGCGATAGCAGTGCGACCAATGCGGATCCAGTGACGGGCAAAGGTAGCGAGACACGAGTGTCGAAAGGGCCGGCGGGCTCGCACGCTATTTCCGGGTCGTGGCGCATGGCGAAATTGGAATCCTTGTCGGAAAACGGGTTGGTCATCACCTATAAGGTGACTGGCGATAGCTTAACGATGTCGACATTGAACGGACAGGGTTACACAGCGAAGTTGGACGGGACGGAGGCTCCTTACAAGGGCGATCCCGGGACGACGAGCGTGTCTGTGAAGAAAATAAGCGATCACGCGCTGGAAGAAACAGATAAGCGCGACGGGAAAGTGATCAGCGTGGCGCGATTGACGGCGTCGCCGGACGGGAAGACGATGAAGATCGCAATCGACGACAAATTGCATGGAACACAGTCCGAGTTTACGGCAACAAAACAATAGGGTGACGTACTCCGTTCCGTCAACGGAACGGCTTCTAAATGCAAAACGTTTCTCGCGACTGCCACCGAAGAGTGCTGCCCGGCAATCATTAGATTCGAGTCGATCCGACCAAATCGCCGTTATCAAATTTCGACACAGTCAGGGTCGTTCAGGGCGAACTATTCGGTCACGTTATCTGGATAGCGGACATCGCAGCTACGCCGTGCTTCTCGGCCGCCACACACAGTGACGAGAACACCATGAGCACCGGACTCGAGGGGAATCTCACGAAGACCGCGGACAGGATCCTTCCACAACCCAACCACCGGGGAAACGTTCCGCCCATGAGGCCGGGGCCGCGATGTTTCCATCGAGCCGCAACGAATGTGCACCGACGCGCCGTCACCAGTACGCAGGAGTCCCCGGAGCTAGAGCGCGAACGGGAACAAACGCAGAGCCACAGCATTGGTCGATAGCTATAGGAAGGCTAGTCCAACCGAGAAACCCGGTTGCCTATGATTTGGCTCGACGTTGAAACCCTCTGAAAAATCGTGGTTAGCATGCATCCCAAAAACACGTTCCGCATGGTGCGTCGAATCATCAATCTTTCGGCGCCTTAGTTTGCACGCATACATAACATGTTTGTGGACCGGTCGAACGCACCATCACTGATTCCACCCGCATCCTATCTGACCCGATGGTGATTTCCTGTCTGTATACGGGAATCGGAAGCTGGTCTTCCGGGTCATCTATGGTATGTAAAACACTTCCTGCCATATCGAGAAACTTGAAAACACGCGGCACTTTAACCTCCGTTTTCTCGTAACCGCTATCAGTCAACGTCGATCTCGCTCGTTCGCAATATGCATGCGTTTTCAGTATCTCTTTGTCCAGGCTCAAATCCGTCGTCAACTTCATTCGGCCGCGGCTTTTCGCCCAATCTGGATTGTGCGAACCGCACCAGCCATACGCGATACGGTGCTTCCCGTATTGTGTATGGCGATTTCCCGTAGACAAGCCGCGTGTTGCGCCGCGTCCCGTCTGACTGAATTTCGTTTCCAAAGACGCACCAAAACGGCGGATACACGAATTGTCCGATTGCATCGTAATGCGCCGGTGTTACTTTTGTCGCAAGCCACGATTAGGGGCCAGAATCATTCTGGTTCCATTGGCAAGGGGGCGTGACTGCCGGAGAAGCGGCGTACCCGGATTCCGCCGCCACCGAGCGGCTGCAAGGAGGCGACGACAAATAGGAGAATAGCGATGCAAGTTGGTGAAACGATGAGCAAAGGCGGCTCGTTGTCTGCCCGGAAGACTCGATCCAAGAGCGGCTTCTCCTATGAGGGATCACGATTGCGGAGTTCGACCGGTTCGGAAGGACGACCGTTTGGTGGGTGCCATCACGGACCGAGACATCGCGGTCCGCGTTGTGGCCGAAGGAAAACCAGTGAACAAATGCACCGTGGGCGAAGTAATGAGCCCGTGAGAAGTGCTTGGTCGGCATCGTTGCTCTCGCGGTTCTCGCTGTGCGACACGGCGGGCAGGCCGCTGGCAACGCGCTTGACATCGAGTGCGGCAAGGCGTGCCACTCATGCCCGCATCCTGATGGGTTTTTGGATTTGTGGAGGTCTTTATGGGCAGAGAAATGTATTTCCGCACGCTGCTGAAGAATTTCTTGGATTTGAAGGGGATTCCTTATCAACATCTTCGGCATGCACCAGCATTCAGGGCCGGGCAATTGGCTGCAGTCGAGAATGTGCCCGGAGATCTAGTCGCCAAGACCGTAATCGTGAAGGCAGACGGAGAATTCGCGATGGCGGTTTTGCCCGCTTCTCGCAGAGTTAAAGTGCCAACTCTCAGGGACTCGCTTTGCGCACGGCATCTGCGGCTGGCGACAGAACTAGAATTCCAGACCTTATTTCCTGACTCGGACGTCGGTGCAATGTCTCCGTTTGGGAACCTCTACGAACTTCCCGTGTTTGCCGAGGAGTCTCTAGCCCACGACGAGCAGATCCTGTTCCATGCTGGGACTCACGAAGACGCTATTCGGATGAAATATGATGACTTTGTGAAAGTTGTCCACCCGGTGGTATGCGCTTTCGCTGATGCCAGATAGGAGCAATGCAAACGGAAAATCTCGTTCCATGTGCATACAAAAGAGGCCGATGTCTCGTGGAAGTGGAGGATCAATTTTGCAGCCCGGCCTGCGCTGCAGCGAAGGGCAATCCACTCTCGCAATGCCCATGTGGCCATACCCTGCCCAGACGGTATACGAAGCCGTCGAAGAAATGGCCAATAGAGGCGTCGGAGCACTGGTCGTAACCTCGGGAAAACGGTTACTGGGCATCATTTCCGAGCGAGATTACGCCCGAAAAGTCATTCTCAAGGGAAAATCGTCGCGCGAAACTGCTGTCAGCGAGATCATGACGAGTCCGGTTATAACGGTGTCTCCGAATCATTCTGTCGACGAGTGTATGACGATCATTACCGAGAATCGGATTCGCCATCTTCCGGTTGTCGAGAACGGCAGGGTTGTTGGAGTTGTGTCGATCGGTGATCTGGTTAAGTGGATTGTTTCTGAACAGGAGGAGACGATCCTACATCTAGAGAACTACATTACGGCAAAATATCCGGCCTAACCGAGCGCCGGCAGTGATCAATTCGGCAGATACGAGAGCAGCTAGCAGGTGGCTGACCAACCGTCATGTGCCCCTGAGCGCGCCTCAATCTCGTCGATTTCACGGTTGCCATCGAAAACTTCACGCGCTTTGGAAAACCATCTCCGTCGAGCACCAAGCCTACGAGCTAACCCGGTATCGAGTATAGGAATCCATCCTGCACAACCGAGCGACTTTATGCGATAAGACAGCGGCAGATAATAGAGGAAACGGCTGATTTTCCGATCCGTTTCGTGGGCGATATTCTCCAGTTATGTCTATTCGCAGATATCGCTTCCCTTTGCTGCCGGTAGGTTTTTGCTTGGTTGTCAGTTGTATGTCGGCTTTGTCGAATTCCGCCGCAGCGTCGGAAAGCCCCAATCTCAAAAGGAAAGCGAACATTCCCGGCATCAAAGACGCAGGGAAGGTTGATGAGTTTCTCTATCGCGGCGCGCAACCCAGCGAAAAAGGCCTTAAGGAACTGAGGGAAATGGGAGTGAATACCATAATCGATCTCCGAGACGAGTGGCCGTGGGAGGTAAAGAAAGAACGCAGATATGTGCGATCGCTCGGCATGAATTTTGTCAACTTACCGGGGAACGGATGGTCCCCGCCATCAGACCGAGCCCAGACGGCGAATTTTTGTCCATTGCTGGTTGGGTGGGGACCGAAGCGGGGTGTTTATTGCCGTATACCGGATTGCATTCGATCGATGGACGCCAGAGGCAGCGATCCAAGAGATGCACGCCTATCACTTCAAGGCCTTTTTGCACCCAAACCTGACGGCCTATGTCCGCAGCCTCCCGCAGCGATTGGCTCGTTCCTCCTCACTCGTGTCCTTCCGCCATCTAGCTTCGCATGAGAGGAAAACTCCAATCAGATAAACTTGGATCAGGCTCCGGGCCCTTGGAGGCTGGCAGCAATTCACTTCGATCGATCGCGGGTATGGCACACGGCGATGATCGATATGTTCTGCGATGTTCTGGGGTCGAGTCGATGAAGATGCTGTTTGGGTCAAGAGTCGAAGGCCCGCCGAGCAGACCGATCAGCCAGTCCGGATTTGGAAACGCCGACGAGCTAACAAGAATCGGAAAGAGCCCGACACGTGTTGGTAATTGATTTTGGCGATTGGGGACGTAGTT
>DATFTB010000141.1:0-4219 GCA_035262325.1 Candidatus Acidiferrum sp.
ACGCGACAGTAATATCCTTCGCCAAGTACACATCCTGAACCGTGTTTAGGAGTTTCACGCCATCGGCCATAGGCCTCTGGAACGCTTTGCGGCCGCTGATCAGGCCTGTGCCGCCGGCCCGCTTGTTGACGACCGCCGTGACGGCCGCTTCTTCGAAATCGTTTGCACCGGAAGCCCCGCCGGAGTTGATCAACCCGGCTCGGCCCATGTAGCAATTCGCCACCTGGTAACGGGTGAGATCAATCGGGTGATCGCTTGAAAGCTCGGTGTAGATCCTCTTGTCAAATTTGCCGTAGCTCGAATTGCCCATGTTGAGCGCTTCATAGCCGCCGTTATTCTCCGGCAGCTTCTGCTTGATGATATCGGCCTGGATCGTTACACCGAGGTGGTTGGCCTGGCCGGTCAGGTCCGCCGAGACGTGATAATCCTTGTCCTTCTTAAAGGCGGAGTTGCGCAAGTAGCACCACAGAACGGTCGCCATGCCGAGCTCGTGGGCTTCCGCGAAGGCACGGCTGATTTCAGTGATCTGCCTGTCGCTTTGATCCGAGCCGAAGTAGATCGTGGCGCCAACCGCCGCCGACCCCATGTCGTAGGCCTCCCGGACGGTTCCAAATAGCACCTGGTCAAACTTGTTGGGGAAGGTCAGCAACTCGTTATGATTGATCTTGGTAATGAACGGAATCTTGTGCGCATACTTGCGCGCCACAGAACCGAGCACGCCAAGCGTTGAAGCCACCGCATTGCAGCCGCCTTCGATCGCGAGCTTCACGATATTTTCGCTGTCAAAGTAGTCGGGATTCTTCGCAAAGCTCGCGCCGGCGGAATGCTCGATGCCCTGGTCCACCGGCAGGATTGACAGATAACCGGTGCCAGCGAGCCGTCCCGTAAAGAAAATTCGGTGCAGGTTCGTCAGAACGCGCACATTTCGGTCCGAGGCCGCGTAAACGCGGTCGATGAAATCCGGCCCGGGTACGTGCAGCCGTTCCTTGGAGATTTTCGGATTCTTGAATCCGAGGAGGGATTCAGACTTTGCGCCCAAGAGTTGCTCGATCGAACTAGCGGTTGCGATTGCCATGATGCTCTCCTATTTAGTTGCGAATTCCCGTTTCCAGCATTGAACCGGCGGCCTGGTCAACCAGCCAAAGCAGCTTACCGCTCGCCGGTTGAATCAACTGCGCCGGGAGTTGCTCCGGCTCGTACGGACCTTCCAGGACGGCCTTCAAGGCGGGGGCCTTGTCGGCTCGGGTTACCATGAAAATCACGCGGCTCGCGTGGTTGGCCGCGGTAGCGGTCAGGGTGATTCGTTCGGTGTACAGCTTCCCCACCCAGTTGCGAACCACGATCCGGTCGCTGGCGTGTAGTGCTTTGGTGCCAGGGAAGAGCGACAGGGTGTGGCCTTCTTCGCCCATGCCGAGGAGCACCAGATCGAAGCGGGGGTATTCGCCAACCTTCAACTTAAAGTAGGCGCGCAAGGCCTGCTCGTATTCGAGGGCCGCTTTTTCGGTGTCTGCATACTCGCCTTTAATGCGCGTAATCTGTTCCGGCTTGATCGCGCCCTTCGAAAAAAGTGCTTCATTTGCCATGCGGAAATTGCTCTCGGCCCCATCTGGCGGCGCGTGACGTTCATCGCCAAAAAAGAAATGAAGTTTCTCCCATGGGATTTGCGAACGTAAAGGCTCGTCCGCGAGTTGGGAGTAGAGCGCCTTCGGCGTCGAGCCGCCTGCCAGCGCGACCGTGAAAGACCCTTTCTGCGCGACCGCTTCGGCCACGGATTTCAAAAACTCTTCGGCGGCGCGACGGGTCAGCGCGCCGGCTTCCGGGAAGATCTGAACTTCACGTTGCGCCGTTGCTGGCCTCATATGGCGGTTACCCCCGTGCGCGGAGCAATGCGCCCGCGCTCATCGATCTCTTCTTCCCCAATCCGTCTCCAGGCCCGGCCGTCACGTTCAAGAAGCTCGTCTGCTTCCACCGGACCCCACGATCCGGCAGCATAGTTCGGAAAGCCCCTCGCAGGCAACGCGTGCCAAACGTCCAGGATGGGCTGAATGACGTTCCAGCCGGCTTCGACCATGTCCGCGCGCTGGAACAGCGTGGCGTCGCCCGCCATGCAGTCGCGCAGCAGGCGTTCGTAGCCGGTGCCGTGCTCAGCCCCAAAGTACGTTTTGTAGTCGAAATCCATATTCACCAGTCCGAGCCGCATCACGGCGCCCGGAACCTTCGCACCGAAACTCAGGGAAATCCCTTCATCGGGCTGTATGTGGATCACCAGGCGATTGGTCTCAACGTTCTTCACCGCCGTATTGCGGAACAGGACGAACGGCGTACGCCGGAACTGGATAACAATTTCCGTTGCGCGCTGCGCCAAACTCTTACCGGTGCGCAGGTAAAAGGGAACTCCCGCCCAGCGCCAATTGTCGATCAGCAGCTTGAGGGCAACGAATGTCTCGGTATTCGATGTCGGCGAAACTTCCGGCTCGCTGCGGTAGCCCACGACACGTTCGTCGTCGATTCTGCCCTCGCCGTACTGCCCGCGCACCATGGACGTCAGCACTTCCTCGGGACTGAGTGGCTGGATCGCGTGCAGCACCTCGGCTTGCTTGTTTCGCACTTCGTCGGCGTCGAACGAAATCGGTGGCTCCATCGCACACATGGTCAGCAACTGGAACAGGTGGTTCGGGACCATGTCGCGCAGCGCGCCCGCGGTCTCATAAAACCCACCGCGATGCTCCACGCCTACGGTTTCGGCCGCGGTAATCTGCACATGGTCGACATAATTCCGATTCCACAGCGGCTCGATAATGTTGTTCGTGAAGCGGAAGACCATCACATTCTGGACCGTTTCCTTGCCGAGGTAGTGGTCGATGCGGTAGATCTGTTTCTCGCTGAGAACCTTCTTCAGATCGCAATTGAGTTGCTTCGCCGACGACAGGTCGTGGCCGAACGGCTTTTCGACGATGACCCGTGTCCAGTGGTCGTTTTCTTGTTTCGTGAGATTGGCGAGGCCGAGTTGGTCCACGATCGCCGAGAAAAATCGCGGCGCCACCGCAAGATAAAAGAACTTGTTGCCGCGAGTTGCGTGGGCCTTGTCCACTTGGGCGATCTGCTCTCGAAGACGTTTGTAGGCTTCGGGGTCGAGGAAGTCTCCTTTGACGTAATAGGTCCTCTCCGACAGCCAATCCCACTGTTTCAGGTCGATGGGATCTTTCGTAAACCTGGGCAGCTCTTCGCCGAGGTTCTTGCGGAAAGTCTCCGTGTCGATGTCGTTTCCCGCGAATCCGATAACCGCAAACTGCTTCGAGAGGAAATTCTCCTGTGCCAGATTGAGAAGCGCCGGTATCAGCTTGCGCTTCGTCAAGTCGCCCGTGGACCCAAAAATTATCATGACGCATGGTCCCGGCGGGGAGGGGGTTTCCACGTGATTCGTGCTCATTGCAAGAACTTCCTAATTGTTGGGCAGTGCTAGCCTGGGCGCGGCCTTCAGTGCCCGGATTTTTTCTCGACGTGACCACCGAACTGAAATCGCATCGCAGACAAAAGCTTGTTTGCGAAATCCGATTCGCCTCGCGAGCTAAAGCGCTCATAAAGCGCCGTCGTCAGCACCGGCGCCGGCGCGGTCGACTCAATCGCGGCCACAATCGTCCAGCGCCCTTCGCCCGAATCCGACACGCGCCCGGAATAGCGCTCGAGGGCAGGCTGCTCGAACAGCGAAATGGCCGTAAGGTCCAGAAGCCAAGAGGCCACCACGCTGCCGCGCCGCCATACCTCGGCGATATCCGCCAAATCCCAAATTGAGGTCGTACTGATAGTGCTCCGGGTCACGCAGCGGCGTGGTTTCGGCGTCAATTTCGCGCTTTGCATGACCCGCGTTGGCGTGCTTCAAAATGTTCAACCCCTCGGCGTAGGCTGCCATGAGCCCGTATTCTATGCCGTTGTGCACCATCTTTACGAAATGACCGGCCCCGGGGGGCCCGCAGTGCAGGTACCCGTCTTCGGCGGTGCCGGATGCCTTTTCGCGGCCGGGCGTGCGAGGAATATCGCCTCGTCCCGGTGCCAGCGCCTTGAAGATCGGGTCTAGGCGCTCGACCGTGCCGGTTTCGCCGCCAATCATCTGGCAATAGCCGCGCTCGAGGCCCCACACGCCCCCGCTGGTGCCGACGTCCACGTAGTGAATGTTTTTCGAAGACAGTTCCTTCGCCCGGCGAATATCGTCGATGTAATA
>DATFTB010000142.1:0-35299 GCA_035262325.1 Candidatus Acidiferrum sp.
TCGAAGAAGGACAGGCCCTCGCGCGCGTCAAATATCTTTCCATCGACCCTACCATGCGCGTCTGGATGGCCGATATCCCGCAATACATGCCCCCCGTCCAACTAGGTGAAGTCATGCGCGCCTTCGGCCTCGCCGAAATTGTCGAATCTCATCATGGGGACTTCAAAAAAGGCGACAAGGTCATGGGGCTCACCGGGCTGCAGACCTTTGCCCTCGTTACCGGAAAGGAAACTCGGGGCTTTCAGAAACTCCCCTCCATCCCTTTTCTTTCTGACATTAGTTTCCTCGGCACCCTCGGCCTCAACGGCCTAACCGCTTATTTCGGCTTGCTCGAGGTGGCCAAACCAAAAACTGGTGAAACTCTCGTCGTTTCGGCCGCCGCGGGTGCCACCGGTAGCATCGCCGGACAGCTCGGCAAAATTCACGGTTGCCGCGTCGTCGGCATCGCCGGTTCCGATGAAAAATGCCATTGGATTAAGGACGATCTCGGCTTCGACGCCGCTATCAACTACAAACATCCCGACTGGAAGGCTCAACTCGTCGCCGCAACTCCCGCTGGCGTCGACATCAATTTTGAAAACGTCGGCGGAGAAATCATGCAGGCGGTTCTCGAGCGCATGAACCTCCACGGCCGCGTCGTTTTATGCGGCCTCATTTCCGGTTACAGCAAGGAAGACCCCGCGCTTGCTAGTTTCGGCCAGGTTCTGATCAAGCGCCTTCGCGTCGAAGGCTTCATCATCCTCGATTACGCTTCGAAGTTCATGGACGCTGGCAAGCAGCTAGGTATGTGGAAAATGACGGGCCGACTGAAGGACAAACAAACGGTCGTCAAGGGCTTCGAAAAAGCTCCTGAAGCCATCAACATGCTCTTCCGCGGCGACAACATCGGTAAGCTCGTCGTGGAGCTCTAACCTGCCGTCCTCGATTTTGCAGATTCTGTCCGGAGCTTCTGTGGGGCTCGAAGGCGAGCGCATCGCGATGTTCACGTCAACCTGCGCTACTTTATTTGTGGGAAGGCCGTAACGCGAAGGATCAATCGCTTACAACTTCTGACCCTAGAGGAAGGACCAAAGACCCTACTTCCCCACTCCTTGCTGCTTTTTTTTCTCCTGATTCCATCGCTCGACCATGGCCTCAAACTTCGGCCTCTGGTCCGGTGTCAGCAAACTCCGCATCTGCTCCCGCGCTCTCTGCCGCACTACGTCCACGTCCGCATCGGACTTCTCGTGAATCGTCTTCATCTCGTCATGCGCTTGATGAATGATCTGGTCGATCTGCGTGCTCTGCTCCGGAGTCAATCCCACTTCCTTGGTCATCTCCGCAACACGCTTCGCCCGCCGCTCCGGCTCGCTCAGCGTCGCCGGCGCTTGCGTCGCCGCGTAACTCCGGTGCGCGAAACTGTATCCGAATACTCCTCCAATCGCGGCCCCTAAAATAAATACCAGTCCCAACCACAGTCGCGCTTTCTGGCGGGTCTCAGAGTTCATGGGTGCGCCTCCTGATGTGAGACTGCCAGCACATCGTCGTTCAGCGGCGTACTCGCCGTGGATTCAAAGAGACTTTCCACCGGCCGCATCTCCGCCTGCCGCGCTTCCTCCGCCTTCCGTACCTCGAGCGCCCAGGTTCCGCCGAGCACTAGCAGCAGCGTGCAGAGCGCCACCAGTCTCGGCGCCAGTCTCCTAACCGAAACCCAAACGCCGTTCTTCTTCTCCTCGATCTCACTTTCCTTCGCGCGGATCGCTCCCATCACCCGCGTTGTGAACCACGGCCCTGGCTCGAGCGCCGCTTCTGACAGCCTGGCCAATTCCCTTCGCGTCGCCGACATCGCTTCCACCGCCGCCCTACAATCTGCACAAACCTCTGCGTGACCGCGCTTCGGCTCGTTCATCAGCCCCAGCAACACTCCTGGCAGAGCTTCTGTTCCCTTTTCGGGACTGGTCGCTTCCAGTGCTTCCAAGAATGCTTCGCATTCCAATTTCCTTGGGCGGTTGCTCATCCTGCATTCACCTCTTTTTCCTTAAATTCCTGTCTCCTCGGCCTGTCACACTCCCGCTGCTCGCCTTCGCCTCAGTCGCTCCGTGATTCGCTGCCTCGCTCGGAACAATCTCACTTTCACCGTATTCCCATTAATCCCCAAAACCTCCGCGATCTCTTCCACCGAAAATCCCTGCACCTCCTTCAGCACCAGCATCGTGCGGTCTCGTTCTTCGAGGCAATCAAGCAGCCGTTCGAGCTCCTGCCTCTTCTCGAGCCTCTCGCTTACGTCCTGGGCCTGCTCTGCTCTTTCTTCCGAGGCGCCATACTGCCTGGCCTGCTCTTCGCTCAAATCTGCTTCATACAGCAGCGGTCTTACCTTCCTTTTTCTCAGCAAATCCCAACACTCGTTCACTGTGATCTTGTATAGCCAGGTGCTGAACGCTGCGCGCTGATCAAACCTCTTCAGTGAAAAATACGCCTTCAAAAATACCTGCTGCGCTATATCCTCGACATCTTCCTTGTTTCTCAGTATTCCGCCGGCCACCGCAAATACCCGCGCCTGGTGACGTCTGACGAGCTCCTCAAACGCCTCCTTGTCCTCCTTCTGAGCCCGCTTTACGAGCTCCCGGTCGATATCCCGGCGGCTCTTCCCGGCCTCATCCGCGGCGCGGGCCAATCCGGGCAACGCGACTGCATCTGTTTTTGGGACGCGTACCATGCTTATTTGGTTACGCCATTTTGAGAGTCCTGTCCAGCCCCATCCATGGCCCCGTTACGTTTGTTTCCCCACACCGCTTAGAGTTCCCTCTTGCAAACCTTTACTATCTGTAGAATACTCAACGCATGATTATCGGTGACAGGCTTCGTGCCCTGCGCGAAGAGAAGAAACTTTCACAGGGTGACATCGAAAAGCGTACCGGCCTGCTTCGTTGCTATATCTCCCGCGTCGAAAATGGTCATACCGTCCCGGCCATCGAGACGTTGGAAAAGCTGGCTCGCGCTCTCGAGTGCCCACTTTATCAACTCTTCTACGACGGCGAAGAACCGCCCCAATTGCCCAATCTTCCCAAGCGTCGTTCCTCCGACGACATCGCTTGGGGCAGCACCGGCAAGGAAGCGCGTTATCTCAACAAGCTTCGTCGCTTGTTGAGCAAAGCCGACGAAGAAGACCGCAAGCTGCTCCTGTACATGGCGCAGAAAATCGCCAACCGGTAAGCAGCTTCCCCTCGGAGCAACCCGCGCCGGGGTAAATAGATGGTTGCCGAAAAGGGCTCACTTTTCCGGTAAAAGTGGCCCTTTTTGCTTTTAGTAAATGTAAAGAAATGTAAAGCTCTGTGGAAAACTCACCGCCGGCAATTACCACTTAGACAGCTCGCCTCTATTCCCACTCGATGGTACTCGGAGGCTTGCTGCTCACGTCATAAACCACCCTGGTCACCCCCGGCACCTCGTTCACGATCCTTGTCGAGATGCGTTCCAATACTTCTCCCGGCAGCTTCACCCAGTCCGCCGTCATGGCGTCATCCGACTGCACCACCCGCACCGCGACCGTCAGCCCGTAGGTCCTTCCGTCGCCCATCACGCCCACACTCCGCACCGGCAGCAGCACGGCAAACGCCTGCCATACCCTCTCATACAGCCCCGCCCGCCGAATCTCCTCCACCACGATCGCGTCGGCTTCCCGCAACGTTGCCAAATCCTTACGCCTAACCTCACCAAGCAGCCGCACCGCCAATCCCGGGCCTGGAAACGGATGTTTCACCAATATCTCTTCTGGTAAACCTAGGTCCTTTCCAATCTTGCGCACCTCATCCTTAAACAGGTCCCGGAGCGGCTCAATCAGCCCAAACGGCATCTTTTCCGGCAGACCCCCGACGTTATGGTGCGTCTTGATGGTTGCCGACGGTCCCTTAACCGAGATCGATTCAATCACATCGGGATACAAGGTGCCCTGAACCAGAAACTTGATATCCCCACGCGCTGCGCCCTTCTGCAGCTTCTCGGCCTCCGCCGCAAACACGTGGATGAACTCTTCGCCGATAATCTTCCGCTTCCTCTCGGGGTCGCTTACCCCCGCAAGCTTCTCGAGGAAATGCTCCGAAGCATCGACCCCCACGACGTGCAGTCCGAGCCGCTCGCGGTACATTTCGAGCGTATGCTCGAACTCGTTTTTCCGCAGCAGCCCCGTGTTCACAAAAATGTTCGTCAGTCGGTCTCCCATCGCGCGGTCGACTAGCACGGCCGCCACCGTCGAGTCCACTCCCCCGCTCAGCCCGCAAATCGCCCGGTGCGTCCCTACCTTTCTGCGGATTGCCTCCACGGTCTCCTCGACGAACGCCGCTCCGCTCCACTTGGGCTCCGCCTGGCACACGCTAAACAAGAAGTTCCGCAGTATCTCTGTTCCCTTGTCGGTATGGTTCACTTCTGGGTGAAACTGCACCGCAAAAATCTTACGCACGGGATTTTCCGCGGCTGCGATCGCGTTCGAAGTCCTGCCCGTTGCGTGGAATCCCTCCGGCAACTCCAGCACGTTGTCACCGTGGCTGTTCCAGATTTTCATGTGGCTTGGAAAATCCTTAAACAGCTCCGACTCAGGCTTCTCAAGGGTCAGCTGCGCCGGACCGTACTCGCGTCTCTCAGCCGGCTCCACCCTCCCGCCCATCTCTTTCGCGATCCACTGCATCCCATAGCAAATTCCCAAAACCGGAACACCCATGCGCAGCACCGCCGGATCGCATTTTGGTGCTTCCTTGTCGTACACCGAACTCGGCCCGCCGGACAAAATGATCCCAGTGGGCTCGAGCCTGCGGACCTCGTCGAGCGAAGTCGTGCACGGCAGAATCGCCGAAAATACTCCCTGCTCTCTTACGCGCCGCGCAATCAATTGCGTGTATTGCCCGCCAAAATCCAGCACGACGATCCCGCCATGCTCCGCCTTCAGCGTGGGCCCTGGCTTTCGCGTCTGCCGCGCCCGAGCCTCGGTCTCGCCGGGCTCTTGTGCCATTTGCCCTTTTCCCACCTTCATCCCCGCCGCACTTTCCATCCTAGCCTCCACTTCGGTCCACCATCCCGAGCCTGTAACTCCCGCGTTAAGGCTTGAGGGATCCCTCGTCGATCTCCGCAACTTGTCCGGCAGTGCAGTCCCGGTTCATCCCGACAGAGAGCCGTGGCGATTCCACACCTTCCTCTTTACACAACCACGATGTTCAGCAACTTATCTGGCACCGGCACAACTTTCACAATCTTCTTGCCCTTCAGATACGCCGCCACTCCCGGATCGGCCTCCGCCAACTTCATCACCTCGCCTTGCGCCGCCCCTGCCGCCACCCTCAGCCTGCCCCTCACCTTTCCATTCACCTGCACCACAATTTCGACTTCCTCTTCCTTGGCCAACTCCGCGTTGTAGGTCGGCCATCCTGCGGTCCAGAGTCCGCCCGTGTGCCCCAGAATCTCCCACAGCTCTTCGGCCAAGTGCGGCGTCATCGGCGCTAGCATCAAGGTCAGAATCTCCAGCACCTCTCCCCGAATTTCCGGTCGCACACTGTCTTCGGCCGCATACACAGCGTTCGTCAATTCCATCACTTGCGCAATCGCCGAATTAAAGTGCCAGCGGGTCTCAAAATCTTGTGTCACCCGCCGCAGCGTCTGGTGGGTTTTCCTTAGCAGCGCCTTTTCCTTCTCCGTCGCTGGTGCTCCGCGCGCGGCTTTTGAGGGTGGGGCTTCGGTTTTCTTTCCGCCGTCGGGATCGCCGACGAGCGATCGCTGCTCGCCTTCACCGGACAGCCGCCGGTTGGCACCGGCCGCGTGCTTGTCCACCAAACGGTACACCCGGTTCAAAAACCTCCACGAACCCTCAATGCTCTCCTCACTCCATTCCAAATCTTTCTCCGGGGGCGCCGCGAACAGGGTATACAGCCTACCCGTATCTGCTCCATACCTCTCCGCCATCTCCAGAGCCCCGACGACGTTCCCCGCCGATTTCGACATGGCCGCTCCGTCTTTCAGCACCATCCCCTGGGTGAACAGCCGCGCTGCAGGTTCGTTATGGGAGATCAGTCCAAGGTCGCGCATGACCTTGCACCAGAACCTCGAATACATCAGGTGCAAAATCGCGTGCTCGATTCCACCAATGTACTGGTCAATCGGAAACCAGTAATTCGCCTTTGCCGCCTCAAATGGCGCCTTGTCATTCTTCGGATCGCAATAGCGGTAGAAATACCACGACGAATCCACGAAAGTGTCCATCGTGTCGGTCTCCCGTCGCGCCGGTCCCCCGCACTTCGGACACTTTACATTCGCAAATTCCGGATCGGTCGCCAACGGCGATTCGCCTTCACCCGTCAGTTTCGGATTCGCCGGCAGAACCACCGGCAAATCCTGATCCGGCACCGGCACCATTCCATCCCTCGCGCAATAAATCACTGGTATCGGCGTGCCCCAATATCTCTGCCGCGAAATTCCCCAATCCCTCAGCCGGTAAATCGTCTCTTTCTTACCGAACCCGCGCGCCTCCGCGTCCGCCGCCATCCGCTCAATCGCTTCCTCTGACGTCAGCCTCGAATACGGCCCCGAATTCACACTCACCCCGTACTCCGTGAAGGGCGCGGGTGCCCCATCCTGGGCTTCCAAGCGGGGACGTACCACGACCGGTATCGCCAACCCAAACTTCGTCGCAAACTCAAAATCCCTCTCATCGTGCGCCGGAACCGCCATGATTGCCCCGGTTCCGTACTCCATGAGCACGAAGTTCCCGACCCAGATCGGAATCCTCTCCCCACTGAATGGATTCACCGCATACTGCCCGGTGAAAAATCCGTCCTTCTCCGCGGTAGCGATGTCCTCCATCTTCAGCGACGCCTGACGCATCTGCGCCAGCTTCTTCCGACGGTTCTCTTCTGCCGGGCGGGCCGTCCGGAGGCCGGCCCCCGCATCCGCGCCCTCAATCAACTTCTCGGACAGTGGATGATGCGGCGACAAAATCAGCGCGCTCGCCCCGTAAATGGTGTCAATTCTCGTCGTAAATATCTCAATCCGTGCGGGAGCTCCACACTGGCTGGTGTTCTGGTCGCTGCTCGCTGCTCGCTCGTCGGTTCCCGCCACCTCGAAGTACACCTTGGCCCCGATGCTCTTCCCGATCCAATTCCGCTGCATGGTGATGACCCGTTCCGGCCATTCCCCCTCCAGCTGTTTCAAATCCTCCAGCAACTGCTCCGCATAAGCCGTGATCTTTAAAAACCACTGCTCAATGTCGCGGGCCTCCACCAGCGTATCTTCATGCCGCCAGCAGTACCCGCCGTTCACCACCTGTTCATTTGCCAGCACCGTGCAGCATTTCGGACACCAGTTCACCCGGCTTTTCTTCCGGTAAGCCAGTCCACGCTCCAGCATGCGCAGGAAAAACCACTGGTTCCATCGGTAATACTCCGGCTCGCAGGTCGAAATCTCGCGCCGCCAGTCGTAACTGAACCCAAAGCGCCTCAGCACTCTCTGAAATTCCGCAATGTTGTTGTTGGTCCACGTCCGCGGATGCGTGTTGGCCTTGATCGCGGCGTTTTCGGCAGGCAAACCAAACGCGTCCCACCCCATGGGGTGCAACACGTTGAATCCCTTCATCCTCTTCGTTCGCGCCACCACATCGCCGATCGTGTAGTTGCGCATGTGCCCCATATGCAGCGTCCCCGAAGGATATGGGAGCATCTCCAGCACATAATATTTCGCCTTCTTCTGTGGCACAAGCGCGCTCGCCTGTGCTGCTCGGCCCTCTCTTTTCTCTAACGGTGAACGGTGAGCTCTCGGCGGGAAACTTTCCTCGCTCGCTTCCGCCTCACTCTCAAATACGCGTTCTTCTTCCCACTTCTTCTGCCACTTCGCTTCAATTTCCTGTGGCCTGTATTCCCCCACGTAATCCCCGTCCCTTTTTCGGAGTGCGGGAGCCCTGCCCCCGCTTTTACGGTCTGACCCCATCCGCAATCCCGTCTTGTCTCACCTTCTCGGCGCCTTCAGCGGCCTCCGGGTCCGTGCTTTGTCTTCTTCCCGTTCCTCCTGCTCACCGTTTTGCTTTTCCCCGCCGGCAAATGACGTGCACTCAGCTTCTTCCCCTTCCGCGCCATCATTTTCTTGATCGCCGGCGTCAACATCGAATAGCCTTTCACCGCCGGCGGCCCTTCCACTCCCGCCAGCTCCCACAATTTCGCCACGTTCTTCCGGTCGTCTCCCGGGTCATCGATCGGCGTCTCCACCAAAAACGCCCGGCCCAACAATCCTTCCGGCGGCACCGCCCCGAAACGCGGATGCCGCAAAATCCTCGCGAACGCCGCCGCCCCGATCTTCCCATCCCCAATATGCTCGTGCCGGTCCACTCGTCCGCCGAGCGGCACCTTCGAATCATTCACATGAAACACCGGTACTCTCTCAAGTCCGATCGTCCGATCAATCGTCAGAATCGTTTGCGCCAACCCCGCTTCGCTCTTGATGTCATAGCCGGCCGCAAACAGATGAGCCGTATCCAGGCACGCCCCGACATGCAAACTCCGCAGGTCGTGCACCAGGGCCCCCACTTCCTCGAGCCGCGCGCCGACCGCTCCACCCATACCCGCCGTATTCTCAATCAGAATCCGCATGTGCCCAATCGGCACACCCCGCGCCGCCTGCTTTACGCTCTCCACGATCGTACGGATTGCCTGTTCCACCGGCGCGTCGCCCCGCGACCCCGGATGCACCACCACAAAATCCGCGCCCAGCGCCAGCGCCCGTACCAACTCCTCATGAAACGCCTGGATCGACCGTGTCCGCAGCATCGGCTGCGTCGCCGCCAGGTTCACCAGGTAGTTCGCATGAATCACCAGCGGCCCCAGCCCCAACTCCTCCCGCCTTGTCCGGAACGCCTTTCTATCCGTCTCCGCCATCCGCACCGTTGCCGTTTGCCACATCCGCGGGCTCGCCGAAAAAATCTGCAGCGCATTCGCTCCCAGTTTCCTCGCCGATTCCAGCGCGTTCAGATAACTTCCCGCGATCGAGGTGTGAATCCCTATCCGCAGACTCCCATCCATCCACGCCGGAGGTTGTGGTTCCGGTTCCGGCCCCGGCACGTATTCATCGTCCGGCTCAAATTTCGTATTCGCAATGATTGGATATTCCGTCATCCCTGTGCCGATTCTTCCGCAATTTATAAACTTTATATTCTACCACATCGACCGAAACCCGATCTTTGTCGGGCGACTGTCTGCCGGTTCGAGGCGCAGCGGGGAATCTCTCTTTCGCTCTGATTTAGCGAGCCGCCGGCCTGCCCTCCTTCATTCCGCCCACGCCATCCCGTCCGGATCGTTCCCGGTCTCAAACGTCGTCGTCACTTCCAGCTTCTTTAAATCCACCACCGCCACTTTGTTGTCTCCGCTCACTGCCACAAACGCCCTCGAGTCATCCGGCGCAATCAAAATTCCCTCCGCGCTTTTCCCCAGCTTCAGCCGCTTCACTTCCTTTCGCGTCCCCGCGTCCATCACGAGCAACTCGCCGCTACCCAAATCCGAAATCAGCACCCACTTGCCCCTTGGCGTAAACTTCACGCGATTCGAATGCTTGGTCCCGACATTCACCGTGTCCGTCACCTTCTTCGTCGTTGTATCAATAATCGTTACTGTCCCATCGCCGGAACCCGCTGCCCACACTTCCGTCCCATCCGGCGAGATGTCGATCCCCTCCGGCCCCTTCCCAGTCGGAATCACGGTGTTGAACCACTTTTGCTTGTCGGGCGAGGCCACCACCGCCGTCACCGAATCCGAATTTACATTCGACGTGTAGATCGTGTGCCCTTCCCGCGAAATCACCAGCATGTGCGTGCGGTTCTCCCCGATCTCGTGTACCCAATCCACTCGGTTCGTCGCGGGGTCGTACCGCGCGATCTTCTTGCTTCCCTCTGCCGTGAACCATGCCTGTCCGTCAAAAAACTCCACCCCGTGCGGGCCAATCAGATCACCAAATGCCTCACCGTGGGGCCCCGTGAGATTCTTCAACTCCACGCGGTGAATCTCCTTCTGCGAACCCAGATCAATCACGCTAATCGTCGTTCCGTCCTGGTGCGCTCCATAGTTCGTCGTCACCGCGATTTTCCCGTTGGCGCTCGCCGCCACTTCGTGCGGTATCGCTCCGGTCTTCACTCTTGCCACAACCTTGAGCGTCCCCGGATCCACGATCGCCAACTCGCTGTCCGCCTTATTCAGCACCAGCAGCGCTGGCTTCGGCGTCTTCCCCTGTCCCGCGACTTGCGCCGCCACTCCCAGCCACAGCACAATCGTCACCGCGACCATTCCTGCGGTCCTGTGTTTCGGGCCCCTTGGTCTGAGCTGCGAAAGGTCAGGCGTGAGGCTGTTTCGCTTTGGCGTGCGGCCGCCCGGTTGGTGCTGAATTCTTTGTTCCTCGCTCCTCATCCTCATTCTCCACCTCGCGCGTCAGCTTTCTGCCGCTCCTACATATCCCATTCGCCCATCCTCAGAAAAGAAAAAAGCGCGCAGACTCCGCCGCGCGCTTCCTGCCTCCTACTTCTCGATCTCTGGCTTTCCTTCTGCTCTACTCTTCCGTCCGGAACTCCCGCCCCAACATCGTGAACGGCATCTCCCGCACCTTCCCATTGGCCTTTGCGTTCCCCATCTCTTCCATTCGACGAAGCACCGCTACTGTTACATCGTCCGTGGTGGGTGTCCTTTGGTGTTCGAGCGCGTCCGCTATCCGTCCGAGGTAAATCATCAATTCATCGGTCAACATGGATCGATCTAAGGTCACACGGGTGTGGCGCCGCACCGCTAGTAACACCGCCGCGAGAATCAGCAGCGCGCCTCCCGCCACGAGCAGTTGAAAGCTCGTCACCGGTATGCTCATCATCCAATTCTGTCCCTCCATCATGGTCATCTCCTTCCTTATGTGGGTCGCTCAACTCCATTTTCCCGTGTTCTTTGTGTCCTCCGCAGTGGATTCCTTTCTAAAGCGAACCCCGGCGCTTTCACCGGCCATTGGTCGCTTGCACGAGCCGCTCGAACTAAAGTCTCATAAATGGCCCGAAGGCATCCGAAAATTGTTGTGCGTCCCCGCGTTGAAGTACATTTCATCTCCCATGTCCAGCCGGAGTCCCTCGGCCCTCCAAACCCTCACTCGGATAAAACACCGGGCTCACCGCACTTAGGTGCACACGGATCGCGCTCCACTAACAGTTGAATGCCCTGGACGCGCGTCCAGGGAAAGCCTTTCAAATTCCACTTTGGCCACGAGAAACGGTCGCGCCCAATCATCCCCCCCTTCCAGTTTGGGCCCAAACTGGCCACGCAGCAAGTTCGATTCCTCGAGCCGAGTCTCCCCCGACCCGCTCGTTGTGCTTTGTGTGATGGCCTGATTGAAGTCGGACGCCATCTCTCCTTCTATCTTCACATGCGCCGATATGCCCGTGCCGACGCGCGCCCCGATGTCCGCAGAGTTTGAGGTCGTTTGTTTCAAATGAGAATAATCTCCGTAAATCCCCACCCGAACGTGTTCCAACTGCCGAGCACGCACCAGCCCGGAGCACACCGTTCCCCTGCTGCATCCGGCTACATTCATGGCTACATTCGTGGATTCCCTCGAACGCAGTGGCTGGTCACGGCTGTCGCTGGGGGGAGTTCTGCTTTCACCTCAATGGATGCTTAAGCCTTCCTTGGGGTTGCTGTGCCTAATCCCCGCCACCCACCCGTTTGCCCGCTCCGGCCCGTTCCATTACACTACTTCTCGCATACCAGTGAAGGATTTCCTCCGATGCTCGTTGTCATGCAGTCCCACGCCACCGAAGAACAGGTCCGCGCCGTATGCGAGCGCATCGAATCCCTGGGCCTCAAAGCTCACCCCATCCCCGGCTCCGGACGCACCGCCATCGGCATCACCGGCAACAACGGCGCCGTGGACCTTGGCGTTCTGGAATCCATGCCCGGTGTCGTCGAATGCATTCCCGTCACCAAGCCCTACAAACTCGTCTCCCGCGATGTCAAAGAAGAAGACTCCATCATCCGCATCCCCACTCCCTCCGGAGACGTCCTCGCCGGAGGTCCCAACGTCGCTCTTGTCGCCGGCCCCTGCGCCGTCGAAACCGAAACGCAATGCCTCGCCATTGCCGAACGCCTGAAATCCTCTGGCGCGCGCCTTTTCCGCGGAGGCGCGTACAAGCCCCGGACTTCTCCCTACTCCTTCCAGGGACTCGGCCTCCCCGGCCTCAAAATCCTCTCCCAAGTCCGCAAGCAATTCGGCTTCGGCATCGTCACGGAGGCCATCGATAACGAATCCCTCGATCTCATCGAGGAATACGCTGACGTCATCCAAATCGGCGCGCGCAACATGCAGAACTTCTCTCTTCTCAAACGTGCTGGCCGCGCCAGGAAGCCCGTTCTTCTGAAGCGCGGCATGTCCGCCACGCTCGACGAATTCCTGATGGCCGCCGAATACGTCCTCTCCGAAGGCAACTACAACGTCATGCTCTGTGAACGGGGAGTCCGCACCTTCTCGGACTTTTCCCGCAACACACTCGATCTCGCGGTCGTCCCCGCGGTCAAAAAACGCAGCCACCTTCCCATCCTCGTCGATCCCTCGCACGGCACTGGCAAACGCCACAAGGTTCTTCCTCTCTCCCGCGCCGCCGTCGCCGTTGGTGCCGATGGCCTCCTCGTCGAAGTTCACCACGAACCCGAAAAAGCCCTCTCCGACGGCATGCAATCCATCCTTCCTGAGGAATTCGCCGAGCTCGTCTCCGAAGTCCGCCAAATCTCCGCGGTCCTCCACCGCCACCTCAACTGATTTGCCGATCAATACATCCTTCGAGCCCGTCTGCCGCAAGCAGGCGTTTTCGGCGCGCAAGGAGCTAAACCGCGGCGTCCTTGGCCTCGCGCCTCAATGCCCTTAGCTCAAGCAAGTGAAACGTGGGTGGGCGTGTTCCAAGCAGAGCATTTGACCTCGGCTAGACAGGCCTGCGAACCGCAACAAGATGCCACCTGCCTACTGGCCGCCGGCCGTTCGAAAGCAGGGTGACCCGAACACTCCCTAGCCCTCGATTGCTACCGGCACGCCCGCCCTTCTTCTCCGCAGCCAATACAGACTCACTCCGCCCATCACCACCAGTCCCACGACCATCAAATCCCACCAATACGCCCTCCAGTTCGGCACCACCGCAAACAGCAACAACATCGCTGCTAGAAACGGCGCGACAACGACATACGCGAGCCCTCCCCAACCTCCAGGTACTCGAAAATTCCGCGCCGCTCCCGGACGCCGCACACGCAACATCACGAGCGCCAGCAACTCCAACACCACAAGCCCCGCATACATCAACGACTGAATTACGGCCAGCCCGCCAAACGAAAGCGCCGCGAATACGCCGGTAATCGCGCAAAAGACTATCGTGGCCACTGTCGGCACCGCCGTCTTCGGCGACGCCTTGGCCAATACCTTGGGCAACCACCCGTCTCTCGCCATCACATAGGGCAGCCGCGATGCATAGAGCAGCTGCGCGGTGAACAGCCCCCACATCGACACAAGCCCTGCCGCAGCCAGCAGTCCGCCGAGCCATCGCCCGCCAATCAACTGCCCAATCACGGGCCACCCCGCCGCGTCGCTCCACACCGCTGGGTCCGTCGTCACGGCGATTCCGGCAATCACCGGAAATATGTAGCACGCCACCAGCACCGTCAGCGCCACCGCAATCGCCCTCGGATAGTTTCGCTGCGGCTCGTCCACTTCGCCGGCATAGGTCGACGCGCCGTCCCACCCGGAATAGTCGAACGCCAAAATCGACAGCACCAACAACAGCCCTCCTTTGTGCTCCGCTCCAAAATCATTTCGCACCACGCCGACCAGCGCTCCCGGATCCACGCTGCGCCTCAGCCATAAGAGGATCATCACTAGGAAAGCTCCAAGCACGAGCGCTGCACCTGCCTTCGCCGTCCGGCCTACGTCCTTCGCGCTTCGCAGATTTACGGCCATCGCCGACGCGATCATCAGCACCGCCGCCAGCCACCGCACCAGGGCTCCCGTTCCGGGATGTGCGCCGTCCGCCGATGTTCCCAGACTCGGAAAGAAAAACGATAAATAGCTCACAAACAAAACGGGAAAAATGGCCATGACTCCCAGTGCGTAGGCCATGGCCCACCAACCTGCCTGCACTCCCCAAAACCGCCCCAAAGTTTCGCGAATCCATACGTAGTACCCGCCCTCTTCCGGCATCAATCCCGCCAGCTCCGCAACCATCAACGATATCGGCAGGCTCCACACCAGTGGCGTGATCAAGATAAGCACGATCGCCCGCCCCGCCCCGGTCGCGCCTATCAACGGCTCCAGCCCGAACGCACCGCCACACGTTGTGAAGAAAATGAGCGACGCGAGCGAAAGCATCTTGAGTCGTCGCTCTCGCGGCAGCCGCACTCGTTCGCGCGCGGAATCATCCAGCAGCGCGCTGGTTGGCAGGGATTGCGACGTCAATGGCCACTCCCTCTTGTGCCCGAAGGGTACGTCCGAACCCCATGCCAAGTCACGCGAATTCATGGTGATCACTTTCCCGGTTGCGTCGTCACGGACCCGACCCTCGCCGGTCATTCAATACCTCTTCCTCGGGGCGGTTCCTGAATCGCTTGATCTTTTCCCATTTTCATTTTCGCTTCATCACAGCCAACATTACTTTTTCCTCGTCTCCCGATCGCCGTTCAGGCATCCCCTAGATGCGTTTACCCTCCTTCGCCTCTCTCTTGTAAAATCAACTTACCTCATGCCCCACTCCAAAAACCCACGCCTGTACTTCGCCCTCGTGATCCTCCTCGTCTCCGCCAGCGTCCTCCTCCTGCACGAGCATCGCCCTTCGTTCCTGCGCCCCAACCTCCACATGTACGCCTACGTCTCGACTTCCGACGGCTCCCTCACGGTCATCGATCTTGCCGGTCTCCGCGTCGTCGCTCACATCCCGGTCGCTTCGAACATCTCGGACCTGCGCGAACACGCCTTCCGCGACGAAATCTGGGGAGTCAGCTCCACTGACGGCTTTGTCTGGGTTCTTGACGCGCCTTCGAGCCAGCTCACCCGCATCCCTGTTGGCCCTCTACCCTACGCTATCGATTTCTCTCCGTCCGGCAATCGCATCTACACCACCTCCTCCGCGAACGACCAGCTCATCGCCGTCGACCCCGCCTCCCGCACCGTTCTCGGCCGTGCCAAAACCGGCTCCGAACCCATCGCCGTCCGCGCTACTCCCGACAACAATAAGGTCGTCGTCCTGAATCGCCGCTCCTCCACCCTCTCCATCCACGATGCACCCACGCTCCAACAACTCGCTTCCGTCCCCGTCATCGCGCAACCTGACCAGGTCGCTGTCCTCCCCGACAGCTCGCTCGCCTTCGTCACCAGTCGTCTCGAAAATCGCCTTTCCGTTGTCGACCTCAATCGCGCCCTCCTCGTCACCAATCTCGAACTCGCGGGAAGGCCCACCGACATGCTCTTCAAACCCGATGGCGGCGAACTCTACGTCATCGCACCGGAATCTCACGGCCTGCAGATTATCGACACGTGGACCCACGAAGTCGGCGGCTACATGCTTCTTGGCTCTGCGCCCAGCACGGCCATCGCTACTCCCGACGCCTCGGAAATGTATGTCGCCGACCGCGCTTCCGGACGCATCATGCCCCTCGACATCCTCAACCGTCGCGTCGGCAGGCCCATCTCGGTCGGCGCCGGTCCTTCGGCCATGCGCTTCTCTCCCGCCGACCGGGGCGAACTACCCTCCATGCTTCTCGTCGCTAACGAGGACTCCGCCGACCTCGCCATCCTCCGTACCCGTACCGATTCCCTGATCACTATGATCCCCGTTGGCTCCCGCCCCCAGCACCTCGCCGTCAAAATCTTCTAGGTTGAGCGTTGCTTTCTGGGGGCCGCCCTGTGCTTGCCGCCGGAAAGGACGGGGACCGTGGCGCCCCGTCTGAGCGCCTGGGCCTTTGTTTGGAGGGCCGCAGCCGCCACGGCTCTTTCACTCCAGACCAATCGTCAGCCCTTCGAACCGAGCCCGCCGCAATGACTTGTAATCCTTCGCCTGCCCTTTTGGGTGTCCGAATATGCCGTGATTGCTGTGACGGCCTCGCGGTTTTTCGCCGATCGTTCTATCGAGGTTTTGTAAGGCTTGCCGGGCTGCGTAAGAAAGGCCGACCATCGCGGCAACCCTACGGCCGCTTTGGGCAGGGCACATCGGCTGCGCGCATTTTGTTTCTATTAGACCGCTTTCCGCGGTCCGAAGGATCTCAACCCGAAGTTGGGTAGGTGCAAGTTGAGATCCTTCGGCGGTGACAGGAACCCGCGCCTTCAGTTGTTAAGGGCACGCGCGGTTTTCCATACTTATAGAGTCCGCTCGGCCCATGCGTTGACAGATTCCTGCGTTTGCTTACGATTCCGACCAGATTTCCACAGGCCCGTCGTCGCGGGCAGGCCTGCCGCCGAGCCCCTGCCTACCGTGGGCTCCCCTCACGCTTGGGCAAGCTCTTCTGTTTCCTAGGGATTAAACCAGAACTTCACCGCCACAATTAGCTTTGACGGTACGGCCTTACCACCCCTCGTCGCAGGCGAAAATTCATACCGTTTCACCGCCTCCACGGCAGCATTCCTGAGCTGCGTTGGCCCCGACAGTATTTTCACGACCCCTGCATGCCCCGTGGGCTCAACCTCCACCTCGGCCTTAACGTCGCCCGTGATAAAGCTGCGCATGGCGTCGGGAGGATACACGGGATTCACCGACTTCAACACTTTCGCCGGCACGAGCTCCTGACCCGCGGGTTCCTCATCCTTTGGAGGCAGTTCTCCCCGCTCCGTCGCGCTCGTCTTAGACCTCTCCCTCCGGCCCGCTTGCGCCTGACGAGCCGACTGCTCGTCCGCCCGCTCTGGCGCTTGTTCGTTCGGCTCCGCATTCTCTGGACTCGTACCTTCCGACCGCGTTTTCTCTGCTACCGTCTGTGATTTTTCCGCGGTTCCACCTGTCGGTGCGGGCTTTTCCGTTTCCCCGCTCTTCGCCGCCCCATCCTTAGGCCCAGCCAGCGCAGACTGCGTCGAAGCCATGCTCTCCGCCGGACCTGCGACCTTTGGCCGCATTAGAAAGTCGAGCCAGTGTCCATAGCGTGCCCCCAGTCCCAGCACAGCCAGCAGCAGCAGCGCCCAGGCTAGCTTCCGCGTCCTCGCCCCAACCACCGGAATCGGCTTCTGCAGCACGCTCGGGTTACGCTTCTTCACCGCCGGCCTGCTGGGCACTCGCGAAAAGTCCAGCTCCGGCTTTGGCAGCAAATCGTCCGACATGTCGTCGGACTCGGCTTTCCCTTCCTCCGGATCCACCGGCGTCGTCTCTGCTGCCGGAGGGTTCGCGCTTGCTGATGCTGCCGCCGGCTCTGGACTCTCCGCCGATTCAGCACCGGCCGCCAGCTCTTTGTTCTCGGAAGCTACCTTCTTTGCCAGAAGCTGCTGCACTTCCGAGACGAGCGTCTTTAACGACTTCCTCGACGGATCAAGCGTCTCAGGTCCCTTTGCCGCTGTTTTTGTCCCAGACTCTCGAGATCCAAGCGCCTTTTTCGCGTTCCCTGCCTCCGGCTCTGGCGCTTGCGCCGCAACTCCCTGTGGTGCCTCCCAGAACCCCTTCTTTCGCTCGGTAAACTGCAATTCCACATAACAGCCCGCCGGCTTCAGCAGGCGTTTCTGCAACACCTCGCATACAACTTCCTGCTTCGTTAGCAGGTTGGTCAAAAAGATCAACTGACCCGGCGCCACCGTCGCTTCCAGCCGGATTACGGCCCCGTCTTCGAATGTCAATACCGTCTCGGTGTCTTCGGAAAAGAGTTCGCGATCGGAACCGCCGTCCTTCGGCCGCGATCCCGAGGCATTCACCGGTATTTCGGCCGCGATCGGGTTGTGCCTCGCCGGCGTGCTGATCCGCCGGCTGCTGGCTTGATCTGCGTCTGGGATTGTGTTTGTTGTGGCGGACACGTTTTTTCGGCCTTCTCTCCCGAGCTCTTCGCGCACATTGGCACGACCGTCAGAGGACGGACTCCACCCTCCGCAGGGCTCCCACGCACCTTCATTTTTCCAAGGATATTTCCACCTCTTCCATAGTACGCGCGTACAGGTGTGAGCAATCCCCCACCCCTCGGCCACCCCTGCTTTGCTACTTGATAGACGGCGTTCTTCTGCTCGTGGCGGCGGCTTTCGCGGCAGCTTCGAGAAACGGCCCTAGGAGGCCGTCGGTTTGGTCGCCGGCTCTCGTCCCACCTCCGACTCCGCATCACTCCACCGCCCACGCCGAATTCTCCTCTCCCAACAACACCTCCAAAAATCCCTCCGCCGGCAGCACATCAATTGGCAACCCTCCATGCCACAACGCCACGCCAAGCTTGAATCGGTTCAGCCCCTTCAGATCGAGCGCGCCCTTGTGAACCGCCACTTCCAGCGTTCTTTTAAACGCGGCCGCCGCCAGCAGCGTCGGCTCCAGCAAACACACGCGGCTCTTCTCGACCGCAAACTCCTTCATCCGCCCGCGCTCCAGATTTACCACCAGAGTCAACTCTTCGGCGCCTCCCAAAATAATCCGGAACTCCGGGTCCTCCAATTCCGCCAGGCTCTCCTGGAAACAATCCACTCGCACCACAAACCGCTGTTCCTCAAATCCGTACCGCAGCTCCCGCAAATAATAAACTCGCCCGTGCATCGACCCGCCGCGCCGTTCGGGCGAATAGACTCCCGCTCCCAGCCACTCGAAATAGCTCGAATCCACTCCATCCACTTTGATCGTCAAGTTCGTTGAAGGCGGCAGCTGGTAGGCGCGCTCCGGCTTCTTCTTGATCGGTTTTGCCAATTCTTCCGGCGCCACCTGCCCCAGCGCCAGATACACGCCGGTCAGGTGCTTCCGGTAAAGGGCGTCAAACTCCTCATCATTCGGCGTACTATGTTCCGGCCCGTACCACCAGCACCAGTCACTGCCCTCCGCCGCCAGCAGCGACTCTAGCGCTTCGGCCAAACCCTCCGCACTCGGCGCGTTAGGCCGCTTCTTCTCCCGCGCTTCGGCGGCCCGCGCGTACGCCTCGCGCGCGTCCCACAGGAGATCCCAGGCGGTCACGTCCTCCTGGTGCCCGATCCACACATCAAAATTCGCATTGATCCAGGAAGCGGGGAAGATTCCCGGTGTTGTCGGCAGGTTTCCCGCCGCTGCAATCGTTTCGGTCGCCGTCAATGCACGAAAATCCGCGTCTTCGCTGATTCGGCGGTAAAACTCGCGCAGAAACAGCCGTCCATTTCCCGGGTAATACTCCCACGCGTTCTCGCCGTCCAGAAAGAGGCAGAGCGTTAACGGATGGTCAGCCCGCACCGATTCCCCAATATGCCGCAATCTCCCGTGCAAGTCCGCTGCGGCGGCCCCGCTGTCCATCCGGCTGTACACAAATCCGATCAAGTCCGACAAATGGTGGTCCCGGAACAATCCCGTAATTCCCGTCGTCGCAAACTGCAATCTCCAGGGTTCGTACAAGCGGTCCGCATTCGCCGCGATCCCGCTCGAATCCCGGAAAAATCCCACATTCAGCGTCCGCCCCAACACTCCTTCATCCGTCCCGAACCATTCGAAACCTTCTTCGGCCGCGATCGTCAGTGCCTGGTCTGACACCGATCCCTCTGACGGCCACAAGCCCACCGGCTTCGCTCCGAACACCCGCTCGTGATACTCCTTTGCCCTTCGCAACTGCTCCCGTGCGTCCTCGGGCCTTCGAAAGGCTCTTCTCGGCAGCGGCGTTCCCGGATTCGCCACCCGCGCGATGTCCGAATCGCAGAGCAGTGGCAGAATCGGGTGATAGAAGGGCGTTGTGCTGATCTCCACCTGCCCCCGCGCAGCCGCTTCCCGGCAAGCCGGCAGCACCATCCCGACCAGTTCCAGCTGCTTGGTCTTCAACTCCGCCTTGTCTTTTTCTGTGAAATCCTTGCCACGGTTCGCCAGCCGGCTGACCACCTCATCCTTCGTGAACCACTCTTCATCCATCCACGCCAGTTGCGACAGCAACTGCAAATCCCGCCAGTCTCGCGCGGTGAACGTTATCAGCGCCTGCGCTCCTCCCGCCGGACGCGACCATTCGTACAGCTCCACAAACCGCGCCCACCTCGACATCAACCGTTCGTGATTCACTTGAAACGCTCGCGCCAGTATCTCCGTCTTGTCTTCCCTCGTCAGCTCATTGGCATTTTTGAACGCCAGGGCGAACCACGGGTCGTCGAACTTCCCGCTCGCATACTCCTCGAGCTGCATACACAGCGAAGGCACCATGTTGAACGTCGCATGAAACTTCGGAAACTCCTCGAACAGCTTCACCATCCCCCAATAATCTTTCGTCGCGTGCAGCCTGGTCCACGGCAACACGTACGTCCCCGTCTCCGGGTCTCTGTATTGCGGCTGATGCATATGCCATAGCACCGCCAGATGTATCCGGTTCATCCCTTCCCTTTCTCAACTGAACTTGAGGGTGCCCAGCCTTTGCGGTTTTGCCAAAGGGTGGGTTCTTACGATCGAACCGCAACCAATTTTCCAGTCGTGTCGGCTGCTCTCATCGCGCCAGCCCATCACGCTGCCCTCCAGGTCTCGATGGACCGCCGGTTTTTTCCGTTCGTTCCAAGGTCCTCCCCAACCAAACGGCCTCGTTACCACCCGAGGCGCGAGAAAGCACTCATGCCTGCGTGTCCTCCGGCTCCCCCGCAAGCGAGTGCCCACACGCTGCCTCGGCGTGTGGCTTTTCTTGACGCACCTCAGTCGAACTTCGTGTCCTCGTGAACCCGCGTCCTTCGTGGATGAAGGATCTCAACCCGCGCGTTCCGTTCAAACGCTTTTCCTCTTTGCGACTTTTCTCGACGCCCTGCATCAGCCACCGGCTGCCCGCCGGCAGCAGGCTCTTACGAGTCACGGACTTCCCCATGTTACACTCACCCTTCGCGACATGCGCATCCTCGATCGTTACATCGTCCGTGAAGTCGTGCGCCACGCCTTCCTCGGCCTGATCACCTTTACCTTCGTCCTCTTCGTTCCGAAGCTCGTTCGTCTAATGGAACTGTTTGTCCGCCACTCTGGTTCTGGCGTTCAAATCGTCGACCTCTTCCTCTGCATCATCCCCGGCATCCTCGTTTTCACCATCCCCATGGCCGTCCTCATCGGCGTCCTGCTCGGCCTCGGCCGCATGTCCATGGACAGTGAAGTTATCGCACTCACCGCTCTCGGCATCAGCCGCAAGCGCATTCTTTTTCCTGTCGGGATTTTCGCCTTGCTTGGCGCGGTTCTTACTCTCTTGATGACCCTCTGGCTGGCCCCTGCGAGTCTCCGTACCTTCCGCACGATTGAAGGCGCCTTGCTTACTTCCCAGATCTCATTTCAGGTTCAGCCGCGCGTCTTTGACGAGCGTTTCCCCCACATGGTCCTCTACATTAACGACGTCTCTCCGAGCGGCACGCGCTGGAATGGCGTCTTCCTCGCTCAAGCCGGGGCCGAAAGCGGTTCGCAAATTACTCTCGCGGAAAGTGCCATTGTAATTGCCGACCCCAACGAGGGCAAGCTGGAGCTGCACCTCATTGGCGGCTCCACACATGAATTTTCCCGCTCCGATCCCGACCACTACTCCGTCACCGTTTTTCAACGAACCGACTGGCCCGTCGAAGTCACCACCACTGGTGCTGCGGCCGAGCGCGTTCTCAGCAATCCCGAGCGTAGCTTCTCCGACCTCGTCCGTGACAAATCCAAAAACTGGCGCGAAGCCCGCGTCGAACTGCACCAGCGCTTTGCTTTTCCCGTGGCCTGCCTCGTCTTTGCTCTCATCGCCGTCCCTCTCGGCGCTCAGCCCCGCCGCGGAGGGCGCGCCGCGGGCACCCTCCTCGCCGTCGTCATCATCGCCTGCTACTATCTCCTCTTCATCATCGGCGCCGGGCTTGCTCGCCAGGGCGTTGTCTCTCCGGCCACCGGAATGTGGGCTGCCAACCTGGTCCTCGCTCTTACGGGATTCGCTCTTCTCCCACGGATGGAACGCTACCGCAGTGAGCGCGCTCCCATCACCGCCTTTGCCCGTCTAGCTGCTTTCTGGCGCCTGCTCCGCCGCCAACGCGTCAAGGTCAGGTCTCTCTCTCCCGTCGCCCGCACGCCCAACGGTACCCTCCCCGCTGTCTCCGAATCCTCCTCCAGCTTCCCTTCCATCGTCGACCTCTACCTCCTCCGCCGTTTCCTCTACTACTTTCTTGTCATCATGGCCGCTTTCATCTTCCTCTTTGAAGTCTTCACCTTCTTCGAACTGCTCGACGACATCGCTCGTCACCACGTCCCCTTTCTCGTCGTCGTCAACTATTTCCGGTACCTCATCCCCTATCTCATCTATCAACTCTCTCCCCTCGGCGCTCTCGTCGCCGTTCTCGTCACCCTCGGCGTGCTCAGCAAAAATAACGAAATCGTCGCCTTCAAGGCTAGCGGCATCAGCATCTATCGCCTTGCCGTTCCTCTCCTTCTCGCTGGACTCGCTCTCGCCGCGGGCCTTCTCATTCTCGACGACACCTACCTCCCCTACGCCAATCAGCGCCAGGACGCGCTCCGCAACCAGATCAAGGGCAAGCCTGCACAGACCTATACCCGCCCGCAGCGCTGGATCTTCGGTGAAAATTTCAAGGTCTACAATTACGATCTTTTCGATCCCAACGAAAAGCTGTTCGGCGGTCTTAGTGTCGTCGAGCTCGACCCTGCGACCTTCCAGATGAAGCGCCGCGTGTTTGCCACGCGCGCCCGCTGGCTCGACACCGAAAACACCTGGGTCCTCGAATCCGGCTGGGTCCGCGACTTCAGCGACGGAGCCATCGCCCGCTACCAGCCCTTCAAGGTCTACAGCCTTCCCGAACTCACCGAACCGCCCTCCTATTTCCACCGCGAAGTCATCCAGGCTTTCCAAATGAGTTGGCGGGACCTCGGCCGCTACATCGAGGGACTCCACCGCGCTGGCTTCGACGTCTCTACCCTCACCGTCCAGTGGCACAAAAAACTCGCCTATCCTCTGATTGCCCCCATCAGCATGATGCTTGCCATCCCCTTCGCCATTCTCGTCGGAAGCCGCGGAGCCATCGGGGGCATCGCCCTCGGCGTCGGCATCGGCATTTGCTATTGGGCCGTCTCCGCCCTCATGGAAGCCATGGGAGGCATCGGCCAACTGCCGCCATTTCTCGCCGCCTGGGCTCCCGGCTTCATCTTCTTCTTCCTCGGGCTCTACTTCCTGTTCAAAATGCCCACTTGACCTGAGTTGCGCCGCAGTCGTGCCCCGGCTACATCTCCTCCCATTCACAACTCGATAAAACCGCCTCGGCTTGCCGTTTTCGAGCCCGCTTCTATGTCCTACTCTCAAACGGCTTCCCCTCAGCGCTTCCTTCCTTAGCTCCGCCCCTTCTCGGTTTTCTCCTCCATTTTCCACAACACCTTCTTCACCATTCCCAGAAACACTTCCGCGTCACCTTCCTGCAAAGCAAATCGCCGCAGCATCCTCCTCAATTTTTCCTCCGCCGTCGCCTGCCCTCGCGGAGCCACGTACCCACTTTTCTCAAGCGCCCGCAGCCACGCCTCTGCAATCCTCTCGAGCGTGTCCACCCTCGCCCCCACTGGGCCGATCTCGAACCCGCGCCTCTTCTTCCGCGTTGCTGTTTGCGCCTTCTCCCCGCGCCCCAGCTCATACAAACACACCGCCACCGCCTGCCCTAGGTTCATCGACCGGTGCTGCTCGACCGTCGGTATCCGCAGGAGCCAATGGCAATAACTCAGGCTCTCATTCGACAGTCCCCACTTCTCCGATCCAAACAGCAGCGCGACATTGCTCGTCTCCAGCCTCTTCCGGATCGCCGGCCCCGCTTCCGGCAAACTCCACAGCGGCTGACGCACCTCGCGATTTCCCACCGCTGTCGTTCCCACAACCAGCGAACAGTCCGCAACCGCCTGCGCCACTGTGGCACACTCGTCCGCGTGCGCCAGCAACTCCGCCGCGCCTACCGCCGACCTCGCCTCCCGCCACGCCTTTTCGTAGGGATTCACCACGCGCAACTGCAGCGCCCCGAAATTGCTCATTGCCCGCGCCACCGCGCCAATATTCAACGAATTGCGCACCGCCACCAGCACCACGCACAGATTGTTCATCCCGGCTTTCATGCCCCGCACTCTACGTCATCCCTCCCCCAAACTCCACGACCCTGCCTTCTTTTTGGGGGCGGCCGGCCTGCTTACCCTGAACCTGTTTTCTGAAATACTGCCCGTTTTTGCGTTGCCGCCATCGAACGAACTTGTGGCACACGCACGCTTGCCTGTGCGGGGGTATCCCACACGTCGTTCCTGCGTGCGGGTTCCACTGTTCTCGATTTTTCGATGCTTTCGGTCCGACCCCCGACCTTCAGTCGCGGTTTCCCGGCATTCTCCGCAGCGGTTTGGCCCCCGATGGCGGAAACGCCATGCTCCAGAAATTCTCCCCACCTTCCACAAACTCGAACGCAATACTCCCCGGGCCCTCCTGGCCGCGCCTCACCGATACCACCTTGCACTCCGCCTTCTTCCGGTTGTGCTCGTTCACCAACTGAAATCTCTTTGCGGTCGCCAGTGTCCCGTCTTCCACCAGCACGCCACCGTGCGCACTCACGCTCACGGTGTGGGTCCAGTATCTGAATTTCTCCCCCTTGGCTTTCTCACCGTACGCCAGCACGTTCATGCACATGACCGCTCTCCCCGTGCGGCGTCGCTCGACGCTTCGATAATGTAGGATGGACATTTTTTGCGAATACCTCTCGTCTGTTAGCGTTGCGACGGTCCTCTGGAGTCGACCGTTGCGAGGGTAAAACACCGCGCGATCATGTGGCTCATGTGCGCGCCAACCGTGCACGACAGCACGAACACAATCCAGGTCCACACAGTGCTTCAAGCCTACACCTGCCTGCCTCGCTGGCGAATAGCGGGCGAGTACCGTTTCGCAATTCCGCCGCTAGTACTTAGCGCCCAGGACCCTCACGCGAAACTCCTGACTTCCTTCCAGAACGCCTCCCAACTTTCCCTCAACCCTCGGCACACAAAAATATCCGGATCCTCCACCGTCTCCTCATTGGCCACCCCATATCGGTTCCACGTCCGTCCGGCCAACTCACACGACCGAAAGCGTCTCTGAAGAAAATCCCTCGGAAATCCCACCACGATCAATGTTTCCGGTACCGGACTCCCGTACCCGCGCTCCCACGACGAATTCACCCCGCTGATGGCCCGCGGCAATCCATACTTCTCTCCGTACAAATTCAACGCCCCCACTTCTCCATAATTCCCCGCCAGAATCCCCAGCCGCTCGCGCTCACTCGCCGGCAACCGGTCCCGCACCTGTGCCACCGTCTCCACAAATTCCGGCCAACCGATCTCTTCCGGGAACACCACATCCACCCTGGCCGCAAATCTCCACCACGCCGAATTCACCGGAGCCAACGGCAGCGCCACCGCCCCGGCGATCACCACATCTACCGCCAACGCCACCCAAATCGCGCCTCGAACCATTCGCGCTTTCCAGTCTCCGTTCAACTGGGGTCCCGACGCTCTGCCGGCTTCCCCACCTCCCTGCCTCCGGGGCCTCGCAAAGGGCGGCTTCCCATCGGATTGCGCTTCTCCGCGTGGGGGCCCGGCTTCGTTTGTCTTGCGGCGTGAAGGGCTGGACGCCGTATCCCCAGAGTCTCCAGAACTGGCCACCGTTTCCTCCGGGTTAACCAGCCACTTTTCCAACCACACCGCGCCCGCCGCATACAGCATGGGATACGCTGGCGCCAGGTAGTAATCCCGCCCGCGCATCACCAAAAACAGCACAAGGGGCACCGCATACATCCACCCCAGCGCTTTGTACCTCTTTCCGCGGCTCGAAAAAAAACAAAACCACAACCCCGCCACCGCCAACGGAAACGCCAGAAGCGTCAACTTCAACTGCCCCGCCAGAAACCAGTCCGTCACCCCCGTCCCAACATCCCGCGCATGCAAAAACCTCAAAAACTCCATGGACACAAAATTCCGCCGCATCTGCCAAATCAAGTTGGGCGATACAATCACGAGCGCCAACCCTGCGCCGATCCACGGCCATCTGCTCCGCAGATGTCGCCGCAAGTCGGTCAATAACACTCCCGCCACCAATCCGACGGCCAAAAACGCCATCGTATACTTCGCCATCATTCCCAACCCAATCCCCGCTCCGATCACGACCCACCACCACCCCTCTCCGCCTCTCAACAAGCGCACCACGCCAAACGCCACCAACACCCAACACACATAATCAAAGGAGATGTACTGCATCAGTGCCCCAGCTCCCAAGCAGAACGGTACCCCGGCCAACGCCGCCACCACTTGTGCCCACCGCCCTCCTCCCATTTCCTTGGCCATCAGTCCGGTCAACACCAACGCCGCCGCCTGCACCACGGCCGCAAAAAATCGAAAACCCACCAGTGATGCCCCAAACAATTCCAGTGCCACGCGCCCAAAAAACGCCGTCATCGGCGGATATGCGACATAACCCCACGCCAGATGCCGCGCATCCTCGAGGAGCATCAACTCATCGCGGTCGAATCCATAGCGCGCACCCGTTGCCACATGCACCGCTACCGTCCCCGCCGCAATTCCCGTTACTATCGCCGTCCCACTCTTCCACCAGGCACCCACACCCCCGCGCCCCGCCGCTTCCTCCGCGCCGCCCGTCGGCACCTCCCGCACTTCAATTTCATCCATGGCCCCAAAGGCTCCGAACAATCGCACACGATAGGTTCATGCCGAGGCTATCGGTCGAGGCTAGTCGAAAGACCTAAACCCCTGCCTTGCCCCGGACTCAAATTGCCTGCTTCTTGTCCCTAACGACCGCTGTTTCCTTATCTTTATTTCTTTCTCTTCTTTCCTTCCTTGCTTCTCGCCCTCTTCCTGCGCCACAATCCCCAGCATGAAAACGCTCAGACGCCTGCTCTGCCTAATCGTTATTCCACTCGCTACTTTCGCTCAGAACACCCCACCCGCTCCAGCGTATCTCGACCCATCACTACCCATCGACCAGCGCGTCAACGACCTCGTCTCCCGCCTCACCCTCGAAGAAAAAATCTCCCAGATGCAAGACGTCGCCCCCGCCATCCCTCGCCTCAATATCCCCGCCTACAACTGGTGGAACGAGGGCCTCCATGGAGTCGCTCGCGCCGGCATCGCCACGGTCTTCCCACAAGCCATCGGCCTCGCCGCCACCTGGGACAGCAACCTCCTGCACCGCGTCGCCGACGTTATCTCGACCGAGGCGCGTGCCAAATACAACGACGCCATCCTCCACAACAACACCGGTCGCTACTACGGTCTCACTTTCTGGTCTCCCAACATCAACATTTTCCGGGACCCTCGCTGGGGCCGCGGCCAGGAGACCTACGGCGAAGATCCCTTCCTCACCGCGCGGCTTGGCGTCGCCTTTGTCACCGGACTGCAGGGCGACGATCCGCATTACCTCAAAACCGTCTCCACTCCCAAGCACTACGCCGTTCACAGCGGCCCGGAAACTCTCCGCCACCGCTTCAACATCAATGTCTCGCTGCAAGATCTCTACGACACCTACACTCCCGCCTTCCGCGCCACGGTCACCGAGGGCCACGCCGGCTCCGTCATGTGCGCCTACAACTCCGTCCGGGGGGAACCCGCCTGCGCCAATCAACTCCTCTTCGATCTTCTTCGCAATCAGTGGGGGTTTCGCGGGTACGTCGTTTCCGACTGCTGGGCCATCAGCGACCTCTACCAGGGCCACAATTTCGTCCTCTCCCTCTATCAGTCCGCCGCCCTCTCGGTCAAAGCCGGCACCGACCTCTCTTGCGGCCCGGAATTCAGCGTCCTCGACCAGTCCGTTCGCGATCGCATGCTCGCCGCCGAGGACATCGATCGCGCCGTCAAACGACTCTTCGAAGCCCGCTTCCGCCTTGGTATGTTCGATCCGCCCGCCAACGTCCCATGGTCTAAGCTCTCGCTGTCTGATATCGACACGTCCGCCAACCGCCAACTCGCTCTGACCACCGCGCGCGAGTCCATCGTTCTCCTCAAGAACGATCGCAACATGCTCCCTCTCAAATCCTCCGTCAAATCCATCGCTGTCGTCGGTCCCAACGCCGACTCTCTCGACGTTCTACTTGGTAATTACAACGGTACCCCATCCCATTACACCACCATCCTTGCGGGCATCCGCAAGCGTTTCTCCAACGCCAAAATCAATTACGCTGTCGGCGCTCCCCTCACCGAAAGCCGCGCCCTCGCGGTTCCCGGCACCGTCCTTCGAACCGGAGGCGCCAGTTCAGAACCCGGGCTCACCGCCGAATATTTCACGAATTCCTCCCTTTCTGGTTCTCCCCTTGTCACCCGCATCGATCCTGCCCTCGACTTCGTCTGGAACAACATCTCTCCCGCTCCCGGTATTCCCACCGAAAACTATTCGGTTCGCTGGTCCGGCGAACTGGTCGCACCCGCCGACGGCGACTACCGCATCGGCGCCAGCTCCGACGGCGGTTTCCGCCTCTTCTTCGATGGCAAAGTCCTCATCGACGACTGGGTCACGTACGGCCAGCGCGGCGAGCGCACATTCACCACCCTCGTCCGTCTCCAGGCCGGCCACGCCTACCCCATCAAGCTCGAGTACTTCCGCCGTTTCCGCGAATCCTTCGCTCGCCTTCTCTGGGTTCCTCCGAATCTTACTCAGGAAGCCGTCGACGCCGCTCGCAAATCCGACGTCGTCATCGCCGTCGTTGGCATCACCGCCGACCTCGAAGGCGAAGAGCGCGACAACAGCGATCCCGGCTTCTTCGGCGGCGACCGCACCGACATTTATCTTCCCCGGACGCAGGAAGAACTCCTCCAGGCCCTCGCCGCCACCGGCAAGCCGCTGGTCGTTGTTCTCACCGCAGGCAGTGCACTCGCTGTCAATTGGGCCAACGAACATGCCGCCGCGATTCTCCAAGCCTGGTATCCGGGCGAAGAAGGCGGCACCGCCGTCGCCGATGTTCTCTCCGGCGACTACAATCCCGCCGGCCGTCTACCGATCACCTTTTACAAATCCATCGCCCAGCTCCCGCCCTTCACCGATTACTCCATGCGCAACCGCACCTACCGCTATTTCACTGAAGACCCGCTCTTTCCCTTCGGCTTC
Source organism: Candidatus Acidiferrum sp. (assembly GCA_035262325.1). GTDB lineage: Bacteria > Acidobacteriota > Terriglobia > Acidiferrales > UBA7541 > Acidiferrum. The sequence continues at coordinate 29,193 of DATFTB010000142.1, forward strand.
GGCCTCTCCTACTCCTCCTTCTCCTACTCCGATTTTGCCGTCACCGACCTCGAACCTACCGGGACCGGCGCGACATCCCCTGCCGCCGAGAAGCCGAACTCGGGCGCGAAGCAATCATCGCGCTCTGAGATCTCCGGCACGGCTCCGGTTCATGTCTCTGCTCGCCTTGCCAACACCAGTTCGATCCCAGGAGACGAGGTCGTCGAGCTCTATATCTCCCATCCCGGCGCCGAAGGAGCTCCACGTTGTGCACTCGTCGGATTCGAGCGCGTCCATCTTCCCGCCGGCGGCTTTCAAGTCGTCTCGTTTGTTCTTTCTCCCCGCGAACTGTCCATCGTCGACCCCAACGGCAACCGCCTCGTCCCGGGAGGCCCCGTCGAACTCTGGCTCGGCTCGGGCCAGCCAGCCGCCCCGTTAACCAAACCAACTCGCCCAGCTCCGAACGGCGTGGCCCTCAAATTTACCGTCACCGCATCGACACCCCTCCCCCATTGACCCCTGAATTGCACTGGACACGCGGAGGATGCCCACCCTTGGTCCTAACCTCACCCTCAGCCTCACTTACTCCCTCAAAAAGTAGTCCGGCACAGCACGCCGGCCACCTCCCTCCTCCACGAGCTACAAATCACCTGTCACTGAATTTATCTTCCGTTTATCTTTCCTATGTCACCGTCAGTCTCGAACGTGATATCACTCTCCTCAAATCTCCTTGGAGGTTTCCTATGTCGCGAAAGGTCTCAGCCCTTCTTGTGGCCGCTGCCCTCCTGCTCCTCTCGTCTTCTCTCGTAACGCGGGCCGTTGCCCCGACGTCTCTGTCCCCTCAATCCGCCGGCCCTTCCGGCTACCACCTTCTGAAGAAGATTAAACTCGGCGGTACCGGCGGCTGGGACTACCTCGAAGTCGATCCCGCCACGCATCACCTCTTCATCTCGCGCTCTTCTCACGTCATCGTCGTCGATCCGAGCGACGGCAAAGTCGTCGGCGACATCCCCGACACGCAGGGCGTACACGGCATTGCGCTCGCCAATGAATTCAACAAAGGCTTCACCACCAACGGTCGCTCCTCTACTTCCACCATTTTCGATCTTGCTTCTCTCAAATCCACCGGCGACGCCAAGACTGACAAAGATCCTGACGCCGTGATCTACGACCCCTTCTCAAAGCGCGTCTTCGTCTTCAACGGCGACGCCAACTCTTCGTCGGTGATCGACGCCTCCTCCGGCAAAGTCGCCGGCACCGTGGCTCTCGGTGGCGGTCCCGAATTCGCCGCCTCCGACGCCAAGGGCAACATCTTCGTCAATCTCGAGGACAAGAGCTCGCTCGTCAAATTCGACGCCAAAACCCTCAAGGTCGAGAACACCTGGCCTCTCGCTCCGTGCGAATCCCCGTCTGGCCTCGCGATCGATGCCGAACACGAAATCCTCGTGGTTGGCTGCCACAACAAGCTCATGGCCTTCGTCGACGGCAACACCGGCAAAGTCATCGGCACCGTGCCGATCGGCCAAGGCGTGGATGCAAATCGTTTCGATCCCGCCACGGGGTACGCCTTCGCATCCTGCGGCGACGGCTCTCTCACCATCGCCCATGAAGATTCCCCAAGCAAATTTTCTCTCGTCGAAAAAATCGACACGCAACGCGGGGCGCGCACCATGGCCCTCGACTACGCCAATCACAACGTCTATCTCGTCACCGCCGACTTCGGCGCGACTCCCGCCCCGACAGCGGACAATCCCCATCCCCGCCCGACCATCGTGCCCGACACCTTCACTCTGCTCGTCTACGCCAAATGAAGTGCCCCTGTTTCGGGCTGGCGCGACCGGTGCGCTTTGACGGGCGGGGGAGGCCAGCGCGGAGGGCTTGAGCACCGCGCAACCGAGCCGTGCGCAGGTTTTTCGGGGCCGACCTGCCGGCCGCGGGCTAGTCCTTAGGTCGCCCTGGTTTACCACCGAGCCGCGAAGGACTGGCTCGAACTCGAGGGATCGTGGCAAAATGTACCGTTCGCCACACCCCGATGGAATCCGCTCTTCAGTTCTTTTCACTGGTCCGTGTTCGCCGGGCACGAACACCAATCTGCTTCAACTCTTCGAAAGGAGAACGATCATGCCGTCCTGCACACATCTCTCTCACTTACACAAAGTGACCCCGCACACCACCGGTTGCGAAGAATGTCTGAAAATGGGCGACACCTGGGTTCACCTTCGCCTCTGCCTCGAATGCGGACACGTCGGGTGCTGTGATTCCTCCAAAAACAAGCACGCCACCAAACACTTCCATCGCACGAAACACCCCGTCATGCGTTCTCTCGAGCCCGGCGAATCCTGGGGTTGGTGCTACGTCGACGAAATCGAACTCGACCTCTCCTAGCCTCGAGCGCGGGGTTCTGCCTCCTCCGACGTTTCTCCGTAACCTTATCCCCGCTCCGCAACTCCTATCTTCAGCGGGAAACCGTCATGCATCTTCGCGCAACCTTCATTGCCGCCGGCGTTGCTCTGGCGACAGCCCTCGTCGTGGCGCTGGTCGGCCGGCCCGCTTACCCGCCTTGTGAGGCGAAATCGTCCCGTGCGCCTTCCGCTCGACCCGTCGTCGTCGAACTGTTTACTTCCGAAGGCTGTTCCAGTTGCCCTCCTGCCGATTCCCTGCTCAAGGAATTGTCCGAAGAACAGTCCCTCGATGGCGCGGAAATCATCGCTCTCGAAGAGCATGTCGACTATTGGAACCATCTCGGCTGGAACGATCCGTTCTCCTCTCCCGACTTCACACGCCGTCAAGAGGACTACGCCACCACTCTCCCCGACGGCGGCGTCTACACCCCTCAAATGATTGTCGATGGCCGCGTTCAGTTCGTCGGCAGCCGATCCAACGAAGCTCGCGAGAAGATCCGCTCGGCCGCGCTCCACCTGAAATCGCGCTTGCTGCTCACTTCGATCACGCCCTCAGAACCACACTCGCGCTCCTTCGAGCTCCGGCTCGACGCCGCAACACCGCTGTCGAACGCCCATCTCGACCTGTGGCTGGCTGTCACCGAAAAAAACCTTCAATCCCACGTCAGCGCCGGCGAGAATTCTGGCCAAACCCTCGAGCACGCACCGGTGGTGCGTCTCCTTCGCAAACTCCAGGTCGTGCCGTCTCCCTTCGTCGGACCCCTGCAGGTCAACTTTGACTTGCGCCCCGACTGGAAGCCCGCCAATTTGACCGCTGTCGCCTTCTTCGCCGATGCACGCACTCACCAGATCATCGCCGCCGGTGTCGCCCCCCTCTCCCCTTGATTCTTTTTGCTGAACACATAGGGCCGTCATACCGAGTCTCCCTGCAGTAGGCAGGCTTGTGGGTTTTGCGTTCGACCCGTGCCGCTAAAGTCGACCGTCCCGTTATCGCGAGCGCCCTGTCTATTCTCGATTGGCCATCTTTCGGTACCTTCGCGGACTCATCCCGTATTCCTCGAGAAATGCCCGGTTGAAATTCGAGACATCCCCAAACCCGCAATCGAACGCAATATCCAGCACCTTCGCCTTTTCCCTGGCCAGCCGCACCGCCGCTTCTCTCAATCGCATCCGCCTCACATACCGGTGCGGCGTAACTCCCGTAAGCCGCTCGAAGGTCCGCAGAAAATGATATGGACTTAATCCCGCTACACGCGCCATCACCGCAAGACTCAACGCTCCCTCCGCTCGCTCGATGGCCCTCACACTCCTCGTGACTCGCGCGAGCGTACTGGCCGCGGCATCCTCATTCGGCTGCTTCCCGTCATTCGCGAGTTCCAACGCTCGCGCCCCAAGCTCGACCGCCAATTCCTCCCAGTTCATCTCCGAGAGCCCAGCAATCCCCCGGCACACCCTCGCCACGAGCCCCGACACTTCCCGCACCGCTGGAATCCGCAAGCCTCCGAATTCCAACTTTCGTACTCCCACCACTGCCGCGATCCGCTCGAAATATTCCGGCGAATAATGAAACGATACGCAACGGTCCCCATTCCCGTGTTCGTGCCCGCACTCGAACCACTGACCCGCATTTCCGAGCAGCACGGTCCCCGGTGTCATCAACTCGCAGGCCTTGCCCGAGCGGTACTGGAAACTCCCCGCCACCACAACCGCAATCGACGCCTCCTGGTGCTGTTCCTCAAACGCCCGGTCCCGCGGCCCGCAGGTACACACCAGGTCCTCCACCACCCAGCCCGCTCCTCGCGCCAGCACGCGTCCGGCGATCCCTCCCCGCCTGCCTTCCTCGGCGCGCTGCGCCATCGCCTTTTCCAATTCCACCGCAATTTTTGCCAAGAGTACCTCTCCCGCTTCGCCGTATAACCACCGCAGCACTCGCCGAACCGGGCGGGCGCGATTTTCGTGAACCCGCTATTGAAACAGCGGCATCCAATTTGGATGCCGCAGGAGGTCCGCTCATGACAACGACCACGCTGCCAGAACCTGCCCATTCTCTTCCTGCACTCTGCGCCCCGGGCCGCTCCCCGGAAATTCCCGTCTCTGCTGACGTGTACGGCTGGCTCGTCGGCTCTTGGGAACTCGATGTTCTCTTTTACCTCGTCGATGTTTCCCCGCAGAACCTAAAGGCCGAAGCTCATTTCTGCTGGGCGCTCGAGGGCCGCGCCGTCCAGGATGTCTGGATTATGCCTCGCCGCCACAGCCGCACCGCGCCACCCGACAGATCCTGCAACATGTACGGCACCACGCTTCGCATTTGGGATCCGTCCCTGCACGCTTGGCGCGTCACCTGGTTCAACCCTGTCACCGGGCAGCGTGATGAACTCATCGGCCGCTCGGATGGCCATGACATCGTGCAGATCGGCACTCACGCCGACGGCACTCCCATCCGCTGGCGCTTCACCGAAATTAGTCCCGACTCATTCCTTTGGACCGGCGAAGCCTTACAGCCGGATGGCAAGACTTGGAAGTTGCAGGGTCAATTTCGCGCTCGCCGATTGGCGATGGCCTCTTTCGAGAAAGGACAGTCCCAATGACCGATCACCTCAAACCCCTACGCGTCGATCTGCTCGCCCTCCTGAGCAGCGAAAATGCTCACGCCACATTCGATGCCGCGGTGAAAGACCTGCCCGTCGAACTCCGCGGAAAGCGCCCCACGGGTGCCGAGCACTCGCCCTGGGAACTCCTCGAGCATCTGCGCATCGCTCAGTGGGACATCATCGAGTACGCCCTCCACCCCAAGCACGCGTCGCCCGAATTTCCCTCCGGCTATTGGCCAAAGTCTCCCGAGCCTCCCGATGCAAAAGCCTGGGACAAAAGCGCCGGCGCCTTTCGCGCTGACCTGAAAAAACTCGCCGCCAAAATCGAAGACCCTTCAACCGATCTCCTCGCGCCCATCCCTCACGCCAATAACCAGTCTCTCCTCAGCAAGACTCTCTTGCTCGCCGACCACAACGCCTACCACATCGGCCAGCTCGTCCTCGTCCGCCGCCTCCTCTCCTGTTGGCCCTAATCCATTTTCTGGCGGCGGTGTCCCACAGGCCCCTTCATTTCGGCGGAAACCGCTGAAACATCTTCACCACAATCTTCTTCACCTCGTGTGCGTCTTTCTTGTCGCTCTTTGACTGGTGCTCCACGGTTCCCTGCCCTCGCCACACCCCACCTTCTTCTTCACGTCCAGCGTCAGGATTCCGCTCGGGGTTCCCCGGGTTTGTCGAGACCTTCCACGAGCATGTCTTGTATTTCGAAAACTGCGCTTTGGCGTTCGAGTTCACCTTCACCGTCTGTCCCAACACGGCAGGCACACCAGCAAGCGCAATCCGGCTACCGCCACCTGCAACCTTTTCATTTTGTATGCCGGAGAACCACACTTCCGAAGCGCCAAAATCACGCTGCCCGAACTTCATCCCCCCGGCAACGCGAGGGCTCTCTCTTTCCTCGCTCCTCGATTACCCTTCTCCCATCCCCAGCCTTCCCTGCAACTGCTTCTTGTACCTCCGGCTCAGCCGCAATCTCGTTCCATTACCCAGCACCACGTCGGTTCCGCCCTCCTGATTCACGTCCAGACGCCTCACCCGCTCCAGATTCACAATCGCCGACCGGTGTATTCGGCAGAACGCGCCCGCACACAGTTCTTGCTCCACTTCGTTCATGCTTCGCCGCAGCAAATGCGAT
>DATFTB010000143.1:0-3373 GCA_035262325.1 Candidatus Acidiferrum sp.
GTCGTCTCCCAAGCTCGCGCAGGCCATCGAGGCGATCGAGACGGGTGTCTTTTCACCCGACGATGTTGACCGATTTGCCGCGCTTATGAACGCGCTACGTCATTCCGACTACTACATGGTGACAGCGGATTTCGATGCCTACTTCGCAACGCAGAGAAGCGTCGAAAGGCTGTGGTTGTTGACCTCCGATTGGACGCGTGCGAGCATGCTCAACATCGCACGAATGGCGTGGTTCTCCTCCGACCGGACCATCGGCGAGTACGCCCAAGACATTTGGAAAGTACCGTTTGAACTTCCCTCCAATCTGGAGCAGGAACAAACGCCGTAGATGAGAGGCAGAGCAGCTACCGGTGGGACACGTGATGCTAAGGGCCATCGATAAGTACGCGGGCGGGGTCTTTAGCCCCGGCGACGTGCGAATCCTGGTCGCCGCGTTCGACGGCGCTTGGCGGTCGCTCCTCGCGAGTGGCATTACATTCGACTCAGATCGTGGATCGGAAGCAGTACGTGACACACTCGCGAAGCACATCATCGAACAGGCCCGCTATGGCGAACGTGACCAGCGCCGCCTACGTGACGGCGCTCTACTGCAATACGCCCAGTCAAAGTTGAAGAGCAAACCAATCGCGCGGCCATCGCGGCGCAGGCACAGGGAAATCAGCTAGCGGGACCTCCTTGAGCAGCTCCAGCCGTATCACGTTCAATTCCGACGCCACAAGGGCCAGCCCGGTCGTATCCTGCTGGGATGCGCCAAGCCCTCTTCCTCCATTACCGGGGAAGTTCGTCGACCCGCTTCTCCCCGGTGACGCGGACAAGCATGCCTGCGGCCTCCATCGCGGAAACGAAGTCAGACAGAGATTGTTGCGGCCCTTGCCACAAGCGGCCACGCAGCCGCCGCGCCGCCGAGCAGCGTGATGAAGTCGCGGCGTTTCAAATGACCGAGTTGCATTCGCTCTCCCGCCAGCCAGATGCAGGATATCGAATTGGCAGCGGTCAGTCAGCGGCTGCGGCAATGATTTTGTACCTGTCAGCCGTTGGAGATCGCGCGGGAGTGCGCTGAGCGCTTATGCGCCCCATGCCCTAACAACGAACCAGAGGGACCGAAAGTCCATGCCATCCGCGTGGGCACCGTCCGCCAGCGAGACCAACTTCCCCAAAGGTACAACTCTGGTGTCGCTCCGCGCAGAGTTGGATGAATAATTTGAGTTCCGTCCCGAAGATCGAAAAGCAACCAATTTTTGATCAACGAGGCGGGGGCACATGAAACCATTTATAGCGCAAGGCGACATTACAGGCCCGAAGAACCCGGCGGCGGTGGCCCATTCGGCCGTGGCGTGGTGCTGGGGTTCGGTGTGCATGAAGCAGGCGCGATTGTCACTGCCCCTGAGACCCATCAACCATTTACATCCCGAAACCCCTCAACGCCCAGACGCGCTGAGAAAGTTTCGCAGGTAACCCTCAAGGTTACCCGGAATACAGGGTTTACGTGGTCTCGTGGTTTCATATGCATGAAGCAGGTGCGGTTGCCCTGACCTCATGGCGCGCATCGGTGGGCGTCTCAACAGTGCCAAAGAGCGGCACGAGACATCACGGACCGGCCCAGTCGAAGGGGATGTGCTTGCTGGAATTCGTAGTCCACCGAAACTTGAAACCGAACGCATCGACGGCACAGATCGTTGATTTGCCCCAAGTCACCAGCTGTCCGGGCCCGGTCTCGGAGCCAGGCGCGTTCATGAGCTGCGGATATCTTCCCGGCGGGCTCGTCGGGCCGGTCAAGGCTTTGGCCCAGGCCTTCACCTTGCCGGCGATCTCCGTTCCCCATTGGGCACGGTCGGACGCGATCTCGAAGGTGATCCGCGCGCGCTCCACGCCCCGGAGCTGCCGGCCTTCGGCGAATAGCGCAGCGACGCGAGCCGGAAACCCTCCGACCTGGCCGCCGAAAATGCGGGGAAGCACCTCCGCTTGGCGCTCGTCGGATCCGCGGCAATCGGGTCGCGTCGCGAAATTCACGGTGGTCAATTTCGGGGGTCTTCGCGGGCAGACGAAAATCGGGGTAAGGGCCGCATCCATCGCCGCCCTTGGAGCGTCCGCTATTCGAAGAATTGCTCTGTCTCGACGCTCGCTGGCTTGCCCGCAAAAAGCTAATCCCAAAAGATTGGTCAACCCGCCGCTATGATTTCTCTTTCGGTCATCCCGGCCATTGCAGCGCTGACCCTCACGAACCGCAGCGCGACGATCCTGACATGCGAAGGTCGAGAGCAAACTGTCGCAATTCATTGGCTCCGCAATAGCGGCATCGGCTATAATTCAACTCGCCCGACGTTTGTCTGCCGCTGCGGCTATGGTGCCTTCCGCCTCTATGACGTCTTCGGCGAATTTCGCTGTCAGCCTTGCGCAACCGCCTTCGGCGTCCGCTACGCTTCCCAACAAGTCTCACGCAACGGCCGCCAATACTTGCAAAGCCAGCGCTTGCGCCGCTTCCTAGGCGAATACCCAAGCTTCAGCACAATCCACAAGCCACTGTTCATGCACCACAAGACCTACAGCGCCTTGCTCACTCGATTACGCCAGATCGAAGCCAAGCCCAGAAAACCCGCAAATACAAGAGCAAACGCCTCACAGAACGCACGTTCGAGGTGGCGCACATCGCCAATGTCTAGAGCCAAATGCGGATAAGGGCTAGACTTTGATTGTGTGACCCGTGGGAGGATCAGTTGATGAAAACGCAATATACGGTGGCAATTGCCACGTTAGCCGGGATCGCAATCGGTGGAATGGCGGTGCAAGCCCTTCACGCTCAGACCAAGCCACGCGCTTATGTCGTCATCGAGAGCGATGTGCTGAATCAAGACGCCTTCTTCAAAGAGTTTGTCCCCGTCGCCGTGAAAACAATCATGGATCAGGGCGGCAAATTTCTTGCCCGTGGCGGCGAGCTTGTGAACATCGAGGGGCCAGGACCTTTATACTCGAAGGTCAAGCGTCTTACCGTAGTCGAATTCGAGAACATGGAAAAAGCACAGGCAACGTTTGCTTCGCCGTCTTACAGCGATGTTAGAACGATTGGCAATAAACATGCGAAGTTCCGCATCGTTGGCGTCGAAGGTGCGCCACAATAACCACCCACGCCTAGTGCATGCTCCCGCAAGGCTTAGGTGGAGAGATGGCTTCTCGGTCTCGCGCTAATCGCTCACGTCGGCTTCGCGCTTCGCAATAACTTCTTGTTTACGATACGCTGCGGAACAACTCGCGCGCTGCAGCGCATAATGGCAAAGTCATTCTCGGCTCGGTCCGGCATTGACGCATTCCCGCAATTAGCCTGATGGACCGCTGGGCCGAGCCATCAACTCCGCGTTGCCTCCTTTGTATCCGGTCC
>DATFTB010000144.1:0-11740 GCA_035262325.1 Candidatus Acidiferrum sp.
GCGCGTGAACCGGTTCTGGTGCCCGATGTGACAGCCGATCCGCGCTATTTGATGGCCAATCCCGAAACCCGCTCCGAACTCGCCATCCCGATGATCCACAAAGGAAAGGTGATCGGCGTGTTGGATCTCGAGAGCCCCCAGTTGAATTACTTCACTGAGGAGCACGTCCAAACGCTGTCGATTCTCGCCGCAAACCTAGCCGTATCTCTTGAAAACGCGGAGCTTTACGAGCAGGTGGCGAAGGGTGAAGCGCGCCTGGAGCGCGATTTACAGGCCGCCAAGCGCATTCAGGGAGCGTTGCTGCGTCCCGCACCGGCGGAAGACTACGGTCTCGATGTCGCCGCGCGTTATGTCTCCGCCCGCGAAGTCTGCGGCGATCTGTACGATTTCCTGCGCTATGGCCCACAGCAACTGGGCGTCGCCCTCGGCGACGTTAGCGGCAAAGGCACCGCCGCCGCTCTCTACGGCGCTGTCGCTATCGGCATCATGCGCAGCCTGGCCCCGCAAAAACTTCAGCCCGCGGAAATGCTGCGCCAGATGAATCAACTGGTCGGCGAACGCAGGATCGAGGGCCGCTTCATGACCGCCTGTTTCGCCACCTGGCAGAAAGGTCGCCAGAAGCTGCGCGTGGCCAACGCCGGGCAATCTCAACCGCTGCTGTACAAAGGTGGCCGCTGCGACCGGATCGAACTGGCCGGTTTCCCCCTCGGTATCTTTGAGGAAGTGAATTATGAGGAGTGGAGCGTGACGCTCGAACCAGGCGACATCCTCGTCTTTCATTCCGATGGAATCGCGGAAACGGCCAACAGCGAAGGGCAGTTCTTCGGCACCACGCGTCTGCGGAAGCTGATTGAACAACACCACGAACTTGCCGCCGCTGAAATTGCTGACCTCGTGCTCCGCGAAGTCGATTGGTTTACCCACAGCGCGCCGCTTTCCGACGACCGCACGCTTGTGGTCTTGAAAGTGAAATGAGCGCCACCTGTAAAGGCCGGACGAACTTGCCCTTCGTCGACCCGGCAGAATCCACGCCTCAATTTCGATGGAGGAATGTTGGCCGCGCGCATCGCGAGGTATATTGCGAAGGTGTCCCCCTTGCGCAGGTCGCCGCGCGCTACGGCACCCCGACCTACGTCTACAGCCAGTGCTCGGTCGAAAATGCCTTTGATGAAATCGCGTCGGGTCTGACGCGTCTGCCTCATTTGCTTTGCTTCGCTGTAAAAGCGAATGGCAACCTCTCCCTCTTGAAATTGCTCGCCGCACGCGGCAGCGGCTTCGACATCGTATCCGGCGGAGAACTCGAGCACCTCGGCCGCATAGGCGTCTCCGGTGAACGCATCGTGTTCTCCGGCGTCGGCAAGACCCGGGAGGAAATTCGTGCTGCCTTGCGCTATAGGTCAGCCCGAAAGAACGTTCGCGGCATTCTGCAGTTCAACATCGAGTCTCCCGCTGAGCTGGAATTGTTGCTCGAAGAGGCCTCCCGCCGATCCTCTGCGACGACCGTGCCGCCAGGTATTTCCATTCGCGTAAATCCCGATGTTAAGGCCGGCGGTCATCCCCACATCTCGACCGGCCTCTCGCATCACAAGTTCGGCATTAGCTGGCGCGAAGCCAGAGCACTCTATCTGCTGCACCGCCGCTCGAGGTACGTTCGCTGGCAGGGAATTAGTGCGCACATCGGGTCGCAGATTGTCGGGCTGGAACCCTTTCGCGAAGCTTTACAGCGCCTGGCGGGCTATCTGCTCGATCTCCGCAAAGAAGGAGTCGCGCTGCGTTATCTCGATTTTGGCGGCGGCCTCGGTGTGCGCTACACCAACGAGAAGCCGGTTTCGCGCAAAGCCTACGCGAAAATGATCGCCGACATCGTTCGCCCTCTCGGTGTCGGCCTGTTGCTCGAACCCGGTCGTTCGATCGTCGCGCTCGCAGCCGTCTTGCTTTCGCGGGTCATCTACACAAAACGGAATTCCAACACGAATTTCGTCATCGTCGACGCCGCCATGAACGATTTGGCACGCCCCATACTCTACGATGCTCCCCATCCGATCACTCCGGTTAGCGAAGATCGCCGCGAACCGGTTGCCCGCAGGCATCGAGCGGACGTGGTTGGCCCGGTCTGCGAGACCGGTGACAGCTTCCTCGAAGATTGGCCGATCGGAAATGTTCAAGCCGGCGACGTGGTCGCAATCTGGGCAGTCGGCGCCTACGGAATGGTTCAGGCTTCCAATTACAACGGCCGCCGCCGCCCTGCCGAGGTCCTAATAAAAGGAAAACGTGCCCGCCTGATTCGGCGCAGGGAAACCCAGGCGGACCTGCTGCGCACAGACGTCCTAGGGTAGTCGCTCAGGCCTGCCCCACCTCAGCTTGTTTCGCAGGATCTCAAAGTAGGTCTTGTTCGCCGGGTGAATGAGCTTTAATCGTTCGAGGGCTCGTGTTATCCGTACGCGGTCGCCCACCTGCATGGGCACTCCCGTCTGCCCGTCCATGGTCAAAAACACGGAATCAGCTGTGTGCGAGAGCCGCAATTCGATCACAGAAGTGTCCGGTACGACCACCGGCCTGTCGCTGAGCGTGTGCGGGCAGATTGGCGTAATCAAAATGGATTGCACCTTTGGGTGCACGATCGGCCCTCCCGCCGACATGGAGTATGCCGTCGAGCCCGTCGGGGTCGCGACGATCAACCCATCGGCCCGGTACCGGCAAACAAACCCGCCGCCGATGTATAGCTCGAGCTCAATCATGCGGGCCAGCGTCCCCTTGTGTACCACGCTGTCATTCAACACGCGTTGCTCGGTCAGGGTGTTGCCCTCGTGCACGCGCTCGACCAGGAGCAACACGCGTTCTTCCATCGCGGCCCGGCCCGCCAGCGTATCCTCGAGCGCGGGATAGAGCTCCTCGGCGGTGAAACTCGTCAGAAAGCCGAGGCTGCCCATATTGATCGGCAAAATGGGAACGCCCCGCGGCGCCGCATCGCGCGCCGCTCCGAGCATGGTTCCGTCGCCGCCAAGAACCAACAGCAGTTCCGCTTCCTTCACGACCTGAAGCCGTGCCTTGCCGGTCGCACCTTGGCTCAAGGCGTTTGCCGTTTCCATGTCGATTACGGTCGCGATCCCCCGCTTTTGCAGCCAGTGCAGAAGCTGCGGCACGATTTCGCCCAGCTTCGAGCGCCTCGGTCGCGAAATGATGCCAATCGTCTTAAAGGCGGGTGTAGGGGGCATGGATTACTGGGATTCTACCTTAGCCGTTTTTCGCGCGTGAAGAAAATACTCCTGGTTTCCTTCCGTGCCGATCACCCGACTCGGCGCCACCCGAATCTCAAGCAGTCCGAGGGATTCCGCCGATGCTCGAACGCTCCGGATGGCTTTGTCGTGAAGTCGGGGGTCGCGCACAATTCCGCCCTTACCGACATCCTCGCGTTGCAGTTCAAACTGTGGCTTGACCAGGATCAGAAACTCCGTGTCAGGATTCGCGCAATCCACCGCACCGGGTAAAATCTTCGTCACCGAAATGAACGACACATCGGCCACCACAAGATCCGCCCTCTCGGGCAAATCTTCCGCCCTGAGTTCACGCGCATTCTTGCGAATCCGTCTAACGCGTCGATCGTCGCGCAGCTTCGAGGCGATTTGCTCCGTGTTCACATCCACCGCGTAAACCCGCGCCGCCCCATGTTGCAGCAGGCAATCGGTGAACCCGCCTGTCGACGAGCCGATGTCCAGGCAAATCCTTCCCGATACAGCCACGTTCAAATCCTCGAGCGCACCTTCCAATTTGAATCCGCCGCGACTGGCGTATTTCTGCAAGCGGCTGTGAACTTCGATGCGGGCGCTGTCAGGTATTGCCGCTCCGGCCTTTTCCGCACGGCTCCCATCCACGCTTACTTCCCCCGCGAGGATCATCGCCTGCGCCTTTTGGCGCGATTCGGCCAAACCGCGCTCGACCACCAGGACGTCGAGCCGCTTACGCGTGGATTTGACGCTCATAACGAGGATCTTTAGGTTCGGCGGAGCACCAGGAATTCCGCGATCGTTCGCAGTCGCTCGGCCTTTTCGCCGTACGACTCGAGTTCGCCAATGGCTTTCGTGGCCAAATCGTTCGCAATCTGGTGCGATCGCTCCAAACCAAAAACCGCTGGGTAAGTGGCCTTCTGCTGCACGACATCTTTTCCGGCAGTCTTTCCCAGCGCGGCGGACGACTCCTCGACGTCCAGAATATCGTCGGTCACCTGGAACGCCCATCCGATCGCGTCGCCAAAGCGCCGCAGACGAGCCACATCACCGGACGGTGCACCCGCGGAGAGCGCACCGGAAGTAATGGAAGCCCGGATGAGCGCTGCCGTCTTCGACTTGTGAATGTACTCGAGCGTCTTGGGGCCAACCTTCTGGCCTTCTGCCTCTAGGTCGGCCACTTGTCCGCCTACCATGCCGTTCACCGTTCCCGCCGCGGTCGCGATCTCCGTCACCATTGACACGCGGCGCTCGGAAGAGACAGGAGTCGCGGCGATTGTTTCGAAGGCCAGCGTCAGCAGGGCGTCGCCGGCTAGAATCGCGGTCGCCTCGCCAAACTTCTTGTGGCACGTCGGCTTGCCGCGACGCAAATCATCGTTGTCGAGCGCCGGCAGGTCATCATGGATCAGGGAATAAGTGTGGATAAACTCTATCGCGCAACCTGGAAACAGCGCGAACGAGGCGTCGGGTTCGAAAATCCGCGCTGTCTCCACACAGAGAATCGGCCGGATGCGTTTCCCGCCGGCGAACACCGAATAGCGCATGGCCGCATGGATGGAAGCAGGCGCCGCCGATTCCGCTGGCAGCAACCTCTCTAAGTGGGCGTCAACGGCCAGCCGATCCTCTTCGAAAAACGGCGGCAGTTTCATCGGGTCGGAGGCTGTTCCTGTTGGTGCCATTGGTTGAGCATCAAGAGTTGCTCTCTCCTTCCGGTTCGAACGGTTCGGCCGCGAGCTTTCCGTCCGCCTTCTTCAGAAGAATTTCCACGCGGCCTTCGGCTTCTTCCAATTGCTTCTGACATTCGCGCGAAAGCCCGACACCCTCCTCAAAAAGTTTCATTGCGTCGTCGAGAGAGAGTTGCGGGCTTTCCAGCTTGCGAACAACTTCCTCCAACCTCGCGAGCGAGCGTTCAAAATCAGGCCTTTTGGGTTGTTCTGGTTTTTTCGGTGCTGGTTGATTCACGCGACTCCCTTTGCTGCGACAACCCGCTCCCGCCGGCCAGAGTTCTCCAGAGGCAGGGCCTCGGCCGGGCAGCTGCGGCTTATTTTTGGCACTTGGGACAGTAGTAAGTCGACCTGCCGCCCTGTTCCACGCGCCGAATGGGTTGTCCGCAGCGTTTGCAAGGTTCTCCTTCGCGTTGATATGCGCGCAGGATTTTTTCCAAGCCCTGAAACCACCACTGCGGGTCCACAAAATCGGGCGCGGGATTCAAACAGCATTCTAAAGCACGCCTGAGAACCGACACAATTGCTTTGTGCAAGCGGCGCGCTTCGGCGCGATCCAACGAATCCGCCCGTCGCAGCGGACTAAGCCGGGCTTGCCAGAGAGCTTCGCAGGAATAAATGTTGCCAATCCCGGCGATTTTTGGCTGATCCATCAGAAATTCCTTCAGTTCGCGCCTTGAGGCCTCGAGCTTCCTCGCCAGAAACTGCGCCGTGAACTCCCGCGACCTTGCATCAATCCCCAGCTGTCGCAGCGGCTTGCATTCCGCCTCGGATCCCCACGCGTGCACTCTCGCAAAGTGCCGTCCATCGGCGAATCCCAGCACGCCCTTGGACAATTCCAACGCTACGTCTACGTGCACTCCTCGTTCGGCAACGTTTGCCCGCTCGAGCAACTCCTTAGCATTCGAAAACCAGATCAGCTGACCGTCGAAGCAAAAGTGCATTTCTATTAGGCCGCGGTCGAGTTCCAAAAACAGATACTTCCCGTGCCGTTTTACCTCTTGAATTCGCCGCCCCTCGACCATTCGCGTGAATTGCCCCTGAGACTGAGGCCGCGTGGCGATCGGATGGAATGCATGAACCGAACGGATGCGCTTTCCCCGCACCAGCGGACGCAGCGCGCGTCGAACGGCTTCGACTTCGGGAAGCTCTGGCATGAAAAACGGAATCGGTCAGAGGCTCGGCAGCAGCGTCAGCCTGTGCCGTTGCACTTTGGCTTCGGCAGCATCGGAAAACTGTCCATAGATGGGCTTGCCTTCAAACCAGTACGGAAACTGGTCCCGGTAATGCTCGCTGCCGGGCTGTCCTGATTCGCCTCCAGTGATCAAGATAATGGAGTCGTCCCAATCTGCGAGATCGGCCACAAAACGCTCCGAAGGTCCGTGGTGTCTGTCAGCCGCCCGCGGACTCCACAGCGTCCCGGATTGTGGATGATTGCTGATGCTCAGCACTTTTTTCAGAAAGCCTTCGCGGCCGATGGGATGCAGCATGTCCAGATAGTTAAAACGCTTCCACGGCCAATCGTCCGGGTCCGCTTCCCTGGTTTCTTCCGCCAGCCGCTTCACCCCGAGGTCCGCGGCTGCGCTCAACAGCTCGTCGTAATTCCTGTATTCCGCCGGAAGCCATCGTCCCGGACGCTCCGTCAATACGCGTTGCAGGAACGCCAATTTTCTCCATTGATAAAGCTGTGTATCGTCGCCGAGGTGCGGCTCGAGAATCAGATCCAAGGCTGCAAACATTGCGGCGTTTAGAAAGGACACGACACTCGAATTGGCGTCGGCCATGCCGTTCCAATCCTTTGCCTGGTCGACCAGCTTTTCTGCCCGCGGATCTTTCGGAGGCGCGGTCTTCGCCGCGGCGACAAGTTGCTCTGCCAGAAACAGGTGCGGATAACTGAACGTGTCTGTCTGCACTTTGAGCATGTCCTCGGGGCGCAAATCATTTTTGTCGTGCAGCAGGTCGAAAATCCTTGCCGTTCGATAAGGCTCTTCCCAGCGGTCTGTTATATACGGCTTGTAGTTCGGCCCGATTACCCGCGCGTTTGCCGTCACGATCAGCCCGCTGTCTGGGTTAAACACCTGCGGCAATTCTTCAAAGGGGATGTACCCCGTCCATTCGTAGTCATCCGTGTCCCCGGGCACCGGCACCTCGCCGTGACCCTTCTTTCGGACCGGTACACGCCCTCCGAGGAAGTAGCCGATATTTCCATCCACGTCCGCATAAACCACGTTTTGCCCGGGCCCCCAGATGTCTTTCATCACTTCCCGGAACTCACCCCAGTTCTGTACCTTGCCTAACCAGTTATAGGAATTGCTCAGCGCCCCCGGCTCCAGGGCTGTCCAGCGCATCGCGTAGGACCTCCCGCCCTCTTGCTCGACGACGGGACCGTGCCGCGTCACCACGAGCTTCAGATGCTCGTCCGGTTTGCCCTTCACGTGGATCACTTCGTCGTAAACGTCCGCCTTCTTCCACTGGCCGTTGACGAGATAGTAGTCCGGATTTGCCGGGTTGAATTTCTCGACATACAGGTCCAGCACATCCGCGCCGTTATTCGTGAACCCCCAGGCGATCCGCTCATTGTGCCCCAAGATAACCATCGGAGCCCCCGGCAAAGCGAACCCTTTCACGTTCCATCCGGGAGCCGTCAGATGCACCTCGTACCAGATCGATGGGAGTGTCAGTTCGAGATGCGTATCGTTTGCCAGCAACGGCCTGCGCGTCGCGGTATGATCTCCGCTAACCACCCAATTATTGCTGCCGAGAGACTGCCGGATGTCCCGCCGGGATCCTTCAAGCCACTCGCTCACGTTTGCGGCTAGCGCCGACGCCAGGTCAGGTTCGTCCGCTGCTCCCGGCGTTGCCTCCGCTTGGCGCTCCGCCTTCAAGACATCCTCCGCATCCGTCTCGTCTTCGTCATCTTCATCGTCGGTCGACGCTGTGCCTTTCGCATCCTTGCCCGCGTTCGAATCTCCCACGACGAAATGGTCCATCGACGCTTCCTGGCTAAACAGGTCGCGCGCCAGCTCCGGCCCGACCTTGGCGGTAACGGTGGCGCGATTCAGCTCTCGCTTCCGCGTGTCCGTCAGTGTCCGGTACATGTAGCAGTTGATCATCAGCGTGTCGGTGAGCTGCCAGGGACCGGGCTTGTAGTGCAGAAGAGTGAACTCCAACGGCAGCGCCGAGCTGTGTTCCTCGATGAAATGATTTACGCCGCGAGCATACGCTTCCGCCACGCGTCGAACCTCCGGGGGCATCATGCCGACATCGCGCTCCGCCGCCCTGCTGAAGTTCAGTGTGCGGAAGTCCTTGTCAATTTCGAGCGTTTTGGGTCCAAGCACCTCGGAAAGCTGTCCGCGGGCCACGCGCCGCAGTAGGTCCATCTGCCACAAGCGGTCTTGCGCCATCACGTAGCCTTGCGCCTCAGCGAGATCTTCCAGAGAATTAGCCCGGATGTGCGGAACGCCCCAATTGTCGCGCTCCACTGTGACCTCGCCCTGCAAACCCGGCAGGCGGATCGTGCCATCCAGCTTTGGCAGCGGCCGGTAGACGAACCACCAGATCCCCATAGCAAAAATGATGACAATGACCGCAGCAATCCACAGCAGCAAACGCAGGAGGGCTCGCACTATGCTGGTCACCTCGGATCGGAAAATCCAGTGTAGTGGACACGAGACGCACCGCGCAACCGCGCCCGGAATAACCCTTCCCTCTTTGACACCTCTCTTGCCTTCCGCGTGGGCCCGCTCGCCGTATCCCGCAGCTTTCCCGCCAGTGCTGCTACAATGCCGGCTGGGGGAACTTCCACGCCGATGTTTCTGGTCCGCTTGGTTGGTGTACTAATCCTGGTAGCGCTGAATGGCTTCTTCGCCGCGGTGGAGTTCTCGCTTGTCGCTGTCCGGCTTTCCCGCGTTCGCCAGCTCGTAGCTCGCGGCAACGCTCAGGCCAAAATCGTCGAAGTGCTCCTCGGTGACCTGCATCGCGTCGTTTCCGGCGTGCAATTGGGCATCACCCTCACGAGCCTGGCCATTGGAGCACTCGGAGAAATGACGCTCGCGCGGCTTGTGCAAAGCCTGATGCCGGTCGAGGCCGGCGTCCGCACCCTCATCCTCGTTCACGCCGCGGCGCTCACGCTGGCCTTCATCCTGCTGAGCGCGGTCCACGTTGTCTTCGGCGAACTCGTTCCGAAGTCCATCAGCCTGGCCCGAGCCGAGCGCATCGCCTTGATGGTCGCGCGCCCCTTCCTCTGGTTCCTCAACACGTTCCGATGGGCTATCAATCTCTTGGATGGCATCTCCGGCGCCATCGTGAAAGCCTTGGGCGTCGTGCTGCCCGCCGGGCGCGATGTTGCCCATTCCACCGAGGAACTGCAGATCCAGATCCAGCAAGCCCGCGAAAGGGGTCTGCTCGCACCGGGAGAAGAGAAATTCATTCTCAGCGCGATGGAGCTCAGCCAACTGCAGGTGCGCGAAATCATGGTTTCCCGGCCAGACATGCATACGCTTCCCGTCGAAGCCTCGCTCGATGAAGTCATGCGGCTCTTCGCTACAACCCAGCGTTCCCGCATTCCGGTCTACCGGGGAACCATCGATCACGTTCTGGGTTTTGTGCATATCAAGGACATGATGTGGGTTCTCCTCGACCGCGAGCGCCGTCTCGAAGAAAATCTCCCGCCTCCCCCTCGGTTCGACCTCCGCCGCGTGTTGCGCGAGATCCTGATCGTTCCCGAAACTAAGCCGGCAAGCGAACTACTTGGTGAGCTGCGGGCCCGGCGGGTAGCTATCGCCATGGTCGTGGACGAGTTCGGCAGCATTCTCGGCGTCGTTACCAAGGAAGACCTTCTCGAGCAATTGGTCGGTGAAATTCACGATGAATTTGACGTGGTCGAAAAGCCACTGACTCTCGCCGACGGCGCCATCGTGTTCGACGCCGCGCTTAGCGTTCGCGACCTCGACACCCAGTACAACATCTCCCTCCCCGAAGACCCCGCTTACGCCACCGTCGGCGGCTTTGTGATGGACCAACTCGGCTTCATCCCTCGTGGCGGCGAAAGTTTCGAATACGGCGGCTTTCGTTTCTCGGTCGTCGAAATGGACGGCCGCCGTGTCGCGCGCGTCAAAATTCAGCGCTCTGGCCCGACCGACAGCGAGGCAGCCAGGGAATCTAGGCCATCGAATCCCGTCCTCGCAACTTCGAAGCCTAAATCCCGGGAAAAGGAGCGCTGATCCGCGGACGAATGGCCCGCCATCTTCTGCATCGCTGCTTACCTTGCCGGCCCTTTGGCTGGTTCTGACCTTGGTTTTTCTGCTCATCCACCTCGTTCCCGGCGATCCGGTCGAGCAGATGCTTGGCGAAGGCGCCGCTCCCGCTCAGGTGGAAAAATTGCGCCACGCCCTCGGCCTCGGTCTGCTGCTCGATGTGCAGTTGACCATTATCTTGGCAACTCGCGCACGGCGATTTCGGGCGATCTTTCAAATTTCAAGCGCCCGTGCGCCGCGTCATCTTTTGTGAGGGCTATCCCGCCACCTTGCAGCTCGCTTTTCTCGCGCTCGTCGTCTGTGCCGCCATCGCCATTCCCTCAGGAATGCTCGCCGCCGCCGCGGCCAGACGCCCGACCGCGCTGTCGGAGGGTGAGCTTTCAGAATGATTGGTGACACTCGGTAGAGTGTCAGCATGGACAAGATTCGGTGGTATGAGCGTTGAGTTTCGTGAGGCTCCCAGAGAGAATGAAGGCGTGAGTCCCCACAAGCGCCGGATCACCGATTACCTGCGGCCCAAAACGCTGGCGATGTTGTTTCTGGGGTTTTCTTCAGGCCTTCCCTTTTATCTGGTCGGCAATACGTTCGGCTACTGGCTGCGCGATGAAGACACCTCCCTGACGGCGATCGGGTTTCTTTCCTGGGTGGGCATTGCCTATTCTCTGAAGTTTCTGTGGGCACCCTTGATGGATCGCCTTGACTTGCCGCTGTTTAAACGGCTTGGACGTCGGCGCGGATGGATGATGTTCTCGCAGATCGTCGTCGGGCTGGCGCTGTCCGCCATGGGCGGAACCGGCACGAAAGCCGGGCTCGGCCGGCTTGGCGCTCTGGCGCTCGTCGTCGCATTCGCCTCATCCACACAGGACATTGTGGTCGATGCCTGGCGAATTGAATCGGCAGACGACGGAGAAGAACAAGGCCTCCTCGCGTCTGCCTATCAGTTCAGCTACCGCCTGGCGCTCCTGGCGACGGATACCGTTATCCTCATCGTGGCAGCGACCGTGGGCTGGCGCATGTCCTACGGTATCTACGGCGCATGTATGGCCATTGGAGTGATCGCGACCTGGTTCGCGATGGAACCGGAGCGCGCGGATGCGGCGATGGATGAAAGGGGCGAAGCGCCGCTTTGGACGCCGCGCGGTTTCCTCGACGCTGTTGTGGGACCGTTCATCGCTTTCTTCCGCGCACATGGCTGGCTCGCGCTTGTGATGTTAGCGGCAATCAGCCTCTACCGGTTGCCGGACTTCATCATGGGTCCGATGTCGAATCCCTACTACCACGACATCGGTCTTTCGAAGCAAACGGTCGGAGAGGTGCGCGGCTCAATCGGACTCGTCGCTACGTTTGTAGGCATCGCGGCGGGCGGATTCTGCTCGCTGAAGCTCGGCTACATGCGCACCCTCATCATCGGGGGCATTGTGCAGGCAGCTGCGATTGCCGCATATGCGGCTCTCGCGTTCGCGGGCCCGAGCATTCCTCTCTTCGCGCTTGTCATGGCAGGTGACAACTTCGGCATCAGCTTTGCGGGCGTTGCGCT
>DATFTB010000145.1:0-6632 GCA_035262325.1 Candidatus Acidiferrum sp.
ACACGGACGACATATCCCGGCTGGCTTGGCTTCTGGGGCTGCTGCGCCAAAAGATTCAGCACCGCGATCCACGCCGCAAGCGTCGCCGCCGTGGCCCTTCCGAGTTTTGTCTTCATCTGCATCAAAGCGGACAATTCAAAAAGCCTGCCGCTGACACGCTCTTCAGAACCGGAATCGCGCCACCATCGTCAAGCGGCGCATGTTTCCGACGCTGGTCACCTGGCCGAACGTCAATGAGTTCACCGCCGTATTGACGTTCGAGAAATAGGGCGTGTTGAAGATGTTGCGTGCCTGCAAGCGTAATTCGAGTGCTCGCGATTCTCGGATCGTGATGGTCTTGCTGAGCGCCATATTGAACGTGAACTGCGCCGGGCCTTCGATGATATTGCGCCCCGCGTCCCCGAAAGTGGGCCCCGCCGTGCCGACGCAACCCGGTCCCGGCGCGCAAAACGCTGCGGTGTTAAACCACTGAGCGGTTGTCGGGTTTGCAACCCCGATCGACGAGCCCGGAATCAGGTTTGCCCGTAGCGTTCCGCTCAGGCCGCGCGTGATGTCCAGCGTCGCGCCCAGCACCCTCGGCGTGTAATAGAATCCCGAGGCGATCGTAAAATCGCCGCTCCACTGCCATCCTCCCAGCGCATGCGATAGCGGTCCTCGCGTCACGAACCGCCGCCCGTCCCCGAACGGCAGGTCGTAGATCCAATTCCCGGTGAATTTGTGGGTTTGGTCGAAATTCGACAGTCCGCGGTCCGCCGAAATGTCGAAGGGGTTCTGGGCCACCACCGCCGTTACTGCACCGATCGAAGCCGCATCGTCGATCGACTTGGAGTAAACGTAACTCGCGCTTAGCCCCAGCCCTTTCGAGAACCTCTTTCTGATGCGCACCGAGCCGGCATGCAGGATGGAATTGCCTTCGGAGGATTCGTAGATGAAGGGAGCAGTCGCCTCGAGCAGAGACGCCTGGCAACTGAGGGACTGGCAGGTCGGCACCAGCGCGCGTTGTGTGTCGAGGCGGGTGCCCTTCGCTCCGTTGTAGCCGACATTCAATTGAATGTTTCTCGGAAGCTGCCGCTGGATGTCGAGATTCCAGATTTGTACGTAGCCGATGCGGTAGTTCGGGTCAAGCGCGTAGTTGTTGGTGACCGCAGTTTGCGAAGCAGACGGGAATCCGTTCTCGAGCGTCAGGAAATCTCCATACGGGCTGACGTTCGTGGCTGTCGTCGCAAACGGTGGTTGAAACGCCAGGTTCCGGATGAAGATCCCGTACTGCGCCAGGTTGTAATTGATCCCGTAGCCGGCGCGCACGACCGTTTGTTTCCCCAATCGCCAGGCAATCCCCACCCGCGGCGCAAAACCATCCTTGTCCGGCCGGACGAGCGACGGCGGAAAAATCCCCGTATACGGCCCGGTCTCGCCCGGAAGGACGCGCAGCGCGTTGATGAGTTCGGGGCTGAAAGTGACGTCCAGGTTTGCGATCCGATTCTGAGCCTCTGTGTAAGGTCCGTTGTATTCGTAGCGCAGTCCGAGGTTCACCGACAGGTTCGCGAAAATGCGCCAGTCATCCTGAACGTATAAATCAAACGCGTTGGCACTGAAGTCGTAGGAAGTGGTTCCTGATTGCAGGCTGGTCTGTTGCGGCAGTCCGAGCAAGAAATCCGCAAAGTCACTCCCGGTTCTGGGAACCGCTTCAGAGCTTCCGGGCAAATACTCGGCCGTGGCAAATCCTGTAAACACAAAGCTGCCTTCGGCGTTTCTTGCCGAACGGAAGCTCTGCAGGATTCGCCGGTAGTCCCCCCCGAATCTCCAGTTGTGCTTTCCCCTGTTCCAATACACCATCTCGGAAAAGGTAAGGGTTTGATCGAGTTCACGGCTCGGGATCGGCCCGCTGAATCCGCCGAACGAATTGAACGATACGCCGGGCAGGCCCCAGTCGAAGGGGTTGCTCGAGATGCCGGTAATGCCGGCGTTACCTGCGACATCCACCACACCGGAATACAGGTTGGTTGTCGAAATGCGGTTGTGGTTGTAGGTGAATCCAACGGTGTTGGTGATTTGTCCCCGGCCGTACGTCCAGCGCAGGTTTCCGTTCCACCCTTGCAGGTTTGTGCTGCCCGCCAGCGAAGGGAACGGATTGACGATTTGGCTTTTTGCGCGCGACCAGTTGAATCCCGCGCTCAAATTGTTGCGCGGGCCCCGCCTCCCGCGGCCACCGGGCCCACCGGTTATTGCGCCGACGGGCCCGCCTCCCATAGGGCCACCAAACGCGATCGGACCTCCCGGTCCGCCGCTCGCCGTGAAGTTGTGGATGATCCGAAAGCTGATCGAGTCCGTATCGCTTTCCGCTGACGTAAGGTAGTGAAAGTTCTGCGTCGCTCCCGGCAAATTGGGCAAAGGCATGTAGTTCAGAAGGGAAACGGCTGCAGGGCTGAACAAACCCGGGTCGATCGTGTTGTTCTGGAAGGCCTGGCCGGTCTGCGGATTGAAGATCGGGATGAGATTGCCGTTCCTGTCGGTCAGTTCCGAAAAATTGCCGTTTCGCTCGGCTGGCGTCGGCACGGTGCTGAACGCGTCGTAAGGCGTAGCTCCCCGCGTTCCGTTCCACCCGCCTGAAAAAAACGTGGTCTTGCTCCAGTCGAATAGCCCGGGAATCTTCAAGGGCCCGCCAAGGAACGCGCCGAACTTTATCTGGTTGTAGCTTGCTTTTGCGACTTCCTGCCCGGAGAGCGAATAGGGTCGCGCGTCGAGACCGGAATTGTCGTCCTGGAAATAAAGAAAACCGTGCGGCTGGTTGATGTTGAATCCGCGGCCTGCGAATCGGCCAATCATGATCGGGGGTGCGGCGCCCTGGCCGCCTCCCGGCCCGCCCGGTCCACCGCCCGGTCCGCCCGTGGGTCCGCCCGTGGGTCCGCCGGAAGGTCCGCTACCTTCCTTTTGCATGCGGTCGCGGAATTCCTGAATTCGTTGCTGGATCTCGTCTTCGAGGCCCGCGCCGAAATCCTGGCTTTTCCCCAGTGCTCCGGAAATGCTTACGGATTCGGTCGCGACGTCAGCGCCAGCGCCATTCATCGGCAGGCTCGAGAGATCGCCGGTACTGACGGTGGCGTTCCCGCCTCCGCTTCCGCCAAGAGCGCTTAGCATGCCTTCGACGCCAAGATTCTGAAAGCCGCGGCTCGCCGCAATCGCGCCGTTTGCACGGTTCTCCTGCTCCTCCTGCTGCCGGGACGCCAGCACCAGTTCTGCTTCCACTTTTCCGGCGGGACTCTCCGGGTTGAGCACCACCTCCTGGGTGGAAGGGGCAAACCCCATGAACTCCATCTTGACCACGTACCGGCCGCGCGCGAGTCCGCGGATTGTGAAGGAACCATCGAGGCCGGTTACCACGCTCGCTTTCTTGCCGGTGAGTGTATTTGCGGCGGTAACGGTCACGCCGGGCAGCGCCGTCTTTCCACTCTTCACCGTGCCCGTAATTTGGAACCCGTTTGCCGCGGGGCCTGCCAATTCTTGTGCGCGCGACAGGCAAACAAACAGGATCGCGCCAATCAGCGCCATCGAGACCGCTACTACAATCCCGCGTACTACATCCTTCAATGCGGCTGCTCCTGCGGCTTTGGCGCTGCGGCGTCGGAGCCGGCCGTTTTTGGCCCATTGAACTGCGCCCCCATTTCCTGCATCTGCTTCCACTGCTCGGCGTTGATCACCATCACGCCCTTGGGCACAAACGTGTCATGCTCGAGAGCGCCGCGCGCCATCAGGTGATCGCCAACCTGAATATCCGCCATGGTGATGCTCTCTCTTCCTCGGCGCAGCGAAGAGTTTTCGTCGAGTTCCAGGGTTTGCGTCACGCCGTCTGTGCGCAAAACGGTCAATTTCGGCGGGTCAATGGCTTTCACCTCTCCCACAACATAGTCTTTGCCGAGTGTGCCTTCGGCCGACCACATCATCCCGCCGCCTCCTGCTCCGCCTCGTGAGCCGCTACGTCCACCAACAAGTTTTGCGGTGACGCTGTGGTCCGGGTTCTCGTCGCCGCGCACCACGACGGCGTCGCCGACCTTGAAGTCGGTAATCTTCGCGTCCGCGCGGTCCTTTCGGTAAACCGTTTGATTCGTAAGTTTAACGACAACCAGCCCGCCGTCTGGTTTCGTAATCTCGAGCGAGCCATCGTGTAGCGCCGTGATCTTGCCGAACAGCGGCCGCGGCCCGCCTGCAAAATCGCCTGCAACCTGCCCTTGCCTCGGCTGTGTCACGCCTGCGCCCGCGTTCGTCGCAGGTGCCTCCTGCCCACGCACTTCAGAGGCGCACAACGCCACCCACAAGCCCAAAACCACCATTCGTCCCGTCTTGCCATCCATCTGCGACCTCTTTCTGACCCCAGTCCTTGTATCTAAAGACGCACCTCGAGACGCCCAGGTAACCACCTCGCTGGATAGTTAAGACCAGCTTCGTTGCCGGGCGCCTTTCAGGAATTCCCCCGGAGCGCAACGAAGGTTCCCCAAGGAATGTTCAGTTTTGTAAAGAAGCCTTGCAGAACTGCGGGGCCGAGCGTGGCTTAAAAATTCTCTGCGGCTTCGCCCACGCTGAAATAAGTGCAGTCCGGATGGTGAAATACCAGGGCGCTCACGCTGGCCTCGGGATCCATCATGAATCCCTCGGTCAACTGCACGCCGATCTCTCCCGGCCCGAGCAATTTCCAAAGGCCCGCCTGGTCCTCCAAGTCGGGACAGGCCGGATACCCAAAGCTGTAACGCTTGCCGCGGTAGCGCGAGGTGAACCGCTGCGCCATGGTTATCTCCGCGGGATCGGGGAAACCCCAATCTTCGCGAATCCGGCGGTGCAGCCATTCCGCGCAGGCCTCGGCCGACTCAATCGCCAGCGCCTGCAGGCCGTGCGACTTCAAGTAGTAGCCATCCTGCTTGGCTTTTTCCGAGCGCTCGCGGACTCCTTCTCCTGCCGTCACCACGAATAGCGCAATATGATCGCGTTTCCCATCCTTCGGTTCGAGCACGTAATCGCTCAGGCACAACTGGTCTCCCGTTTTCTGCCGCTTGAATCGCCAGGTGTGTAAAGGCTCCTTTCCGCCTGGAGAGAACAGATGCAATGCCTCGCCATCGGCTTCGGCCCCAAAGAACTGCCACACAGCCCGAACCTTCATGAACGTTCCCGCTTCGTTTTTCACCTCTTCCATTTCGTTGGCGAGCTCGACCGCTTTTGCCTCTCGCGCCGCCAGACGCTTCTCGAAATCGCCGCGATAGCCCAGGTGCCGCCCGAAGAGCATGAACGGGTTGATGTAGCTCCACACCTCTCGCAAGTCGGGAACCAGGCGCACCTTGCGGTTCAGAGTCGCTACCGGCGGAATCGGCAAATCGCTTCGCACCTTTGGCGAACGGCGGACCACTGGCTTCTCCACAAGCTTTACCGTCGTTGCCACGCTCACGCCGTTTCCCGAGCTGGTGTGCTCGCCGAGCACGCGTTCCCGCGCGGCTGGGTCCATCAATTCGTTCATCAGACGCAGGCCGGTCATTGCATCTTTCGCATAGCACACCGCTCCGCCATAACTCGGAGCGATTTTCTGCTGCGTGAATTTCGCACTGAGCGCCGCGCCGCCGACCAGCAGAGGTATGCCGATACCCGCGTCCTTCAGGTCGCTCGCCGTAGTCACCATCTGTTGCGCGCTTTTCACCAGCAGGCCCGAAAGCCCGATGGCATCCGGCTTGTGCACTTCGAACGCCTTGATCAATTCCTCCGGCGGCACTTTTATGCCCAAGTTGACCACGTCAAATCCGTTGTTTTTGAGGATAATCTCGACAAGATTCTTCCCAATGTCGTGGACATCGCCTTTCACCGTGGCCAGGACGACTCGACCGCGCTTTGCAGTGTCAGCCTTTTCCATGAACTGCTCGAGATGGCTTACGGCGGCTTTCATCGCCTCGGCCGATTGCAGCACCTCGGCCACAATCAGTTCGTTTGCATTGAAGAGTCGGCCCACTTCTGCCATGCCGTCCATCAGCGGGCCATTGATAATGTCGAGCGGTGCGGCGCCCTCCGCTCGTTTGTGTTCCAGGTCCTCGATCAGTCCATCGCGCGTGCCTTCGATGATGTAGTTTGCTAGCCGCTGGTCCAGCGGCAGGTCTTCTTTTTTTTGCTTCTCTTTCTTTTTTGTGGTGCGGAAGTGCTCGGTGATTGCCGCAATATGAAATTGGTTGATCGCCGCCTTCTGCGGCTTGCTCTGCTGACGCCAGTCTGCCGGGACGTCCGAGAGCAGATCCGCATTCGAGTGCCCAGAAGGAACTTCCTTCGGCGGATGTTGAAACAACAAATCCTCGGCCAGCCGCCTTTCCTGTTCGGGAATGGACGCAAAACGCTCGAGTTTCTCGGTGTTGACGATGGCAAGGTCCAGCCCGGCTTTCGTGCAGTAATAGAGAAACACAGAATTCACGACTTCGCGCGCTCCGGTGGGCAAGCCAAAAGACACGTTTGAAATCCCCAGAATCGTCCGCGTATCCGGCAACGCTTCCTTGATCAGCCGGATACCCTCCATCGTCTCCACCGCACCACCAATATAATTTTCATCCCCGGTGGCGCAGGGAAACACCAGCGGGTCGAAGATGATGTCTTCAGGGGCCATCCCGTATTTC
>DATFTB010000146.1:0-13869 GCA_035262325.1 Candidatus Acidiferrum sp.
GTCGGATTCGGCAGACCGGAAATGGATGTTCGGTGGCTGGGGACTGCCGATTCAATCCCAAGTGAATCCGCCATACCTGCCCTTCATTCTGAATGACTTGTGGGTGTTTTTGCCCGGAGCCGGCACCGGTTTTGGGACCGGGATCTGGGTCCCGTCGGATCTGCCGACGCAAACCGTAAAGACGCCGACGGGTCTGGTCACGGTCACTCCGGAGCCATTTCCGCAGCCGCCGCTGGAAATTCCTGGTCTGTATAGCAGTCCCACTTCCGCTCCTGTGACGTATACCGACGTCACGAGCGGGGACGTCATTACGAATTTCTATCCCAGCGTTCCTGGCGCGCGGTGGGGCAGCGTCACCTGGTCGGATGCTTCCGGCAATTTGTATTTGTTCGGCGGCCAAGGTAACGCCGCATCTCCCCACAGCGGGCTGCTGAATGATCTTTGGAAATTCACACCCGGCGTATATGACATTTCAGGGCCTAACTACGTGGGTTCCGATACATTCCTGGGAACTTGGACGAACCTGAGCGGCTACGCGACCGCCAATGTGGCGGGCGTGTACTCTGGTACCGCCTTGCCAGGCGGCCGTTGGGGAGCCGCCTACTGCACGGACTCGAGTGGCACATTATGGATGTTCGGCGGACAAGGATATGATTCAACGGGTTCGGTCACACTCCTGGACGACCTCTGGAAGTACAGCGGAGGTCAATGGACGTTCGTAGGCCCGCCGAGCTCCACCATCGGCCAAAAGAATGGCGTCTACGGCACTCTCGGCACTCCCGGTACCGGGAATTATCCAGGAGGCCGGCAGACCGCAGTCCTGTGGGCCGACAACAACGGGAATCTATGGCTGTTCGGGGGACTCGGCCTCGACTCCGTAGGGACACAGAATCCCGGCGCTATCGGGGGGCTGCCCCCTGGGAGCGCCCCGGAAGGCGCACTCCTGAACGACCTCTGGCAATACAATATCGCCACGCAGCAATGGACCTGGATGTCCGGCGGGGGTGCTACCGGCCTGGCCGAACAACTCGGAATGTACGGTACCCAACAAGCTGCGGCGTCCGGATTCTTCCCGGGATCGCGCTGGGGCGCCTCGGGATGGTCGGACAGCAACGGGAACCTATGGTTCTTTGGCGGATGGGGCTGGGCCTCGACACTGGCGCAAGGCACCGGATTCCTCGACGACATTTGGGAATACCATACGACGGGTCCCGACGCCGGTTTGTGGACATGGTGGAAGGGATCAAGCAACGTCAACGAGAGCGGCAACTATCCAACGTATCTTCCCGTCTGGTATGGTGTGCCGTTCGTGCAGAATCAACCGGGAGCGCGCCGCGGCGTGGCTCTCTGGCAGCAGGATTCCCAGGGCTATGTGTGGGTGTTTGGCGGACAAGGCGTCGATTCGAAAGGCGACAACGGGTACCTCGGTGAATTCTGGACGTACCTACCGTTCCCTTACTAAGAAATCGAACGTAGTTTAGCAAACAGCAACCGCAGAAAATCAAAAACCTGAACAGCCGGAGATTCAGACGAATCTCCGGCTGTTGTTTTTGGGCGCATCTTGCACCAGGCAGAACCTGAGCGCTTTTCAGGCGAGCCGCACAAGAACAAAGATAACGAAGGCGCTTTGAGGCGCGGGGATCTACGACCCGGGGCCGTTTGACGATTGGGTGGGCAGAGAGATCTCGACGACGAGGCCGCCGTCTCCGGCATTGTGGGCATAGACGGAACCACCGTGAGCGCGAATGGCGCGGTCGGTGATGGAGAGACCGAGGCCGGAGCCGCCGCGGGTTCGCTCGCGGGCATTCTCCACTCGATAGAAAGGCTCGAAGATAGAGTGCAGGGCGGAAGTTGGGACGCCGGGTCCGTGATCGCGGACGCGGATGAGCGCCGACCGGCCGTCGTCGGAAGCTCTGAGCGACAAATCGACTTCCGTGCCGTCGGGGGTGTAATCCACCGCGTTGCGAACGACGTTTTCAAACGCGCTGCGGAGCAAGTCGCAGTTCCCCACAACTTGGCAAGGGGAGCTTCGGGAGACGCGAACGCTGCGGTTCTGACTGCTGGCTTCGAAATTGGCATCGCTGGCAACTTCGCGGATGAGGGCCTGCAAGTCCAGATGGCCCCACTGGATTTTTTCCCCGCCGCTCTCGAGGCGGGCAAGCCTCAGAAGTTCGGCGATGAGGTCGTTGAGGCGCTGGGCTTCCCGCTCGATGCGAACAAGGGCGGGGAGACTCTCGGCGCTTGCGGAACGTTGCGCGATGCCGAGGGCCACGCTGAGGCGGGCCAGGGGCGAGCGGAGTTCGTGAGAAACGTCACTGATCAAACGCTGGCGAGCGGTGATGAGTCGTTCGAGTTGTTCGGCCATGTGATTGAAGTCCTTGCTGAGTTCGCCGAGTTCATCGGCGCGCAGAAGCGAAGGCGAGCCGACACGAGCGGCGAGATTCCCTTGAGCGAGCTGGTTTGCAGCCTCCCGTAACTGGAGAATCGGCGAAGTGATGTGGCGTGTGATCCATAGGGAAATCGCACCGACGATCAGAAGCGCGGCAAGAAAGCGCAAAAGCTGGACCTGAGAAGGAGCGCGCAAGAAGGGATCGGCAGGGCGGCGATTCAGTTCGAGGACGACCACGTACGGCGTGCCGCTTGCGGCCTCTACCCACTGACCAACCCAGCGGGCCTCGCCACGGTGCACCACTTCCGTCCCGCGCGAGCCAAGAGCAAGCCGAAAGGCTTCCAAAGCCTGGGGCGAGACGGAACGACCGAGGGCCTCGGCACCTGAAGCATCGAAGAGGTAAGGCGTCCAGGGAAAGGCGCCCTTGCCGCGGGCCAGGAGAGCGGAAAATCCGGCGCGGCCCTCGCGGTCAAAAACTTCGGCGAAGTTGTCGGCAACCAGGGGAGCCATGCTGCGATCCATGGCCTCGTCGCGCTCGCGGGTCTTGCGCGATTCACTGTAGGAGGAGGAAATGAGCAGCGTGAGAACAACGAGAACCATGGCGAACCAGAACCAAAGGAAGATCTTGAGGAAGAGGCTGCGCATGGCGGCTCACTTGGCCTTGGATTTCAGGGGAGGCGAGTAGAGATAGCCCGAACCGCGGACGGCTTTGATGCGTTCGCCGCCATCGGGGGCCCATCCGAGCTTGCGCCGGAGATTACTGACGTGCACATCGATGCTGCGGTCGAAGGGAGTCAGGTTGCGGCCCAGGACGGAATGAGCCAGATACTCGCGCTCGAGGACGACACCGGGGGAAGAAAGGAAAAGCTTGAGGAGATCAAATTCAACCGCGGTCAGATCCACTTCGTTGTTGTTCCGGCGAACGACACGGGAAGCTGGGCTAAGTTCAAGGTCGCCGACGCGCACGAGTTCCTCTCCGGCAGACACAGCATCACGGGTCTTGGCCTCATCGGTGCGACGGAGGACGGCTTGAATGCGCGCGGCGAGTTCGCGGGGATTGAACGGTTTTGGAAGGTAGTCGTCCGCGCCGATCTCGAGGCCGAGGATGCGGTCGACGTCTTCACCCCGCGCCGTCAGCATGATAACGGGGACGCGCGAGGTAGCTCGAATTTTCTGCAGCACGTCGAAGCCGCGAAGGCCAGGAAGCATGACGTCGAGAACGAGCAGGGCGTAGTTTCCGGTCAGCGCTGTCTCGACGGCTTCAGTGCCGGTGTACACGGCGTCGACTTGAAATCCCTCGGGCTGGAGATATTCGGCGAGCAACTCGCAAAGCTCGGCGTCGTCGTCGATGATGAGAAGGCGGCGAGCGAGCGGGTTGCTGGACGAGGAAGGTTTTTTCAACGCCGACATTTTAAAGAGCATCCATTGCAACGGAGTTCCGAGCCCGTGCCTTTATTGTAGATAGGGTTGCCTGGGCGGGCGTTAAGAATTGTAAATCAGAGGAATATCGGGACTTAACAAGACTTCACCGCGACTTCACCTTTCTTGCCTGCACCGGGCAGGCGGGCAGCTTAGTCTCGAAATGTTGATTCGAGCGTGACGAGCTCAAACGGGGGTCTCGTCGCGACACGAGCAACAAGGGGCCTCTAAACCGACAGGCGGAGGCCCCATTCGACGAAAGAAGGGCTGGGTAGGGTGAAAGGGATACTCGGGAGAGGGGTCCTGCCGATATTTGGATTAAGGCGGCGAACCGGCCTCGAGCGCCTCGCCAAGGAAATGGGGACCGCCTCTGTGGCCCTACAGGTCACGGCCGACGCACACGCATCGGGTCGAGCTGGCCCAGCCCGAAACGCAAAGGCAGGCAGCGCTTCAAAGTGCCAGGAACGGGTATGCCGCGCAGGTAGAGGAGGAGCCGAGAAACAGCCCGCCTCCCTTCGAAACCCAAGCCCTGCGAACTCAGGGTTGCGAAAGGCGCGCCCTACAAAAGCAGGAACCCTGGGCCTCTAAGCGTGCCTGCGGCGTGGGTGCAAGCGAGGGGCACACCGGCCGCCCGGAAGGTTGGGCCGCCGCATTCACGAAAAAACTGAAGGGACGCGCGACTTTTCCGCCGGACACGGGTTGAGGCGCGGAAAGCCGGGGAGTGATGTCCGGGGTGTCGTTCGAAAGGAGGCCCTTGGCACGTTCTTCGGTGCGGCTATTCTCGCCTGGCCGTTTCTAAGCAAAACAATTAGGAGGAAGACCATGAAACGACTCATCGGAGTTCTGGTGGGTGCGCTGGCGGTACTGGTGTCTGGGTCGGTGATTGCTGCGCAGGACCTGCTGGTGCCAGCCGGAACACTGTTGCAGTGCACGATGGACGAACCGAACTTCTCCTCGAAAACCGCGGCGATAGGCGATCCCGTGGTGTGTCACCTGAGGACCATGCAGGAGTTCGGCAAACCAGTGTTCCCGAGAGGCAGCATGCTCGGTGGACACCTCGAAGCGGACAAGGAGCCCGGCCATTTCGTCGGTAAGGGCTATCTGAAGATCACGTTTGACCGCGTGATCCTGCCGAATGGCGATTTGCCGGTGCCAGCCAAGGTGATCCAGGCGAGGGGCTACAAGGTAGACAAGGAGGGCGACATCGACGGAAAAGGCCACGCCAAGCGGGACGTGGTCGAATGGATGTTGCCGCCGCTGTGGCCTTGGAAGGTCGTCGCGCTGCCCATGCGTGGGCCGCGGCCGACGCTAAAGGGGGAGGAACCGCTCGAATTGCGATTGATGGACGACATCGTGATTCCGCGGACGCTGGCTTATGGACCGGCGGCCAATTCGAACCGTCCGCCGTGGGCCTCCTCGAAGAAGCCGAGCGCGATGAACGAGGCGCAGCCTGGCTCTGTCGAGCCCGCGGTGGAGAAGAGCGTCCGGGCCACTCTGAGTGAGCCAACGCCGGCGGGCGGTGGTGAGCCGGTTGCGCGTGTCACCAACCTGGTGCTGAAGTCGAATGCGATCTACGAAGTGAGCAAATACCGCGTCAATGGCGATGTGCTCGAATTCGTCGAGCTCAATGGAACCACAGGCGCGGTGGATGTGAACGACGTGGACTGGCGGAAGACGACAGAAATGACGTCGCGAGTGCGGTCGGTGGATCCGCCGGTATTGGCAAGGCAGACGAACTGAAAAATTGGGGCTGACCGGAGGAATCAAAGGACCAGCTGAGGCCATGTGCGCAGCCGGAAGGGAGGGGTGTGGACGTTTAGTCAATGAGAAGAGACAACCTGGCAAGCCGCCAGACGGAAGAACTTGGCCCTACTGTATAATTAAAGCTGGGGGAATCAGCTTCCAGATGACCGATGGGACGAAAGGGAAGGCGTCGGCGGAGACGCGGCGGCGCAGAAGGCTGCGATTTTACCGGACCCGCGGCCGAGAGCTGTGGAGCATCGCCAAAGCCTTGGTGTCCACGGAGCATCCGTTTTTGGCCCACGTCATCCCCATGCGGCGCTGCAATCTCGACTGCACCTACTGCAACGAATTCGATGATGAGTCAAAGCCGGTGCCGCTCGACGAGCTTCAGAAACGGCTGGATATCCTGGCGGACATGGGCACTTCGGTCATAACCATCAGCGGGGGCGAGCCGCTGATGCACCCGGAGCTCGACGAGGTGATCCGACATATCCGCCGACGGGGAATGATCGCCGGGCTGATTACCAACGGGTTCTTCCTGAACAAAGAGAGAATTGAGCGGCTGAACGAAGCCGGGCTCGAGCACCTGCAGATCAGCATCGATAATGTCGTCCCCGATGAAGTTTCGAAGAAGAGCCTGAAAACACTGGATGGGCGGCTGGAGATGCTGTCGGAATGGGCGGTCTTCCAGGTGAACATCAATTCGGTCCTGGGCAGCGGCGTAAAAAATTCAGAGGATGCGCTCGCGATTGCGCACCGGGCCTTGGAACTGGGCTTTACCAGCACGGTCGGAATCATTCATGACCATAGCGGCCAGTTGAAACCCTTGGTGCCGCGGGACCAGGAAATCTTTGAAGAGGTTATGACCCTCGGGAAGCGGTCGTTCTCGAGGTTCAATCACTTCCAACACAATGTGGCGCGTGGAAGAGAGCACGACTGGAAGTGCCGGGCCGGTTCGCGCTATTTGTATGTCTGCGAGGATGGATTGGTGCACTGGTGCTCGCAGCAGCGCGGGTACCCCGGCGTGCCGCTGACGGATTACACCGCGGAAATGCGCCAGCGGGAGTTCCTCACCCACAAGGGATGCGCGCCACGCTGCACCGTCAGCTGCGTGCAGCAGGTCGGAATCCTGGACAATTGGCGAGCGCCGCAGACCTTGGAGCCGCAACCCGTCGCCGCAAAAAAAAGCGAGTTGGTGCGCATCGCCAAGGGCAGCGCCTGAGGAAGGGCGGGCCTAAAGGGGTTGGTCGCCTTTATAGCGCTCTCGGATTCGTTTGGCCCTAGGGTCCGCCGCCTCTTGTCTCTGCCCGAGCGCCGCGAAACGGAGGCCGGAAGAAGGCGGGCCGACAGAACCCGGTGGCCCTTTCCACGCGGAGCGGTTCCTAGAAAACTCTAGAAATAAGAAAACTCCAGAAATAAAGAAAGCCTCCAGAAGCTCCCGGCGGCGACACAATCACGGCCAATCGGGGGACGGTTCAAGTTGCATTTCGCGAACAGCGGGCCGAGGAGCCCGTTGACGGTGCTCCACCGGCTCTCGAAAAATAGGGGCATGCCCGCTGCAGCCATTGAGACCGAGAATCTGTCGAAGGAATACCCCTACGGCTTCCTGAACCTGAAGAAGAGGATGTCACTCGAGAACCTGAACCTGCGGGTGGAGTCTGGCGAGGTCTTCGGGTTCCTCGGGCCGAACGGGGCGGGAAAATCCACGACCATCAAACTGCTGATGAGGCTGATCTTTCCGACGTCGGGCAGGGCCCGAATCCTCGGTAAATCCATCGAGGATGTGTCGACGCACCAGGTCGTCGGCTACCTGCCGGAGCAGCCGTACTTCTACGACTATCTGACCGCCGCAGAACTGCTGGATTACTTTGCCCGCTTTCACCGGTTGACGGCCAGCGACAGGCGCGAGCGCATCGAAAGGATGTTGAAGAAGGTCGGCCTCGAGACCGCGAAGAGAATCCAATTGAGGAAGTATTCGAAGGGAATGCTGCAGCGTGTGGGAATGGCGCAGGCCATTTTGCACCAGCCGGAAGTGGTGGTGCTCGATGAGCCGATGTCGGGGCTGGACCCGCTCGGCAGGCGCGAGGTCCGCGACATTATCCTCGAGCTGAAGCGCGAGGGAAGGACGGTGCTGTTTTCGACGCACATTTTGTCGGATGCGGAGATGTTGTGCGACCGCGTGGGAGTGATCGTCGGGGGCAAGCTGCGCGGCGTGGGAACGCCGGGAGAAATGGTAGGGATGCGGACGCAAGGAATGGAGATTTTGTTTGAAGTAGAAGGCGCGGCCAAGAAATTTGCCCTAATGGATCGTGCTACACGAACGGGAGAACGCTACCGCGTCGAGGTGAGCGAAGGCGAATTGTATGGCGCACTCAACGAACTGAACAGCGTGGGGGCGCGAGTCCTGTCGGTGGCTCAAATCAAACCGACGCTCGAAGACTTTTTCATGCACCTGGTCGAGGCCGACCGCGCGCAGGCATCCGCGGTCGAGGTAAGCGGAAAATGAAGAACGTCTGGATTGTGGCCACGAACACGTTCCGGGAGGCGGTGAGAGACCGCGTATTGTACAACCTGGTATTTTTTGCGCTGCTGATGATGGGGGCCGCGATCGTGGTGGGACAGATTTCGATCGGGATCGAGCAGACCGTGATTGTAAGCCTGGGACTTGCAGCAATATCGCTGATCGGGCTGTTCATCGCCGTGTTCATTGGCGTCGGGTTGGTCTCAAAGGAGATGGACAAGCGGACACTGTACGCGCTGCTGGCAAAGCCGGTGAAGCGGTGGGAGTTTCTGCTGGGAAAGTACGCCGGGCTGGTGATGACGCTGACGGTGAATACCGGAGCGATGGCTGTGGGACTGTACGCGGCGTTGTGGGCGGTGAAGCACCCGCTGGTCCCCGCGGACGCCTATGTGTTTGTGGCTGTGTACCTGATATTGCTGAAGCTGGCGCTGATTGTGGCGCTGGCGATGCTTTTCTCGTGCTTCACGACTCCTTTCCTCGCGATCCTGTTCACCGCGGGAATGTATGTGGCAGGCGTCTTTGCCTATGACTTGCGGACGATTCAGGCCATCAATTTGAACCCGGCGACGGTGAGAATGGTGCGGGCCATCTCCTATCTCCTGCCCAATTTCCAAAATTTCAATGTGACGGGAGCGGTCGCCCACGCGAGGGGAGTGCCGGGGACGCTCGTCGTGCATGTCACGCTATACACGCTGGTGTACTCTGCGGTGGTGCTGACGGGCGCGTCGGCGGTGTTTTCGCGACGGAATCTGAAATGACCGGAAGAATGATCGGCGGATTGGTGCTGATGGCAGTGCTCGTCCTTGGACTGACGGCAGTCTGGGTGCTGCAGGAGAGAATTGATGCCGAACAAGGCCAGCTGCGTCTTGAGCAGGACGACTTGCTCCTGCGGTCCGGGAGCATGGTGAAAAGGTTGAGCCTCGAATACGCCCCGCTGATGGGCGCGATCTACTGGACGCGAGCGGTGCAATATTACGGCGAGAAGCATCGCTTGCGAGAGCGGGGCCTCGACTTGCTTTGGCCGCTGCTGGACATTGCCACGACGCTCGATCCGAACCTCTTGGTGGCTTACCGCTTCGGCTCGATGTTTTTGAGCGACGCGCCGCCAAGAGGCGCGGGACGACCTGATCTGGCCGTGAAACTGCTGGAACGGGGAATTCAAGCGAACCCGAACGACTGGCAGCTATACCAGGATTTGGGCAACGTCTATTACTTTGACGCCAAGGATTATGCCAAGGCAGCGGCTGCCTTTGAGGAAGGCAGCAAGAATCCGAATTCCATGATCTGGATGAAGGTGCTGGCGGCGAAAATTGCAGGCCAGGGGCAATCTCTGGACACTTCTTATTTCTTGTGGCAGCAGGTGTACGACACCACGACGGACGAGCTCATTCGAAAAAACGCGGCGTCGCACCTACGCTTGTTGAAGGTGGATCTTGATCTTCGGGCACTGGACCAACGGCTGGACGAATACGAGAAGCAAACCGGGAAACGCGCCAAGCGGATGAGCGAGCTGGTCGAAGCGGGATTGCTCAAAAAGCTGCCCACAGATGCAGACGGGTTTCCTTACGTCGTAGGAACAAGCGGCAAAGCGGAGCTCAATCTGAACAGTCCGCTCCTCGAAGAGAAGCTGGTGAGTCCCAACTAGCCAAGGAACCTATTCCGGAACGCATAGAAGGGTCATACGCGGGTCGATGAGCAGCTTGTGGACATCGCTTGGGCTGGTGAAGGAGAAGGAGGTCTCCTCGCCAGAGGTAACCACGGTGCCGAGAAACACGGAACGGCCCGCGCCCGCGCTGGAATAGAGAGGCACTGGGGCGATGAAAGAGCGCGGCACTCCCGACTGATAGAGTTTGCCGCGAACTTGAAAGACCTTTTCGCCGCGGCGCGAAGTGAATTCCACCTTGTAGTGAGGAATACCGGTTCCGCGAACGTACTGATCGAAAAACCAATCCATCGAGTGCCCGCCCTCGAGGGCCATTTTGGGGGTCATTACGGCCTCAACCTCGCGTTGAAATTGTGCCGTGGACAGAGGCTTTTGTGCGTACTTCGTGACAAGCGATTGGAGGAGGGCGTTGAAGCGAGCGTCGGGATCCTTGGAGTTTGGCTGGTGGAGCATTTCATGGAGCATGTGGATGATCCAGGGGCCCTTGGCATAGACGACCTCCTCGTAGGCTTCAGGGGACTTTGAAGACGAGAGGCGGGTACCTATGGCAACGGGCCCGACGTCGGCGGGGGCAAAGTCCGCCGTCGAGGGCCTGGTGAGGAGCGTCTTGCGGTAGCGGTCGAGCCAGAAATGGAGCGGGCGATTGGCGGTCTTCTGC
Source organism: Candidatus Acidiferrum sp. (assembly GCA_035262325.1). GTDB lineage: Bacteria > Acidobacteriota > Terriglobia > Acidiferrales > UBA7541 > Acidiferrum. Next base: position 10,394 of record DATFTB010000146.1, read on the forward strand.
GAGTCGGCAAAAAGGAGGGCGAGGTAAGAGGCAATGGATTCGGTAATCCACTGGTCGCGGTAGCCCGACCAGCCGACGACGTTTCCCCACCATTGATGGGCGACTTCATGGACGGGAACAAGGTCGGAGAAAGCAGCCTGGCCCGCGGAGTTCAGGCCCACGCGCTGCTGCGCTTCGTGAGGAAGAAAGGAAAACGTGGAGAGATACAGGAGCCCCGGCCATCCCTGGCCAAAGGTTCCAGGGATTTGCGACACGCCCAGGTAGCGAAAAGGGAAAGGGCCGCTGAAGTGTTCGTAAAAATGAATGGAAGCGTCGACCTCGCGCGCGACGGACTTCAGCGCATCGGCGGGACTCGGCGGAAGCATCTCGAACGACAACCTGGGCGGGAAGCCTTCCGCAGGAGAGATACGCAGCTGCGGATCCACTTCGCTCGGCGTGGCGTTTACCAGGCGCGCGAGCAGGGCCTGTTCGAGCTGCCTGTTGGCGTAGACCTCAATGGTGTGGTTTTCGGAAGAGACCGATGCGACGGAGTACTCACCGAGGTTAAAGCCCGCTTCCGGAACGGGAAGGGCCGTTTGCCAGCGTGCCGCGTGGAAATCGCCGTCATCGTGCTCGTCGGACTTTTCGCCAGTGGCGACGAGGCGAAAACGCTTTGGCCAGCGAAGATTCAAGTCGTAAAAGGCAAACTGGGAAGTATCTCCGAAATGCGGATACCAGCTATCGCGGGCGCTGACGAAGAGAACATCGTTGCCAACGTTCTCGATGACGTTGCCGCGGTAGCGAATGCGCAGGGTGAAGGTGTCGCCGGTTCTTGGAGGGTTTGGCAGGAAGATGCAAAGAGTGTCATCGCCGCGGGAGCGAAGTTCCTGCTCGGTGAGGCCCTCGTTTTGGAAATAAGTCAGGGGCTCGCCGGAGGCCAGGGCGATGCTCTCGACTTTGAGGACGCGGGCGAGTTGAAGGAAAACGATGCTCTCACCGCCCCGGAAGGCGCGGAAATCGACCGCGGTGTCGCCTTCGAGGGAAGTGTCGTCGTGGATGGCTGTGCTGATGTGGTAGCGCAGCGCTTCGAACGGAAGACCGAGGGAAGAAGAACCCGGGAGCGAATAAGAACTCCAGACATCAAAGTAGCCAGTCTTGTTGACGACGCGCGGCTGGCCAAGCATAAAATTCTCGCGGCGCATCTGGTCGATCAGGATGTCGAAGGGTCCGCTGACAACGCCGTCGACGCCAGCGTGAAAAAAGTGGCGAGGTGGCGAGGAGAATCGTTCGACGACGATGCGGAGGGAGTGCGTGGGGTTGAGTTGCGTGATTCGGGGAACCCAAAGATCGGCGAAAGGCGGGTCGGAGGTGGGCTGACGGCCGGCACGAGTGAGCTGCGCGATAAGCTCCTGCGCGGTGTCGTCTGTGAAGCGCATGTAGACCGAGACAAATTGCTGGTCGAGAACGGGGGCGCCGAGAAAGCGGGCCAACTGCTGCTTTTCGACAGGATCCCGCGGGAGAGCAAGGGCGTGGCCGAGTCCGGAGAAGACCACGCCCGTGATGCGGCCCTCGAAAGGTTCGTAAAAGGCAAGCTTTCCCTCCTCGAAGGCGAGGACGACATCGGCTTGACGCAGCTCAACGCGGTCAGCGGCAGACACGGTGTAAACCTGATGCGAGTCAAGGCGAAGGGCATTGAGCGCGGTCAACAGCTCGCGGGGAGCAGGGCTGGTCGCCGGGCAGGAGCAGGGCACGGAAAAAAGACAAGTAAGGAGCGAAGCAGGAGCGGCTAGGGCGAAACGCATACAAGAAGTGTAGTCACATTCGGCATGACGGAACAAGGCGGCGAGGCGCATGGAAGTGCCGAGGTTTAGACTAGAAGGGTGCGGGGAATGAAGAAATCCGTGGTTTTGACGGCCTTTCTCGTCGCGCTCGCGGCTCCGGCGCGCGGCGACAAGATTGTGCTGAAAAATGGCCGCCAGATTGTGGCGTACAACGTGGTGGAGGACGGAGAACGAGTCCGCTACGAGACATCCGCGGGCGAACTATCGATTCCGAAGTCCATCGTCGATCACATCGAAAAGGGCGGACTGCTGCCGATGAAGCAATCGCCGGCGGAAGCGGCGGCGAACATCCCTCCACCGGCAATGGAAACCAGCGGGGATGGCTCCGGGATCGACCAAGCCGCGGTGCACGACGGCGAAATCGACCAGGACTACATCTGGCGCCTCGACGTCGAGGCGAGAAAAGGCGGAAAGCAGGCGAATGAACGCGCGGCACTGGCGCACCATGCCGCGGCGCAGTTCGAATTGTCGCAAGGCGATTTGGAACATGCCTTGGGCGATGAACGAACGGCGTTGAACTATGTCCCCGATCAGCCGGTCTTGATGGTGGATGTGGCATATCTGTACCTGAAGAAGAGCGAGTTCAAGCAGGCGGTAGATTACCTGGAGCGAGCGAAACAGTTGGCGCCGACGAGCGCGGCAGTCTACAAGCTGGAAGGCTGGGCGTATTACGGGATGAACCAGCCGGAACGGGCCGTCGCGGAATGGAAGAAGGCCATGGCGCTGCAGCCGGACGCGGATACACGGGCGGCACTCGAAAAGGCGCAAAAGGATAAGGAGGAAGAGGAGAACTACAAGGAAAACGAGAGTGCGCATTTCCAGCTGAAATATCACGGAAGCGCGGAGCCGAAACTGGCCCTGGAAGTCTTGCATACACTCGAAGAGCATTACGTGCAAATTTCGTCGGAACTGAACTACGCGCCGCCGGAGCCGATCGGGGTGGTGCTTTATACCCAGCAGGGATTCACCGACATAACCGAAGCGCCAGGATGGGCCGGGGCGCTGAACGATGGGAGAATCCGCGTGCCGGTGCAGGGGCTGACGGACGTGAATTCGGAATTGTCGCGAGTGCTGCGACATGAATTGACGCACAGCTTCATCCAGCAGAAGACGCACGGGCGCGCGCCCATATGGATTCAGGAAGGCGTGGCGCAATGGATGGAAGGGAAAAGAAGCGACGAGAACGCGGGCGTGCTGGTCCAGGTTTACGAGCAGGGGCAGGCCGCGCCACTCGGAAGACTCGAAGGGTCGTGGATGGGCTTGCCGAACGATATAGCGCGCTATGCGTATGCCTGGGCGCTGGCAAATGTGGAGTACCTCGTGGAAACGCAGGGAATCGGGGACCTTGAGCGAATCCTCGAGCGGATCGCGGCTGGCGGATCGACCGAGCAGGCGCTCAAAGAAGTGCTGCGCGATGACTATGGGGACCTGATGCGGTCGACGGTGGAGTACTTGAAGAAGAACTACGCGAAGTAGGAATCCTGGGCCTCCGAAGCCGGAGCTCCAGTTCTCGAAAAGCGCGGGTGCGTCCTCGGCCCGGTCGAGCTTAACTGAACGTTCCGATCCTCCGGCGAACCACGACGGTTGCCCTCAGGATGACAAACTCCTTGCTCGGAATGGGAACTAGCCGGTGGCTAACAGCGCGGCGAGGAGAGC
>DATFTB010000147.1:0-15949 GCA_035262325.1 Candidatus Acidiferrum sp.
TAATTTTCCCCACGAATGGGATTGCCCGCTAGACGCCGGAGCATAGCCAACTGACCCACGTGATGAATCGCATCGGCGATGGGGCCCTGTAGTAGCTTTTCCGCCGGCGCATGGAGCGGCTTGGAGCCGGCAAGGTAGTCGTCAAAGGCCTTCAAGGTGTCAAAGAAGCGCTGCACCTCATCGGGCCACGACAAAGGCTCGGAATCGCGCCACGCCTGACTCCCCTTGGCCATCGAAAGCGCCCAATCAAACAGGTCTCCGATGTGCGTAAGAATCTGAATCGGGGTTCGCACGTTGGCGCCAGCCTGGAAATCAACGTAGCCCTGCGGCGCGTCGCGAACTGTCTTTCCGCCACGGTAGGCAACCGTTGCCACGGAGTGACGAAGCAATTCGCGAGCGCTGATTGTCTCGGCCGCCATTTCCGAATAAACCTAGCAGGTCGTCAAGAGGCAAGAAAGCGATTTTACAAAAATGCTGGAACGCCTGATCGTTATCATCGCCGGCGGAGCAGGGAAGGATTCCGCTCTTTTGCCGCTCGGCCGACGGCGCCCGTACGCCCGGGAGCCTTAAGCGATATTCAGTACCCGCTTGAAGGAACCCTTTTCGCCCTCAATCTTCTTCTGAAGCTGAAGAATCGCGTACAAAACGGCTTCCGGCCGCGGCGGGCATCCCGGCACGTACACATCCACCGGAATCACCTGATTGCAGCCCTGCACGATGGCGTAGTTGTTGAAGACTCCGCCAGAAGTAGCACAAGCCCCCATGGAAATCACCCACTTGGGCTCAGGCATCTGGTCGTACAACTGCCGAATCACCGGAGCCATTTTCTGCGAGAGGCGCCCGGCAACGATCATCAGGTCCGCTTGCCGCGGAGACGGGCGGAACACCTCGGCCCCAAATCGCGCGACGTCGAACCGCGAAGCAGCCATGGACATCATTTCAATTGCGCAGCAGGCCAGCCCGAACCCCAGCGGCCAGATGGAACTCTTGCGAGCCCAGTTCACCGCCTTGTCGAGTTGCGTAAAGATAATCCCTTCGTCTTGCAGCAGCTTGCCGAAATCGTCAGGCTTCGTGAGAGTGACGCTTTTCCCCAAGGTCGTTTCCATGTAGCCCTCGCTCTAAGCCCCATTTTCGCACACGCCCCGGCCTCTGACAAACGGCCCCCGAACAACCCCACGGCGATAGATTGGCTGCTTACGGCACCGCCAGCACCACCTTACCAAAATTCTTCCCCTGCTCGAGGTAGTTATGTGCCGCCATGCAGTCATGCAGTGGCAGCACTTTGTCCACCACGGGCTTGAGCCTGCCCTCACCCACGAGTTTGAGCACCGTTCGCAGCTCGTCCTTCTTGCCCATGTATGAGCCCACGATCGAGAGCTGCCGCGTAAACAGAAAACGCAGATCCAGTTTCACGTCAAACCCAGTGGTCGCGCCGCAGGTGACCAGCCTCCCGCCGGGCGCCAGGCTTTTCACGCTGTGGTCCCACGTTGCCGCACCTACATGTTCGAACGCCACATCCACTCCGCGGTTGTTCGTCAGCCGTCGCACTTCCTTCGACACTGGCATGATCCTGTGATGAATCACTTCGTCGGCTCCGATCGCCTTGGCCTTCTCGAGCTTCTCGTCACTTCCTGCTGTCGCAATCACATGCGCACCAAAAAACTTGGCAATCTGTATCGCCGCGCTGCCTACGCCGCTTCCCGCGGCGAGAACAAGCACGCTCTCCCCTGGTTGAAGCTGCCCGTGATGCACGAGCATATGCCAGGCAGTCTGGAAAACGAGTGGAACCGCCGCTGCGTGTGTCCAATCGAGATTTCCCGGATACGGCATGCAGTTCACTTCGGGGCAACGCACGTACTCGGCGCAGCCGCCGTCGATCATGTAGCCGAGGTTCGTGAAATCGCGGCAAAGATTATCGTTTCCGGAAAGGCACGCCGGGCATTTTCCGCACGTGACCCCCGGTGCAAGAACTACCTTCTGACCGACGTGAGCCGTGGTGACCTCCGGACCTACCTTCGCGACTTCCCCGGCGACGTCGCTTCCCGGTATGTGCGGAAGAGGTATGGCGACGCCCGGGAGGCCGCGGCGAACCCAAAGGTCGAGATAGTTCAGGGCGCAGGCATGCACGCGCACGAGCACCTCTCGCGGCCGCAAATGCGGTTCGGGAACATCCGTGTAGCGCAAAACACTTGGATGGCCGTGCTGCTGGATAACAATCGCTTTCACCGGAAACCTCCTTGGACACGAACTGGCACACTTCTGACAACCCTTTCAATATATATCGTAACACGATATGTTCGACGCTTGACCGCGCTCTCTTACTGCAGACGTTAACCCCGCGCGTGCCTGCTGTCCAGATACGAGAATTGACAGACCCTCGAGCGGGCTTTACGCTGAGAGCCATGGATCTTTTCGAAGAAATTGTCCGCATGCGGCGAAACGGCTGCCGCGGCGCACTTGCCACCATCGTCCACACGAATGGTTCGATACCGAGCTACGAGAGCTCGCGCATGCTGGTTCGCGAAGACGGCTCGACCCTCGGGACCGTCGGCGGCGGTTGCGTCGAAGCGGACGTGTGGGCCGCGGCAAAAGAGGTCATGCAGAAGGAAGCACCCCGCAAGATGGTCTTCCATCTCAACAACGAAGCTTCTTACGACAATGGCCTGATCTGCGGCGGTACGGTGGAAGTCTTCATCGAGCCGATCCTGCCTCAGCCGCTGCTGTACCTCTTCGGCGGCGGGCACGTCTCTACCGCCGTGGCCAGAGCCGCCCACAGCGTCGGTTTTGGAGTCGGCGTCGCGGACGACCGCGAAGCCTTCGCCAACGCCCAGCGATTCCCGATGGCTCAGGAAATCTTCACTAGCTTCGAAGAGGCGATGGAAAAACTCCGGCCGAATGGTTCCACCTACCTCGTGATTGTCACCCGCGGCCACAAGGAAGACATGCGCATGCTCGCCTGGGCGGTAAGGACCCAAGCCCGCTACGTCGGCATGATCGGCAGCAAGCGCAAGGTATTGAGCGTCTACCGGGCCCTCGAGAAGGAGGGTTACCGCATGGAGGAGTTCGAACGCGTCTATGCGCCCATGGGCCTCGACATCGGAGCTCTCTCCCCCGAGGAAATTGCAGTCAGCATCGTGGCAGAACTCGTGGCGGTCCGGCGAAACGCCGACGCGGCGGGTCACAAGAGGCTGAAGCTCGAAAGCGCCAGCACGGTAGAAAAATAGCTCTGCCGGGTACCCCCCTTGTAGGCGGCCCGGTTCAGCGTTACTATCTCGCTAAATAGCGGAGGCCATTCGCCCCGCAACTCATCCGTTCCTTTCTCACGCTGTTGCTGAACTTATAGAGGTGGCACCATGCTGGCCGCAGTGATCCTCTCAGGCGGTGCCTCAACTCGAATGGGATCCCCAAAAGCGCTTCTCCCCTATCAAGGGAGGCCGTTCCTCGAGCATCTGCTCGAAGTCACACGGCACCCGAAGATCGCTGTCCGCCGCGTAGTATTGGGCGCGCATGCCGAGCCCATCGCAAAGGCCATCCGCCTGAACCCCGACGAGATTGTGATCAATCAAGAGTGGGAGCAAGGACAACTGAGTTCCCTCCAAGCCGCGATTCGCAGCCTTCCGCCCGGAACCGACGGCGTGCTCCTATGCCTGATCGATCACCCGCTGATCACTGCGGCACTTGTGGATGGCCTGATCGAGCAATTCTATGCGACCAAAGCCCCCATCGTCCTGCCTGTCTTTGAAGGTCGCCGCGGCCATCCGGTCATTTTTTCCTCCAAGGTTTACGAGGAACTGGAACGGGCGCCCGCCGAGGTAGGCGCCCGCGTTGTCGTGTGGGCCCACACCAAAGAAGTCAGCGAGTACACGACCGCCGAGGAAGGTTGTGTCTTGAATCTGAATGATCCGGATACATTTGAACGAGTAACCGGTGCGCGCGACTAACCGCGCCAGCTCTGTAGCCCCACCGCTGGCGGCAAGCCGGCTTTTATGCCAGAACCCTTCCTGCTCCGGCACCCGAACCCATGCCCACCGGTTTATCGACTATTTCCCTACGGCCTCGAGCAGCGCTTCGAGCGCGAGCCGGGCGAGTTGCGCCGCGTGGAATGACGCCTCCGGAAGGCCACCGAGTGCTTCCGAAAGCGACTCAGCCGTTATTTTTCGCAGCCCGCGTAACTCCCTTCCCCGCATTGATTCCGTGAGCAGCGAGGCGCAAGCGATCGAAGCCGTACATCCGCGGCACAGGAAGCCCACCTCGCGCACGACTCCATCCTCGAAAAGCGCAGCAAGCCGCAGCACATCGCCACAAACCGGGTTGCTCACCTCTATCCTAGCTGTCGCCTCCGGCAATTCACCGGCGTTCCGCGGATTGCGGAAGTGATCGAGCAACGCTTCGCTGAGCATCGCCAGAATTATCGCAGGCATCTTGATGCCTGACAATCGCCCCCGTCGGCAGAACGCACCCTGCAGCGCTGGCCTTTGTGTCGGCGCCCTTTGTGGCACAGGGACTTCCGCCTGCGCTCTTCGGTAGCGAGCCCGCACTCGACATGACCGTTGCCAATTTTCCGAAGCCGACAGGGCCAGCGTCATTCCAAACGCACTCGCGGAGTCGGGACCCCGCTCCGTTCTTTGTCGCCAGCTGGATTGAACTATTTCTTCACCGGCAAATACTTCTTGTCCATCGAAGCCACCACGACATAATTCGGGTCCACCATCTCCGTGAGGTGCAGCCTCCCAACCTTGGAAAAAAGCTCGTAAGCGTCCAGTTCGGAAAGCCCATATTCACGGTGCACCCAGCGCACCATCTCGGTCACGGCGATGCGCACCGCATCATCCACTGGCCGATAAATACCCGTCGTCATCAGTTCCTGCTCATTTTCAAAACGCGGCCACCCGGTCATGTGCCCTTTCACCAAATCAAACCTGAACCGGGCCTTCATCGGCACTTCCACCGCGCTGCCGGCCACTTCCCCGTCTCCCATCGCCGCGTGCCCGTCACCGAAATAAAACAGCGCCCCCTTCACGTTCACCGGCAGATACAGCGTGTTGCCGGCCGAAACCTCTGGGGCGTCCATGTTGCCGCCAAACTCGGCAGGCACGATCGAACTCCGCGCCTCGCCGTTCGCCGGCGCCACGCCGATACAGCCAAGAAACGGATGCATCGGAAACTGCACTTTGAAATTCGAATCGAGCGCCTGGAACGTAATCATCTTCCGCTCCACATCGATCGGGTAGTACCACGCTCTTTCTGGCAGTTGCTCCTTTTCGAGCATCGGCGTGTAGTGCGTGGAATTCGCCGCCCCGAATCCGGGACCAAACGTGCCCACTCCCTGCGTGCCATCCACTTGAAGATCCAAGATGTGCACAACCAGCGTGTCGCCCGGTTCCGCACCGTCGATATAGAACGGTCCCGTAAGCGGATTGTCGATCTTGACGTTCGAAAACGGATCCCCCGGCTTCTGCAGAGCATTGCCAAAACAATCGAGCGAATTGGCTTCGAGAATACCGCCAGCCCCGACATGCGCCACAGGGTCGGCCGGACCAAACGTCGCTTTCACGTTGTCCATGCTCGCCTTGAAATGGACCAGGTCCGGTTTTAAGACCGCTGAAGTTTGTGCCCGCACGGATAGCGCGCACAAAACCGCTGTCAACACCATTAGGAAACGCATCCGACACTCCTTTTTTTTAGAAACGCAGAATGCATTATACTCAGCCGGTCTTCAAGGAAGGGACGAAGAATTGCGATGATCCGCGGCAAGTCGTGTGACACGAGTTCGAACGGAGGGTGGTGGACAGAGCTGGCATGAGAACGGTTGTAGCAGCGGTCATCGAGCGCGCAGACCGGCGGTTGCTTATTGGGCAGCGCCGTCGCGAAGATTCGTCTCCATTGAAATGGGAATTTCCGGGTGGCAAGGTCAGAGACGGCGAGAAACTCGAAGAAGCCCTTGCGCGCGAACTCCGTGAAGAATTAAGAGCCACGCTGACCAAGAGCCGCGAAGTGGCGACTGTGCGCCATCAATATGCGCACACCCCGGAAGAGTTGGAGATTCACTTTTTCGCGGCGAGGATTGCAGAAACCGAAGTCCTTCCACAGACCTTCGAACAGGTCGCCTGGGTCTTACCAAAAGAGCTGGCGCAGTATGACTTTCTCGCGGCGAACCACGAACTCATCGCCCATTTGGCAACCGGAAAAATCAAGCCTGCCCAGGCTCTTGCGTAGGGGAAGCGGCAGCGTGCGCAACTACGTCGTCACTGGGTTCGGCTTTTCGGGATTGATCGCCAAATCCTTAATCGCATTCTGCACGGTCGCTTCACCCACCAGCCCGTCCTGCGCTAGCTCGTGCAGCGTGGCCAGCACAATAAACCGCGAGTCCACTTCGAAAAACTCCCGCAAAGCCTCGCGGCCCTCGCTCCGCCCAAAGCCGTCGGTGCCGAGCGTCGCAAGCCGCCGCGGCATCCACCGCGCCACCATCGCCGGAAGCGTTTTTAGGTAATCGGTGGCGGCGACAAACACGCCCTGTTCGTCCCGCACACATTCCTTTAGATAAGGGACGCGCGGCGTATCGTCGGGATGCAGCCGGTTCCAGCGCTCGGCCTCGATCGCGTCCATGTACAGCGACTTGTAGCTGGTAACGCTCCACACGTCTGCTGCCACTCCATAATTCTTCTCTAGCACTTCCTGCGCCCGCAGTACTTCGTTCAAAATCGCGCCGCTGCCAAATAGTTGCGCGCGCAGATTCGATTTCTTGTTCGTCGCGGATCGGAATCTGTACATGCCTTTCAGAATCCCAGCCTCCACGCCCTTGGGCATCGGCGGCATCGCATACGGCTCGTTCATCACGGTGATGTAGTAGAAGATGTTCTCGCCTTCTTTGTACATGCGGCGAATGCCATCCTGGATGATCACCGCTATCTCGTAAGCGTATGCGGGATCGTAGGCAAGCAGGTTTGGCACAGTCAACGCCAGCACATGGCTATTCCCGTCCTGGTGCTGCAGTCCTTCGCCGGAAAGCGTCGTACGGCCCGACGTCCCGCCGAGCAAAAACCCACGCGTGCGCATGTCCGCGGCAGCCCAGATGAAATCAGCGATGCGTTGGAAACCAAACATCGAATAATAAATGAAGAACGGAATGGTGTTGATTCCGTGCGTGGCGTACCCCGAGCCCGCCGCGATAAACGAACCAACCGACCCCGCTTCGGTAATTCCCTCCTCGAGGATTTGGCCGTCCTTCGCTTCCTTGTAATACAGCAGCGTGTTGACGTCGACAGGCTCGTATTTTTGCCCGGCGCTCGAGTAAATCCCTACCGTCCTGAACAGCGACTCCATGCCGAACGTGCGCGCTTCGTCGGGCACAATCGGCACAATCAGCTTGCCGATTTCCGGGTCCTTCAGCATTTTCCTCAGCATCGCCACGAACGCCATCGTCGTCGAAACCTCGCGTCCGTCGCTGCCTTCATGAAATTCGCGGAAAAGTTCATCGTGGTCCGCTACCAGCGGCTTGGAACGTACCTTGCGCTGTGGAACATATCCGCCCAACGCCTCGCGCCGCGCCCGCAGATACCGGATCTCCTCGCTGTCTTCCTCCGGACGATAGAACGGAACCTCCGCGATATCGTGATCGCTCAAGGGAATCCCAAACCGCGAGCGAAATTCGCGCAGCTCGTCCTCATTCAGTTTCTTCTGCTGGTGCGTGACGTTCTTCCCCTCGCCGGCTTCTCCGAGTCCGTAGCCCTTGATCGTTCGCGCCAAAATCGCCGTAGGACTTCCCTGGTGTTCCACCGCGGCCTTGTAAGCCGCGTACACCTTGCGCGGATCGTGTCCACCAAGGCGCAAGCGCCGCAGGGCCTCATCGGGCAGCGGCTCAACCAGCTTCAGCAAACGCGGATCGCTTCCAAAGAAAAATTGCCGGATGTAATCGCCCGAAGAAACCACCAGTTTCTGGTATTCGCCGTCGACCACCTCGCCCATTCGCTTGACGAGCAATCCTTCCGTGTCGCGCTCAAGAATGGGATCCCACTCCGAGCCCCACAGCACCTTAATCACGTTCCACCGCGCGCCTCGGAACGCCGACTCGAGCTCCTGAATGATCTGCCCGTTGCCGCGCACAGGACCGTCCAGTCGCTGCAGATTGCAGTTGATCACGAAAATCAGGTTGTCCAGTCTCTCGCGCGAAGCGAGTGTGATTGCGCCCAGCGATTCCGGCTCGTCAGTCTCGCCGTCGCCGAGAAACGCCCACACCTTCGCGTCGGTACGCGGCTTCAACCCGCGGTCCTCGAGATAACGATTGAACCGCGCCTGGTAAATCGCCATCAGCGGACTCAACCCCATCGACACAGTCGGGAACTCCCAGAAGTCCTGCATCAGCCAGGGGTGCGGATACGACGAGAGCCCGCCGCCCGGCTTCAGCTCCCGCCGGAAATTCTCGAGCTGCTGCACGCTGAGCCGGCCTTCGAGAAACGCTCGCGCGTAAATCCCCGGCGCGGCGTGCCCCTGAAAATAAATTGTGTCGCCTTCAAACTGCTCCGTGCGGGCCCGGAAGAAATGATTGAAGCCAACCTCATACAGGGTCGCGGCCGAAGCGTATGTCGAAATGTGTCCGCCAATGTTGTGTTCAACGCGATTCGCACGAACCACCATGGCGAGCGCGTTCCAACGAATCAATGACTTGATGCGGCGCTCCAGTTGCTGGTCGCCAGGGAAAAGCGGTTCGAGACGAAGGGGGATAGTGTTGGCATAAGGAGTGTTGGCGGTAAAGGGCAGGTCGATGCCGCTGACGGTTGCATGTGCGCGGAGGCGCTCGAGGATCTCGCGCGCGACGTCGGGTCCACTCGACAACAGGACTGAATCGAGCGACTCGAGCCATTCCTGAATTTCGACGTCGTCAATGTGACGTGGTGCAAAGGTATCCTGATCCATGAGAGCGATGGCCTTTCCTTCCCCCTCGCCGGGCGGCGCAAGCCGGCCAGACACACGTTTAGATGGATTCAACGCGCAACAGATAAGAATACACCGCGTCGCGGCCTAATGCACGGCTGGTGTTTTGCCTTCGCTCGTTAAATTTCTTCCTAGGTCCGTAACGCCGAAGGCCGGCTGAAGTTCATGCCGCCATAAATCGGACGCTATCTTTTTATGCACAGTACCAAACCATCGTTCCTTGTCCCCGCACCGATATTGCGTTCAGATGGTGGAGTGTTTTTAGTCTGCTGCGGACGAAGCCCTGAACCGCCATTCCGAACGCAGTCCGCGGAGTGAAGAATCTCCCTTTCCGTCGCGTTTGCGCGGAGAGATCCTTTGCCCGCCTGGGATGACATCATCGAGCGTCCGTCAAGCTGGCTGTTGGACCTTACTGGCGGTGACTGGTGAAATCCCTCGTTGCTTTCTTGGCCGCTTCACTTCTTCTGCTTTTCCCCGCGCTTGCTAGGGCGCAGAACACCGGACGCATCGAGTGTGCCCGCGGCGACGGCTACATCTATCTCTACAGCTCCATGACCACGCTCGATGTCCGCACCACGCTTCAGTGCGGCGAAATCGTCCAGATCACCGGCCGCTACGAAACCTACTGCGCCGTGCGCACCGCGAAGGGCGAGGTCGGCTATGTTCCCCTAGCTTCGATCGTGGTCCTCAAAGATCTGTCCGGCGCCGGCTTGCCGAGACCCGCCGCGCCGTCACGCGAACGAATTTCTTATGACGCGCGTCCCGACCCGCTGCCCCCTGCGGTCAATCCGCCCTTTGTTCTTCTAAAAGGCACGCAGGTTCGCTTGAAGGTCCTCAAGACCTTAACTTCTGCCACCGCCCACATCAGCGACGCTATGGAATTCGCCGTGATTGAGGACGTGCGCGTCGACGGCGTCGTCGTCATCCCCAAAGGCGCGAAAGCCGCCGGCGTCATCGACAGTGTCGAAACGAAGAAGCGCTTCGGTCGCGGTGGCAGCCTCGCCTTTCACATCGCTTCCGTTCGACTGGCCGACAACGAGCTAGCTCCCTTACACTGTTTTCAGGAAGTCTCCGGCTCTTCGAATACCTCTGCCGAAGCCGTTCTAGCTCTCGCGTCCGGGAAAGACGCCGCCATTCTCGAGGACGCCGAATTCTCGGCCCTCGTTGACACCGACGTCCAGTTGAAACGCGAAGCATTCGCTGCGCCGACCGCGCCCAAGGACTCCACCGCACCTGCCGTCGCCCCCTCACCACAAAGCCCCTAACAACTCGGCCGCGGCGGTCAGGCCCGAGGCTTCTCTGTGGTGCCCAATCGCGGAGGCCTCCCCGGAAGCTCTTGCAACGGCGGCTTTCATGCCAACGCCTCGCAACGCTTCCCTGCCACTGTTTGCTGCCACTCATTGCGGGGTGGCTTTACGCACCCTTCGATCTGCTAAAGCGTTCTTCCCCCATCGAGCACAAAAACCTGCCCGGTGACGAATTCCGCGGTGATCAGATAAACCACCGCGTCGGCAATTTCCTCAGGCCGCCCGGTGCGCTTTAAGGGCGCGTGCCGGATATAGTCCGCTTCGAGCTCCGGCGGATCGCCCGGCATGCTGATCGTCCCGGGCGCGATGGCGTTCACGCGAACCTTCGGCGCCAACTCCTTTGCCAGCATACGCGTCATCATGATGATTCCCGCCTTCGAAATCGAATGAGGAAGATACTCGCGCCACCCCAGCAATCCCCCAATGTCCGAAAAATTGATGATGACTCCACGGCCTGAACGTTCAAGATGAGGAGCGGCGGCTTGTGAGCAAAAAAATGGTGCCTTGAGATTTGTGTCCAGCGACGAATCCCAACGCGACTCGGTTGTTTCGCCGAACTTGGTTTCCAGAAAATTGGCCGCGCTATTCACCAGAATGTCCAATCGCCCGAAGCGGTGCGCGACGTCATCGAAAAGCTTTTGGATGGCGGGCACACTCGTAAGTTCGGCCGAAAACGAAGCCGCGTGCCGCCCGCGTTTTTCAGCCTCGCCGACAACTTCACGCGCCTCGTTCGCCGACCTGCGGTAATGTACCGCTAGCTCGGCTCCCTCTTCCGCAAGCCGCAGCGCCACCGCGCGCCCCAGCCGTTTCGCGGCGCCGGTCACGAGGGCAACGCGCCCAGACAGCCTTTTTTCTTCCGCCATGGCCCCAACGGTAACACATCCCCTGATAGAATCTCGACGAAACGAGGCTACCGATGAAACTGGACTTGCTGGCTATCGCTGCTCACCCCGACGATGTCGAGTTGACCTGCGGCGGCACGCTCCTGAAAACGGCGCGGCTTGGTTATAAGACCGGCATCCTCGATCTGACCCAGGGAGAAATGGGAACTCGCGGCACGCCAGAGACGCGAGCCAAAGAAGCCACGTCAGCGGCCAAGATCCTTCGCGTGGCGTGGCGCGGCACCCTGAGCGTACCTGATTCCGACGTCCAGCCCGGCCGCCAGCACAAGCTTCGGCTGGCTCATGTCATCCGCGAGTTGCGCCCGCACACGGTCATCCTTCCCTACTGGGAGGCGCGCCACCCCGATCACTATCACGCCTCGACACTGGCTTATGAGGGCTGTTTCCTCGCCGGCTTGAAGCAACTACCTATCGAGGGTGAAGCCTACAGACCTTTCAAGATCCTCTATTCCACATCCTACGCGGGGGTTCGCCCAACTTTCGTCGTCGACATCACGGCCGAATTCGACACCCGCCACAAGGCCATTCTGGCCTACGGCTCGCAGTTCCGCCCAAAAACACGTCAGAAAAAGAGCAAAGTTTTCCTCGCAATCGACCGCCTCGAGGAGGAGATGAACCAACTGGCGCGCCACTACGGCCACATGATCGGGGTCAAATACGGCGAACCGTTTCTACAGAAGGAACTGCTGGCTGTAGACGACGTGATCAAATTGCCCGTTCGCTCCATTTGACACGCCGCTTCCACACCTACTTGTTAGCCAACGCATGCGAGGCTCATTCTCGCGGCCACACAAAGAGACTTCTATTGCTGCGCTCGATCTGCGGAACGGGCCCACCAGAAGCAACTGACCGGCAAGCTCATTGCGGTCCGTGACGGGTCGTCGCAACGGCAAAAGGCTACGAGTTCCAATACCAGGGATTGGGCCGTAGCAGAAAGCAAATGCTGCCCTTTTTTTGATTTTCACCTCGATTTCGAAGAAGGGGGCAGGCTATTGTGCCTTCGTTGACCGGAAAGAAGGAATCAAGGCATTCATCTGGCACTGAGCTTCAAGCAGGCCCGAAATAACCCTAGGCTCGGCGAATAACAAGCGAAGACAGACGCACAAGCTGGGCATCTACAATTTTGCGTAGGCGATCGAAGCGTTAGAACGAGTCGTCTTCCATAGCTGGCGCAAACCCAGGTATGTTCTGGCCGTCTGAAGTCCGCTCGACCTTGATCCGCATCTGGCTTTCCTCCTCCGCCCCGGACTTCCGCAGCACCACAATCGTACTCAGGGCCTCGGTGTAAACCCGCGTGACCAGGTAAGTCTCGCCGGTTCCGTCCCTCTTCCAAAGCTGGCCAATCTGAATCTTTCTGACGCTCATTGTCGTTATTGACTCTAGATAGGCAGCGCAAAAGTGTCAACAGGCGGTTCCGATGGTTCCGCGGGGGTAACCAGGGTCCAAATAACCCGGAGCTCAGGAAACCTTGTTTCGAACCTTGACATCCTACCGAGGGGAAGGGACTATCAAGCGACCATTCCCCCAACGGGTGTATAATCCTGTCAGAAGCTGGACGGAGGTGAGGAATGAGGAAACCGTCTCAGAGCGTTCTATTCGGCGTTTTGCTCGGCGCCATCTTCGTCTCCTGGGCGGTTTCGAGCCCTGCGCTGGGCCAGTCGAGTTCCTCGTCTGCGCCCTCCAAGCAGCAACCTCAGGCGCAAGGGTCGCAGACCCCGCAAGGCCAGAGCGGACAACAGGGCCAGCCGCAAGACCCTAATTCGCCGCCGCAGTCTGGCCCGATTCCGATCAGCTCGCCGCAACCTCCCCCGCCGCCGCCCTCGCCTCCACCGGCCGACACGCCAGCCCCCGCCAAGCAACCTTCAAGCTCGTCAACAACCGGTTCCGATCAGCCGGTCCCACAGCAGCAGACTGTGCACCCACGGAACGCGAAAGAAGACGTCGACGCCATCGGAAACCGCAACCCGGGCAAGGGTGTAAATTTCTACTCGCTCGAGCACGAGATTGCTCTCGGCAAGCAACTGGCGCAGGAAGTCGAGCGCACTTCGAAGATGATTGACGACCCGGTCGTCACCGAGTATGTGAACCGGGTGGGCCAGAACCTCGTCCGAAACTCCGACGCGCGTGTGCCCTTCACCATCAAGGTCATCGACTCCGATGAAGTGAATGCCTTCGCTCTTCCCGGCGGTTTCTTCTATGTCAACAGCGGCCTGATCCTGCGCGCGCAGGAAGAATCGGAGCTTGCCGGCGTCATGGCGCACGAGATTTCGCATGTCGTCGCGCGGCATGGCACGAAGCAAGCCACAAAAGGGGAGATGATGCAGCTCGCTACCATCCCCCTGATTCTTCTTGGCCCCGGCGGATGGGCAGGTTACGGAATCTATGAAGCCCTTCAGCTCGCCATACCGCTTTCCTACTTGAAGTTCTCGCGTGACGCGGAACGCGAAGCGGACTTCCTCGGCATTCAGTACATGTACAAGGCCGGCTACGACCCCAACTCTTACGTGACTTTCTTTGAGCGCATTCAGGCCGACGAAAAGCGCCGCCCGGGTACCATTCCTAAGTTCTTTTCGACGCATCCGCCGACGCCCGAACGCATCGCCGATGCTCAAAAAGAAATTGCGCGCATTCTACCGGAGCGCGAAGAATATATCGTCACCACCTCTGAGTTCGACGGTGTGAAGTCCCGCTTGCGCAATGTCATGTTTGCTCGGAAAGTCCAGGATAACGCCCCCGGCAAGCCCACGCTGCGGACAAAGACCGAGCAAACCCAGCAGAAAACGACGAGCGACCCGAACGCAAACTCCAATCCCGACGAGGACCGCCCGACGCTGAAGCGTCGTCCCGACGACGGCTCGACGACAAGCTCGCCATCGTCGACCAGCTCACCCTGATTTGACTGAAATCAAATCGCGTGTTCTCTTTTTGCCAAGCGGGCCCCGCAATCTTTGCTCTTTCTAGCGCCCGTCGCTCGCGAGTTGCGAGAACGAGACGACGCTTGTGGCGAGGACGGGTTCCGTGTTGGACTTTCACCCGCTATGCGAGGCCAAGAGAAGGCGTGAAATTTTTGGACCTCTGAGTCAACTTGCCTTTTGAGAGCGGGCAGCCTCACCCCCGGCAAGTTGTCGATACTCTTCAAGGACGCGCAATGCTGCCACCGCCCGGTTGTGATGGTCCTCTGTGTACCAAACGGGACCGTACTGCTCCAACAGGTTGAACAGTTCCCGAAAAGCTTCCTCAACGCATACTGATTGTGCCTCGGGAGCCGGCTTCTTGCGCAGACCTCCGCTTCGTTCTTCGAATTCAGCGTCCCTCATAATGACACTCCGTCCGGCAGGATCGTGAGACTTGGGCCTGGGCTAGGCAAACAGCCGCCGCTGGTGCAGCTGCCCGGCATCCGTTTGACGAAGTCTCCGGCGCGATGAAGTGGAGTCACGTCGCATTTTCGGAGGCGGCACGTCATCCCAACAAGCATCGAGCGCATGTACCGCGACCTGCGCCAGCACAGCATCCGCAAGTTCGTTCAGTGCAAACGCTCGCGTCATTAACGCTGTCTCTGACCGCGCCGTCGCAAGCCGCTCCATGCCACTAAGTAGTGTCGCCACAGTGGAGGTCTTGTTGCGACGCAGATCCAACAAATCGGTCCCCAAACTCATTCCTGCCACCTTATGGGGGCCATCATAGTCATTCTGCCATTCCATAGACACCTGTACTTGCGGACAGGTCTGTGGATTTTAGGTGGACGCAGCCGCCACGACCAGGATGACTGCGGAAGCAGGCCGAACCGTGCTGTGATCGGAAATCGAAGCAAACAGTTTTTTCCACACCGTGATTCCGGCAACCTCACCGAGAATTAAGCCGGGGAGCACATCACCCGACTAGTTTTCGCCAGTACCGGCTCAAAACCATGGCTCACTGCAACTCCAAAGTATTTTTTCCCGACGATCCCACTCAGCCGCCGCAATTCAATGGCTGTCCCAGACAATCTGAAACGACGCGCCGCACCGTTCATTCGGTCATGCGGCTCTGCTCCACCTGTGCAAAAGTGTGGGACGAACAGGACACGCCTGTTCAGCGGTGGCCGGCCTTCTGGTGTTCTTCCGCAGCGCCGGAAATTCCCATACGGCGCAGTTCTTCCGAATAATATTTGCGGAACAGCACGTCCCACTCCTCGCTGCCCTCAAGGATTTCTTTCTTCTGCGAAGTGATCCGCTTGCGAACCTCTTGTTCCACTCTTTCTTCTTCCTTCAGGACATTGGTAATCGTCTGGACCATGTGCTGCCGGATGGTGTCGCGGTCCTCCACGAACTCCACCTCATTGCTCTGCACCAACAGGTCAATGAGCTGGTGCGAGATGCGAACAACTTTTTCGCGCGTCAATCGCATATTTTCGCTTCGCCTCGGTTCCCTTCCTAACGCAAAATCAGTTTGCGGTCGCGGGCAATCTGCCCTTTCACCTTCTTGAACATCTCCTGGTAGGAAATGCCGGAACGCCTCATTTCATCCTGATGTTGCGTGAGAATGTTTCGCACTTCATCGTTCACTTTATCTTCGACCGTGATTTCTTCCATCATTCGCAGGCGTACACGCGTGATGACCGGTTCCAAATCCTTTTCCTTGATCTCGACGAGTTTGTCTTCGACGAGTTTCTTGACGACTTCTGAGGCCATGTGGCCAACATAATCTCGATTCAGCAGCATTGCAGGAGCAATCCTTTTCGGGTTAGCAAACAACTGAGTGTACCGGGGCCCACGAAAATTGGCAAGAAAGCGCGAACCCGCTACCCAGAAAACCAATTATTTCGAAGCC
>DATFTB010000148.1:0-26100 GCA_035262325.1 Candidatus Acidiferrum sp.
GGAGATCCGTCGAAGCAGATTTCCGATGTGGAGAATGTGGAGATTGTGTTCAAGGACGGTGTGGGGTATGACTCCGCGAAACTACGGGAGTCGGTACGGGAAAAGTAGGGACAATATTGAGAAATGGACAGGTCACCTGCGCAACGCGGATGAGGCTTGCTCATTTGAACGAATAGGTCGCCTTAGCGGGTGCGCTGTGAAAGGCGGTTCACGGTTTGGGGGTTTGGAGGAAAGGAAGGCGCCGAGCGTCCAAGAACGCCTCGCACTAGCTGGAGATCAATCCTTGGATCTGCCAAGAAGACCTTGAACTATTCAAGGCATCTTAATTGTTTGAGAAACGAGAGATCGGACCAATCTTTTGTGAGCTTCGCAGTGGCAAATCTGCGGGGACGATAAGCGCCTCTTTGAGATCCTATTTCGTTGTTCTTTCAAAACCACACTCTCTAGTGCGGCGCACTCGCTGTTGATGAGAGATTCGGGATGAGAGATTCGGGATTGAGGAATCAGAGACGCCGCGTGTATGATGCGGGGACCGGAGTGGCAAGAAAACAGCAGAGCATCGGGCGCAAGCTGTCCTGCTGAGGAACTGGCGAAGGGGAAATCATGAAGCGAATCTTGTTCATCCTGGTGATTCTGGCAATGGCGCAAGCGGCGTCGGCGCAGGATTGGGCCAAGGAAAAGCTGGCGAAGTCCCCGCGGCACTTCGAATGGGTGACAGTGAAACACGACGGGCGTTCTGTCGACACATTTGTCGTGTATCCGGAGTTGAAGGACAAACGCCCGGTGGTGCTGATTATTCACGAGATCTTTGGCATGACGGACTGGGTGCAAGATTTGGCGGATCAGGTGGCGGAGGCAGGGTATATCGCGGTTGCACCAGACTTGCTTTCTGGCATGGGGCCAAATGGTGGGCGAAGCTCGTCCTTTGAACCAGGGAAAGCCAACGAGGCCGTCAGCAAGTTGAATCCCGACCAGGTAACTGCAGATTTGAATGCCGTTGCAGACTATGGAAAGAAGTTGCCGGCTTCGAATGGCAAGTTGTTCGTGGGCGGATTCTGCTGGGGGGGTGGGCAAACGTTCCGCTTTGCGACGAATCGTGCCGACCTGGCTGCGGCGTTCGTTTTCTATGGGCCGCCACCAGATAAGGATGCGATGGAGCGCATCAAAGCCTCGGTGTATGGATTCTTTGCTGGGAATGACGCGCGCATCGGCGCGATGATTCCCGACGCGATCGCCAACATGAAGGCCGCGGGGAAGACCTTCGAGCCAGTAACGTACGACGGCGCGGGGCACGGGTTCATGCGCTCCGGCGAAGCGCCTGACGCGAAAGATGCCGACAAGAAGGCGCGCAGCGAGGCCTGGGAACGCTGGAAGAGTTTGCTGGCTGGGAGCTAGCCATCGGAACGGAACGAAGACTAATGTCGTTGGTGTCGCAACGCGCTAGCGATGAAGCGCGATCTCAGTAGCATCGTGATTGTGTCTCTCGAGCAAATGGTGGAGTATGTGCTCGTGAATGGGATAGTCCCTCGAGGGATCGGGAGACAAACAGACTGATTGCCAGAATTACGGTAAACCAAGCTCTACTGAACGATGCACCATCGCGAAGCTTTGAGGAACTAGGCACTTCCACCTTGGGCATTCGCCTCAATGCGCGAACGGTTTCTGCCGAACGTCGCGCCTAGCACAACACACGGTACGAGGGATCCTAGGAATACGAGGTGATACCACACTGGAAACCTCGTCCAGAGCCGAATGTGTACCGGGATGAATGCCACGAGCAAGACAGCGCCAAGCACCCACGACACGGCTCTGCCCGCCGGCGCGACAGCTCTTGCGGCCGCACCTGCCGCAAGCGATGCGAGGACGCCGAGCACGAGGCGGGCCGCCATCATCCCGAGCGAGAACGTCATCTGCGGCTCGGCCGCGGCATAGCCTTGGATGGCGAGTCGCAGGCCCCGGTTTAGGAGGGACACGACCAGCACCCACACCGCGAGCCCTGCAACAAACGCGAGAATGGACCGTTTCATGGCGTCTTCCTCCCGTTAGTTTGACTGATTCTCCGGTTGGCGGGCGACTGAGTTATATCAAAAAAGGGGAGTTGCTGACAGCACAGTTCCACAAGGGGTTTGAAATGCACCATGGCGTTGCCCGTGCTTCTCGAGAGCCCGATGTTTTCCCTATCCAATAAGACGGCTCCAGGCGTGGACCCGACTCATAAAGCGCGCTAGTCGCAAAAAGGTCTGCGACCGAAACATGTGATTTTGTGCAAGCCCTTCGACACTCGACCAAACAGGCAACGACGCTTGTTTAAGGATCTCGCCGAACGGGTTGCCCAGTTGCCCAGTTAGAACCGCAAGCAAAAGGCTAAGTGGTTTCAGCACTGCATTTTATTAGATTCATTTCCTCGTTTGGCAACGAGGAGGACCGCTTGTTGTGCACCAGATTCCAAGCAACTTAGGTTTCTAAATGCCAAACGTTGCTCGGTTGGAAGACTCTGAAAGGCAAAACGCGAGTTAAGTGTTCTAGTGTTACTTATCCTTGACACCGTCAAAGCGCCAGAGTAGCTTCAGCGTTGTTCCCATGCCCCCCGCCCACCAGACTGCCGATTAAGGTCTCTGGGCTTTGAACACACGCTATTTCTCATTCCTCGGTGCGTGTTGTGTCCCTGAGACGATTGATCGTCCCGCGGATTAGGAAGGTTGATGCTGTGATGTATCACGTTTTCGGGCCGCCAGCATTTCAGACCGATCGTGTGTTCGTAAGACGCCTGTTGTGGTTGATTGTGTTTTTGCTGGCGAGGCAGGCCTACGCGCAAACCGCGGGGCCTGAATTTCCCAATCCCGGCAATGCTCACATGTCCCGCGACGAGCAGCGCGCTCTAGGCCTGAAGGCCGCCGCCCAAGTCTATCAGCAGATGCCGGTCCTGCCCGACAACAGCCCCGAAACGCAATACATTCGGCAGCTCGGCCAGAAGTTGGCAGCCACCATCCCACCACAGTACTCCTGGCCGTTTGAGTTTCACGTCGTCGCCCAAAAGGAAATCAACGCTTTCGCGCTCCCTGGCGGACCAATGTTTGTCAACATCGGAACCATCACCGCCGCCGCCAACGAAGCCGAGCTCGCCGGCGTCATGGGACACGAAATGTCGCACGTGTACATGCAGCACTCCGCGAAGCAGGCCAGCAAGGCGCAGACCACGGGCTTGATCGCCGGACTCGCGGGGGCCGCCCTCGGCGCCACGATGGGAGGCACTCTCGGAGAACTTGGGCAAATGGGACTTCAAATCGGGGCCCAAGGGCTCATGCTGAAGTATTCTCGCAGCGACGAAGCACAAGCCGACGCGGTCGGCACCATCATCCTATACAAGGCTGGTTACAACCCGCAGGCAATGGCGGATTTCTTCAAAACCCTCGAATCAGAAGGCGGTCAAACGCCTCCGCAATTGCTCAGCGACCACCCCAATCCGGGAAATCGCGAGCAAGCCATTGAGAAAGAAATTAGAAACTGGCCGCCGCAGAACTATGCCAGCAATAGCCCTGCTTTCGAGAAAGTCCGCCAGAACGCCTTGGGAGTAAAGGCCTACACTGGTCAGGAAATCGCGCAGGGAGCAAAGTCGGGCCAGTGGGCTGCGTTGAACAAGAAGAATGGGGCTACTTTCAATCCAACCGGCGCGAGCGCGCTGAACGCCGGCGCATCGGCCCCAGCTCCGAGCTCTTCGCCCCATGCGACTGCGGTCTCGCTGCAAAGCGTTCTCCCGAGCCAGCGCATGGTCACCGCTGACCTTGGCCCCGTAAAAATTGAGCATCCTGAAAACTGGCAGGTCATGATGCCCAGACAGAAAGGACAATCTGTGACCATCGCTCCCGAAGCCGGAACCACATCCAACGGCGTAGGTTACGGTGTGGTACTGAACGGCGTTGCGCCACCCGAGGGCCAGCGAATGAGCATCGACGACGTCACCCGCCAGCTCGTCCAGGATATGGAGCAGAACGATGCGCTCAAGCCAGCGGGCGACGTACAGCCTATTACCGTGGGCGGTATCCAGGGGCGCTCCGTCATCTTGCATTCCATTTCGCCCTTCCCTGCCGCCAACGGTCAATCTCAGAAGGAGCGAGATTGGCTAGTCACGCTCCCGCAGCGCGACGGCGCCGTTATCTTTATGGTTTTTGTGGCACCGCAGTCAGATTTCGAGCGCTTCCAGCCAACCTACGAGGCGATGCTGAAAAGCATCAGGTTCTAAAGGCAAGACTAATGTTATAAAACATCTGCTGCGATCCATAGGGCAACTGGTCGAGAACGCCGTTGCCTGTGGTCACATCTGGTTCGCTCTTGGTTTTCGCTTCGTGGGGTTCATCACAATCCTTTTTAGTTCCTCAACCACCGGAGCCAGCTCGGATTCCAGCCCCGAGTATGCCTGACTCGCGGCATGGAGCTCTCTTTCACGGGCAAGGACTTCCATCAATTGTGCGGCCGCAACCGCCTTCTTGGCTGCAAAATTACCGATTGCGCCTTTTAGAGTGTGCGCTGCCGTCGCCAGAGCTTCTGCATCGCCGTCGCGCAACGCATCCTTGATCTGTGCCAGATGTAACGGGTAATCGGCCAGAAAAAGCTTAACTAGTTCCCGCAGAAGCCGACGATTGCCGTCAACACCTTCGAGCAGCGCTGCCTCGTTAATCGCGCTGTCGGTCTGGTTGACAATTCGTGCGGGCTCTTTTGCGGCTCTCCGCAGGCTCATCACTTCAGAGATGGCCTTCGCAAGCGCCAGTGAGCGGATCGGTTTCGAGACGTAGCCGTCCATGCCGGCAGCAAGACATCGTTCGCGATCTCCTTTCATGGCGTGGGCTGTCATTGCGATGATCGGGATATGTGTGCCGGTCTTTCTTTCAAGGTCTCGGATGGCGATTGTTGCGTCAAGCCCATCCATCTCGGGCATGTGCACGTCCATGGCCACCAAATCGAACGGCCTGACCTGCACCGCGGAAAGTGCCTCGCGGCCGTTGTTCACAACCTTGACCTTGTGGCCTAGTTTCTGAAAGATACGCCTCGCGACCAATTGGTTGATCTCATTATCTTCGGCGATAAGCACTCGAAGCCTCCCCTTCGCAGGACGTCTTTTGCGCCCGCGGGGAGCACCAAGCCTTTTCTCCGTCTTCGCTCCAATGACATTGATGATCACGTCAAAAAGCTCGGACTGTTTGATCGGCTTGCTCAAGCCGGCAGAGATTCCCAGCTTACGGTACCGGTTCATATCCCCCGGGCTCCCCGCCGACGTGAGAATGACGAGTTTCAGGCCCGAGTGCCGGGCGTCCCGAGAGATACGCTTGGCGACTGCAAATCCATCCATTTCTGGCATCTGTCCGTCGAGTAGCACGACCGCGAACGGTTGCTTTGCGCTTCGAGCCTGTTCCAACCTTCGAAGCGCAGCCGGGCCGCTCTCAACGGCGACTGGGCGCATGTGCCAATTCGCCAGCATCTCTTCCAGAATTTTGCGGTTCGTCGCGTTGTCATCGACGATCAAAACCGGCAAATCCGTTAGGGCACGCCATTGGGGTATCGACCTTTTCATCCGGGCTCGCCGCACTGTGAAGCGCGAGGTGAAGTGAAACGTGCTGCCCTTGCCGAGTTGGCTTTCAACGAAGATCCGTCCGCCCATAAGTTCGACCAACTGAGCCGAGATCGCCAGCCCTAGCCCGGTTCCTCCGTAACGTCGGGTCGTGGAGCTGTCGGCTTGTGAAAACACCTCGAAAATCATCGACTGTTTCTCCGGCGCAATCCCGATGCCCGTATCTCTAACCGAGAAATGCAACACAACACTTCCAATGCTGCGCGATTCGGTGCGCGCACGCAGAACGACCTCCCCTTGTTCAGTGAATTTGATGGCGTTGCCCGCAAGATTCACGACTACCTGACGCAGGCGCAGGGGATCCCCGACTAGGACCTCGGGGACGTTGGAGTCGACATGGCATGCTAGTTCGATACCCTTCTGCTGAGCGCGTGGAGCCAGCACCCGCATGGTGTCCTCGAGCACGTCGCGAATGTTGAAGTCGACCGCGTCCAAACGCAGTTTACGGGCTTCGATCTTCGAGAAATCGAGGATGTCGTTGACCAGCTCGAGCAGTGCTTCTGCTGAACTTTGAATGGCGTTCAGATATTCTCGCTGCTCGCGTGTGATCCGTGTCTCCAACGCAAGCTCTGTCATGCCGATCATGGCGTTCATGGGTGTGCGGATCTCATGACTGATGCTGGCCAGGAACTCGCTCTTGGCGCGCGTGGCTTCTTCGGCTCTTTTCCTCGCTGTTTCGAGGTCGCGCGCGTGGGCTCGAAGAGCATCTTCCGCTTCCAGGCGTTCGATGAACTGTCCGATTTGGCTGCCGATCGCCCCCATCATCTCCAGCAGTTTCCGGTCTGGCTTCTGAATTTGGTGGCAGAAGAATTCGAGCACGCCCAGGACCTCGTTTTTGAGCAGAATCGGAAAACCGAAGGCTGCACGCAGCCCTTCCTTGGCGGCGATCGGTGCACGAGGGAAATTCGAGTCACATGTTACGTCTTCTATCCAAGCGGGTTTGGCTTCCGACCACACTCTGCCGGGCAGGCCCACATTTGGGGAAAACGTCACCGAGTGGGTGAGCTGGTCGAAGTCCTGGGCTTGCGCTGCGGGTTTATGCCAGGTTTCAACACACCGCAGCACCTTCTCTTTCTGGTCCACGCGCCAAATGGCCCCAACGGACCAAGCGAGGCTGTTACAGATCGCCTGCAGGATGCGAGGAGTTGCACTGGCCAAGGTTGGCGCTTCGGCAAGCACCCGCGTCACCGCGTATTGCGCGGCAAGACGTGCCTCTTCGCGTTTTCGATCGGTGACGTCGGCCGCGATCGCGTAAATCAACTCCTTTTCCGGCCTTACGATTGCCGACCAGAGCAGCCATTTGTAGCTGCCGTCCTTCGAACGGTACCGGTTCTCGAAGGATAGAGTGCTGCGCCCGAGCGCCACGTGTGCAGCTTCCGCGATCGTTGCTTCACGGTCATCGGGGTGCACAAATTCTAAATAGGGACGCGCGAGCAGCTCTTCCCGGGTGTAACCAAACGTCGTTTCCCAGGCAGGGTTAAGGTGCTTGAAGTAGCCATCTGTCCCGGCGATACACCACAGGTTTAGCGACAGCTCGAAAAACTCGCGCAGGTCGTCGCTCTTGGGCCCATCGAAACTGGCCGGTGCCATCATTCCCTCGCGCGGATTCTCCCGGAGCCCGAACGAGCCCCTATTTTGGTACTTGCATAACCAATCTCGCAAGTGGCGCCGTTGGATGATGGGCCTCCCGGAGTTGACCCCGTCCGCGCTCGGAAGTAGCATCGCAAGCAGATGGGCTCTTGAACCCGACGACCTGAGGTGCCACCCATGCGTCAGGCTCCGACTCAAGGAGAGATTCTGGTCGCCGATGATGATCGCACCACGCGCTTCGCCATTTGCAGCATGTTGAAGAGGGCCGGTTATGCGGTGACGGCTGCGAAAAATGGCGCCGAGGCGTTGCGTAAGATCAAAGAAAGGAGTTTTGCTCTTGCATTTCTCGACATCTGGATGCCGGAAATGACGGGGCTGGAAGTCCTTGCCCGAGCTCGCACCGACCAGAACTGTCCGAAAATCGTTATCATGACCTCCGACGGCACGCCACAGTCTGTGCTGGGCGCGGTTCGGGAACAAGCCTACGAGTACCTGAGCAAGCCTTTTCCTCCGAAGAAAGCGGTCGAGGTGGCATCGCGAGCGCTCCGTCCGGATTCCTCCGGGCCCATCGAAATCGTTTCAGCGAAGCCTCACTGGGTCGAGCTGCTTATTCCTTGCACGCGGGACGCTGCCGATCGGATCCAATCATTTCTCATCAAGCTCGATGCGGATCTTCCCGATGACCAGCGCAATATGATCGGCCTGGCGTTTCGCGAGTTGCTGCTTAACGCCGTCGAATGGGGCGGGCAATTGAATCCAAACCGGAAAGTACGGATTGCTTACGTGCGCTCCTCTCGTATGCTCCTGTATCGTGTAGCGGATCCCGGACCCGGCTTCACCTTCAAAGAATTATCCCACGCTGCCGTGGGGCAACCAGCGGAAGATCCTTTTGCGCACATGACGGTGCGCGAGCAGCTTGGCATTCGCCCAGGAGGATTTGGTATCGCGCTGACACGCGCAATTGCGGACGAATTGCTCTACAACGAGGCGCAGAACGAAGTCATCTTTATTAAGTATTTGGCCGCACCTCCGGTTCCAGCGACAGAGCGGCTTCCCGAATGACCGTTTCATACAGCGGTTTGTCGGAAACGGCGCCATCGCGGGCCGGCCCGTGATCTCCCTGTTGCCAATACCGTCCCGGGTTCCGGACGGCAGAGTGCGTTCTAAGTTGCCCAACCCTTTGTGAAATCAGTCTACAAAGACTTTAAGTATTCGATCAGGTCACTCTTCTCCTCCGGCGTCAGGCCTAGCGCAAAAAACTGATCGTAGTGATTGACAACATCAAGCAAGTCCCTAAACCGCCCGTCGTGATAAAAGCCACCTTTTTTGTGCGTCCAGAGCCCCCGCAAAGGGGAGGTGCGGTACGCCCTGTCCGGAGCGCGGTTGGCCTGGAAGTCGTCCACACCGATCTCGGAGGGCGCATGCATGTTCCAACCCGGCTCGGTGAACAAGGGTGGAACATGGCAGTTGGCGCATTTCCCTGCTCCATTGAAGACTTGTTTTCCGCGCTCGGCGGCTTCTCCGTCGAAGCTTCCGGCCGGGGGTTGTGGCGCAGGAATCGCGAGTTGGTAGAAATGAAGAGAAGCCAGTTTCGGCGTAATCAAGTCGGGATCGTTTCTTACACTTCCGAAGCCGGCGCGTGCCGCCACGGGAAATTGCCTCGCATCGCTCAGCCTGGGATCGTAGAATGTCCCTTTGCCGTGCATTTCAAGGTTGGCGACAAACGCGTTCCAATGCGTCACTGAGCCCCAGCCTGTCCAAGTATGCAGGTTCACTCCCGCGAGGCCGAAGGCGGGAGGAATGAGAGTGGCCGCGCTTTTGCCGTCGGGGCGAAAAGCTTTGCCGTCTATAAACAACTCGGCATCGAAATGACCGGGGCCCCAGCTGTTCAACACGCTACGCACCGCGGCTTCATCCATACCGAGAAGGTCAGCCACGGGTTTCAGAGTAGGCGCGAGCGCCACGACCGCGCCCACATTCAAATCACGGTTGGCCCAACCGTCCAGGCGGTGGCCGACGCCGGGAGCGAAGGAATTGTCGACAGTCGAGTGGCAGAGCGCGCACTGAATGCCAACGGATTGAAGGTTCCCTTGGTTGTTGAAAAAACCCGTAAGGCCGACAACGGAGTTTAGTTCCAGGAGCGCCAGGGTTGTAGCCGGATCATCGAGGTTGACTTGACCCAGTTTCAACGCGCTCACAAGCCCGGCTGGCAACGCATCGACATCGATTTTCAGCCCCACGCTCAACGCCGTTCTCAGACTTACGCCCGGCCCGACGCCGCCGAGCTTCCCGCCGGCAATCGCTTGGTGCAGGTGCAGCGTGTCGCCCCAAAATGCCTCGTCGCCGAAGGTGTCGAACCGGAAGGTGCGTCTCCCTTCGGCTATCATCCGGTCGTCGTTCGCCTCCATCGCCCGGTCCGCAGGAGAAACAGCGGACGAGTAGTCTTGGGCGCTGCGGCCCATTTTTGTCGTGAGTAAGAGAGCAAGAGCCACGAGCGTGGCACCGATGATCAACAATAGTCTTCTGCACATAGACACCTCCCCAACGAGCACAATTCCATGCCTTTCACAGAGCCAGTAACTAAAAGGAGCCAGACGTCGCGCAGGCGTGTATTGACCGCCTCCTGGCGAGAAACGGAGCGTCGTTAGGAGCTGTTTCGCTTCTGGCGGCCTTACAGTAACGTGATGGACGTAACCTTCAGAGTGTCACCATGGACGTCCCCGCTGACATTGACGCGCAAGTGATCCTTTTTCGTGGAAGCCTTGAGAGCCGCAGCCATCTCTTTGTTGCCTGCGGAGTCAAATTTGAGGAACTTTTTGTCGTCGGTTATGATGCCATAGCCACTGGCTTCACACTTGAGCGCACACTCGCGAGTGTGGTTGTCTGGCGCATCGGCGACTTTTTTGGAGCAGTTCGAGTCGACGACCGGGACGTCCTTGAACGTTTCGGCAGCGGCCGCGATCCCTGGAAGTAGGAGCAGCCCCACCACAATATAGAAGCAGATTTTACGCATGGATTCCCCCTTTGAAGATTGCATCGTTCTCTAGAAATCAAGGAGTCGCAGTTAGCCGGGATTTGGCCGGTTGGGTTACACCTTCCACAACCGGAGGGTGCTCGCGCGCGGCGCTTAGTTGAGACAGCGCGAAAGCACCGATGGCGATCTCCATGTCGCGCATGGCCAGGTCGTAAAAGATTCCGGTGCTCACAAGATTGATGGCGATCGCAATCAGCCAGGCGCCAACGATGTAACTGCCGATTTTGGTCCAGCGCGAGAAAACGATCATTCCGGCGATGATTTCGACTACGCCAACGGCATGCATGAATGTCGTGTCCTTCAACGGGAGAACGCGTGTTGCAATGGGGCTTAGATACATCTCCCAGTTAGCGAGGACGTTGAAGTACTTATCGATGCCTGCAATGATGGGTCCCGCGCCCAAGCCAATGCGGAGCGCCCACCAGGTGGCCTTCAGTCGAGGATCAAGCTCTTTCATTTTTCTGCTCTACTTCCTCCAACAAGACAGAGCGGGAAGGGTTCAATTCGTTACAGCGCAGACGGACGCCCAGCTCGGGGCGCGGTAAACGGAGAGATGTAACCTTTTGCGGCTTGGCGACTCTGTCCTCTAGGATGACCATGGAGATCCTGGAGCAGGCGCGAATCGAAGGCTGGTCGGACGAACAAGTCGTCGAGCGCGTATTGGCCGGGGACACCGCCCTCTACGAGATTATTATGCGTCGGTATAACCAGCGGCTCTACCGAGTAGTCATATCGATTCTACGGGATAGCGCCGAGACAGAAGACGTCATGCAGGATGCTTATGTCCGCGCGTATCAACACCTCTCCCAATTCGAAGGCCGGGCATCTTTCTCCACCTGGCTTACGCGAATCGCCGTCCATGAGGCGCTGGCACGTCTCCGAGGCCGCAAACGAATGCAGCAGCTGGACACCGAAATGGATGAGGGAGAGATTTCCGTGGACTTCACCGGCGTTTCCGTCGATCCCGAGGAGAGCACATCGCGAGCCGAGCTAGCCCGCTTGCTCGAACAGTCGCTGATGCGCTTGCCGAGTCAATATCGGACTGTGTTGATGCTACGGGAAGTGGAAGAGCTGAGCACCTCGGAAACCGCGGCGGCGCTTGGTCTCACCGAAGAGAATGTGAAGGTGCGGCTGCATCGCGGTCGTTCTCTCCTGCGCCGAGAACTGCTGGAACGGGTGGGAACGAGCGCGAAGGGGGTGTTTCCATTTCTGGGGCATCGCTGCGATGGCATGGTGAAGCGCGTGTTCGATCACCTGTCGGCGGGGCCAGCTGGTTCGTCTTCGGATGGCGATTCAGAACTAAGTCCGTAGCTGTAGCAACCTAATTCGTTTGCATGTCTCGGCGGCAACCATATCGTATTACGATAAATGTGCCGTGACCGCTACGGTTCGCCGCACGGTTGACAATTGCCTGACAATCCTTGGCTGGGCCCGAATATTCGCTTCGGCTGTTGCGGCCGTAAGGGTCCGAAGCTTTTTCCGTTCCCAGATCCGCATCATTACCACGCGCTCATACGGTTGCGCCGGCCACGTATTGCGACTCACGTGAAGCCAACCGGACATCGCCCCATCAATTAGCACAGTCGCGGCTTCCCTTTCCTCGGGGTTCTAAGTAGACTCTAGGAGGGAGGCGTGACGCGTTCCAAAGGGTAACGGCGTGCACACGAAAATAACCTGGCTGAAACATTCCCGCAATCTGCTGCACGCGAAACTCGCTGCAGCCAGAGGTCAACTGTGAAAACGGTAACGACCGACCCACACTTAGCGACGACTTCACTCTTTCGTGTCACTCTTGCCCAATCCTCTGAAAGTTTGCTGGAATGTCAGCGCCTTCGTTACATGGTCTTCAATCTCGAACTGCACGAAGGTCTCTCTACTTCGGACCGTTCGGGCCTAGATATCGATCCGTTTGACTCGTTCTGCGACCACCTGATGGTGCGCGATCTGGAGTCGGGCAAGCTCGTGGGCACCTATCGACTCCAGACCGGAGAGACCGCGCAGCGCAATCTCGGGTACTACGGCAATCAGCTTTTCGATTTCTCTATTTATGAACCCGTCCGCAGGCAGATGCTGGAACTCGGCCGTGCGTGCGTCCACGAGGACTACCGCAACATCATGGTTCTTCACGCCCTCTGGAAAGGCATTGCCGTTTACTCCACCCGCCACGATTCGCGCTATCTTATCGGCTGCAGCTCGATTTCTTCCCAGGATGAAAACTACGGGGCCGCGATGTACGAATCGCTCAAGCAAAGGCACCTTGTCGAGCCGGCTCTCCGCACCGAGCCACAGCCCGGGTACGCCTGCCAGTCGACAGGTGAGGCCGTCGAAGTGAAGCGGCCCCCACGGCTATTCCGCGCCTATCTGGACATCTCTGGCAAGATCTGCGGTCCGCCGGCTATAGATCGGGAATTCAAGACCATCGACTTTCTTACCGTGGTCGACCTCTACAATCTTCCCGACCGCGTCCGTACCCGCTTCTTTTAGGTAGCGCGGTCCAGAGATTCCTGGCTTTGTTGTTCATACTTTTTGGGCTTTTGAAGATCTGACCAATCGCGGTAGACTCTCTCCCCGAGAGGAGCAGCCTATGAATCCGATCGCTCCCGAGCAGGCATCCTTCCTGCGGGATTTCACGCTACCATCCGTCAAGAACGAGCATAAGGTCACACGCTCGGTGATCGAAGCCATTCCCGCCACCAGCCCGGATTACCGCCCGGACCCTAATTCGAGAAGCGCAATGGAACTGGCCTGGCACATCGTCGCTGCCGAACATCGCTTCTATTCCGGCATCGTTTCCGGCGCGTTCGACTTCACGCCCATTCATCGTCCCGACGACGTGCGCACACCGGCGCAAATTGGCCAGTGGTACGGGGAGTCCTTTTCGAGAAATTTAGATCAGTTCACGAGACTATCCGGCGAGCAGTTGACTCGCATCATGGATTTCCGCGGCATGTTCCAACTCCCCGCTGTTGCCTATTTTCGCTTTTCGCTCCATCACACCATCCATCACCGCGGCCAGCTTTCCACCTACCTGAGGGCGATGGGCGGCCAGGTTCCCGCCATTTACGGAGAAAGCTACGACTCTGCCGCTGCAAAGAAGGCGGCCCAGGCTTAAGTCGTTCCTGGAATTCGACACTCGCTCGTTCCAGTTCTACTTGCCGATGGCGTCAGGCAGGCCTCGGTAATATCGAAATCCTTCGACGGGTTTGCCCTCTCTTTCCCTTCTCATGATCTTGCTTCTCGCGTCAGCTTTCATCGCCTCAATCTCCGCCTCGCTCGGATGCGGATTGTAGTGCTTCCATCCGGGCCCGTACTGGCTCATGTATTGGGCATCTGCGTTCACTTTCTTGTCGACGTAGTCGCTGATGTCCACCCAGACGTTTTCGTCGCCGCGGTCGTAGTCGTTGTAGAACAAATACTCGGGGATCATGTATTCATGCAAGCCTTCTTGTGTGATCTGCCCTTCGAAAAGCAGCCGCCACATGGCCGCGCGCGCCGCGTCCGCCGCCAGATAGGAAGCGGCCCGGTGGTCGGATTTGTGCCAGCGCTGATAGTTTTTTCCAGGGTCCCAGGCAAACAAGACATCAGGTCGGTATTTGCGAATCAGGCGCACCAGATTCTCTACGACGGCCTTGCGGTCCTCGAATTCCAGCATCCCATCGTCGTAGCCGAGGTTGATGTAGTGCTGGCCCGGAATGCCTAGTTCTGCCAAGGCCGCTAATTCTTCCTTGCGGCGGATCTCCGCCAATTGTGTGCGCGAAAGGTTGGGATCCTGCGTGCCGACGTTTCCCGTGGTTAGCGTGACGATATACACCTGGTTGCCGTGGGCCTGTAACATCGCCAGCGTGCCGTGGCAGAGCGCGTCATCATCCGCGTGGGCCCCGATCAACATCGCAGTCTTGCCAGTCCATTTCTCTATCGGCGTTTCGGGCTTCGGAGCGCTCTCCTGTCCTCGCAGGAATGGCCCCCACGCGCAAGTCAACATCACGCAAAACCCGGTAAGGGTTCGCACGTTCATTTTTCCTCCTCCGTCGTCCGTGGATGTCCCCGAAGCGTTTGTATTGAACCGGGGCAGACCGCAACATTACGGCAACGTGAACGCCACCACGTAGTCGCCCTGCTTCGTTCCCAATTTCCCGTGTCCGCCAGCCGAGATCACAAGAAATTGCCTACCATCCAAAGTGTAGGTCATCGGCGTGGCCTGACCGCCCGCTGGCAGCTCGAACTTCCAGAGTTCCTTACCTGTCTCCGAATCGAACGCGCGGAGATAGTTGTCCATGGCCGCTGCGGTGAACACCAGTCCGCCTGCCGTCACCATTGGCCCACCCAAGTTGATCGTACCCGTCTTGATCCCGGGCAGGTAGCTTCCGAGCGGCGCGTCCCAAACTTTCTTGCCAGTAAACAAATCCACCGCTTCTACGGTCCCCCAGGGAGGAGCGTTGCAAGGCAGCCCACTTGGCGCGAGCAGGGGCGTGCGAAACAGCGCAAAAGGCGCGCCCGTTTGCCGCGCGAACTCCCCGTGCAATCGGTCGGATTCACTGGCCCTGTTGCGCGCTTCCTGGAATTCCTCCCGGGGGATGAGCTTGACGAAGATGGGCAGGCGATTCGTATCCGTAACCAATAAGTGCCGCTCCGGATCGTATGCGGCGCTGCCCCAGTTAACTCCGCCCACGTTGCCGGGAAATACCAGCGTTCCTTGAACGCTCGGCGGCGTGAAGATTTCTCCAGTCCTTACGACCTTGATCTTTTCTTCGCACCACTGTCGCTCTTGTGCATCTTTTCCCCACGCGTCGTCCGGCGACAATCTTTCCGGCACCAGGGAAATCGTCGAGGCCGGCTGCGTCGGCCAAGACTCCTCTCCAGGGATGTCGCTCTTGGGGACCTGCCGCTCCTCGACCGGCAGCAGGGGAGCTCCATTTAGCCGGTTCAGAACAAACACCCGACCCATTTTTGTGCTGATGGCGACTGCCGGCGTTCCGTCTTTCCAGTTAAACAACGCCGGCTGCGATGCCACATCATAGTCCCACAGATCGTGGTGCACGACCTGAAAGCCCCAGACAAACTCACCTGTACGGGCCTTCAACGCAACCACGGAATTCGCCCACTTGTTGTCGCCCCGGCGGATCCCTCCATAGTAATCGGGGCTCGCGCTTCCCGTTGGAACGAAAGCCAGGCCGTGTTCCACATCGACCGAAATCGTCGACCACGCATTGCCCCCGCCCGTTCGGGGCGTCGTGTGGTAAGCCCATGGAGCGATCGGGTCCCACGACCAGCGCAACGCCCCGGTTCGAACATCGAACGCCCGTACGATGCCCCGTTCGAGGGTTACGGCCCGATTGTCTCCAATCGAGGATCCCGTTATGAGCAAGTCCTGGTAGATGGCTGGCGCCGAAGTTACCTGGTAGTCGCCCGGGTCGCGCAGGCGAACCCCGGCGGTCAGATCAACCTCTCCCCCGGTGCCGAAGTCCGCACACGCTTTCCCTGTTTCTCCGTCAACGGCAATGAGCCGTGCGTCCAGCGTGCCTACGAAAATCCTTAGCCTACATGGCCCCGATGTCCGCCCGTCGCGCCAGGCGGAGACGCCCCGCGAGGTCACCTCTGACGCCCCATAGGGAAGTTCCAGCTTGGGGTCAAACTCCCAGATTTTTGCTCCGCTGGCCGCGCTCAACGCAATAACATGGTCGTAGGGCGTACTTAGAAACAGCTTTCCCTCACTCAGAATCGGTGTAGCTTCAAAGGCCGCCTTGTGATCCAGATCTTCGTCGTGTGGCAGGGCTCCTGTTCGGAATGTCCAGGCCACCTTCAGCTGCGGGACGTTGCTACGATTGATCTGCTTTGCGGGCGAATAGCGCGTGCCGCCAGGATCATTGCCGTAATTCGGCCAACCCGCATCGTTGTCGACGCGATCCTGTCCGGCAAGCCCGGCCCGAACGACGCAAAAAATAATGAGCACCAGCACGTAGTTCTTGATTCCGACTCCTGCCCTTTTCATCGGGAAGAAATCCTTCCTTGTCTTGGCCTGGGATCTCAGGCGTCCACAAGCTTCTTTGCCGTCTCCAATGCTTCCGCCGATCTTCTAGGGTCCGCCAGTTTGGCCCGCACGAAATCCCGCGAGCCGCCACCTTTGCCCGGAGTCTTCTCGAGCACGTGCTTCAGAATCGCTCGAAGATCCTTTCCCGACGACGGATGCTGCGCGAAGACCATCTGACCAGCCTCCTCATGGATGAGCAGGGCGATCGCTTTTTCGTTCTTTGCCACTTCTGTTGCCAGAGGGAGAAGCAAATCAGGGTGCGCGTCGCGTAGAAGTTCGGCGACAATCCGCAGGCCCTCCGGAGTTTGGGGGGCCGCGAGGATCACCGCCGCGTTGCGCGCCTCTGCAAGCTGCTGCAAGACAGCGCGCAAACTCTTGAAGTTTGCGTCCCGTTCAGTCACCAGCTTTTCGATTGTCGCTGGTACATCCTCTGGCAGGCAGCTCAGCCGATCCGATATTCTTCGCAGCAACTGGTAGTCCCCGCCGGACAATCGTTCCGCACGGCAACCGCAAACGAACTCCACGCGCCAGTCCTGACGCATCTTGCTCGAGCGACGTACCAGTATCAGTCCGATCTGCCCCGTGCTCTTCACGTGCGTTCCCCCACACGGCTGCAAATCCGCTGCTTCAATCTCGATCGCGCGCAGTATCCCTTCCCGATCCACTTCCTTGCGCACGCCGAGCTCGGCGAACTGACTTGCTGTTCCATACCGGACGTTTACCGGCCGGTCTTCGAAAATGATCTGGTTTGTAGCTCGCTGCGCTCCCTCAAGAACCGCTGCGTCCGGCTCCGGGCCCCGCAGATCAATCGTCGAGAGATCGCTTCCGAGATGAAAGGAAACCGTTGGCAGTCCGTAGCGCTCTTGAAACACCGCGGAAAGGAGATGCTGGCCGGTGTGCTGCTGCATGTGATCGAAACGACGCCCCCAATCGATCGATCCCCGCACTTCTCCGGGCTCCAGCTCGCGGTCCACGACATGCAAGATCACATCATGCTCATCGCGCACGTCCAGAATTTTCGCTTCTCCGATGCAACCGAGATCGTTAGGCTGCCCTCCCGAAGTTGGGTAGAATGCCGTCTGGTCCAACTCTACTTCCCACGCGAGGCGTGGCCCGGAGGGCGAAGGGACCGGCTTGGCGGGAACGCATTCGAGGACTCGTGCCGAAAAGGTTCGCATGAACGAATCGTCGTAGTACAGCCTTCGGGTCGTCATAGAGGCCGAAGTCTAGCACGAGAGGGTGTTCGTAATGGCCGGGGATGCTGCGTTGAGATGATCCTTGCGCATTCCTTCGAGGGGGCGCACCTGACGGCATGGCTTGGTCTCCGGTAGACTAGAATGATGCCGATTCGCCTGATCGCCCTCGACATTGATGGCACGCTCCTCAACAGCCGTTTTGAGGTATCCGTGTCCAACCGCGCCGCCATCGCGGAGGCCACGCGACGGGGTATCGAAGTTGCCCTTGTCACCGGCCGACGCTACGACTTTGCGCTGCCTGTGGCTCAACAGATCGACTCGCCGCTCACCATGATCGTCAACAATGGCGCCATGGTACGCACGAGCGACGGCCAGACTCGTGTCAGGCATCTGCTTCCCAAGGAAACCGCCTTGCGAGTACTCCGGGCGACCGAACCTTGGCGCGATGGTGCGGCGGTGGTCTTTGATCGGCCCCGCGCGAACCAAGTTATCTTGCAGTCCATCGACTGGAATGACCCGACACGCGGGGGTTATTACACACGCAATCGTGAATTCCTCGCCGAGGCAAACCCGCTCGAAACGTGCTTGACGG
The DNA here is from genome assembly GCA_035262325.1 of Candidatus Acidiferrum sp. Classification (GTDB taxonomy): domain Bacteria; phylum Acidobacteriota; class Terriglobia; order Acidiferrales; family UBA7541; genus Acidiferrum. Next base: position 18,064 of record DATFTB010000148.1, read on the forward strand.
AGGATCCCATTCAGGTGATGTTTACGGGAGCCGTGGCTCCCCTTCGGGAAGCCGAAGTCGCACTTCGTAACGTCCATTTCGGACGGGAGTTTGCTTTGGCGGTGACGGTCTACGAGGCGAAGGACTTCTCCATGATCGATGTCATTCATCCCGCTGTTTCCAAAGGGGCCGCCCTGGCCGAATGGGCAGGCCTTCGCGGCGTCTGTCGGCAGGAAATCCTTGCCATTGGTGACAACCACAATGACATGGAAATGCTATCCTTTGCGGGGGTCCCCGTGGTGATGGGCAACGGCGTTCCGGAGTTGAAGACTCGCGGCTGGGCCATCACTGGCTCGAACGATGAGGACGGGGTGGCAGCTGCAATCGAGCAATACGCTCTGCAAACGGCGGCGGAATGGCTATAAGACACATCCTGACGATGAGTTTGCTGGCTGGAGCGCTCCTCGTTTTCGCTCCTCGTGCACGTGCGGATTACGTGGTCTTGCGGAGCGGCGCGCGCCTGGAGGTAACCGGCTACGAGATTCTCGGCGACAGGTATCGCCTGCATCTGAAAGGCGGCACCGCGGAAGTCTCTGTCGAAGACATAGCGGGCATCGAGCCGGAGGAGATTTTCGAGCCTGTACCCGAGCCTCTGACCGACAAAACTCCTTTTGAAAAGATCATTCGTGCGGCGGCTGATCGCTATGGCGTCGACGCCGATTTGATTCATTGCGTAATCGCGGTCGAATCCAACTTTAACCCTAAGGCGGTCTCCCCGAAGAATGCGCAGGGCCTGATGCAATTGCTTCCGCAGACCGCGGCGCTTTTGGGCGTGAAAGATGCGTTCGATCCCGAGCAGAACGTCGACGGCGGCACGCGCTACCTTCGCGACCTCATCAAGAAATACAGCAACTTGACGCTGGCTCTGGCCGCTTACAATGCCGGCCCCGAGCGCGTTGACCAGTACGGCCGCCGTGTCCCTCCTTATCTTGAAACGATGAAATACGTACAGCGCATCGCCAAGAGCTATGCAAAGATCAAGGCTGACACCGAACGGCAAAAAGTCAAAATATCCGCCAGTTAAAACAGGTTAACAGGCACGGACGGCTAACCTCGAAGGTCTTCCTTCCGACCACTGATTTTCCTATGGGTTCGGCGGCGCCTGCAAAGGGAGTGGGTCTTGCGGGGCGCCGGGATTCATCGGAGGACTCTGAGTCTGCGAGGGATTTGGATTGTTGCCCTGGGGAGCCGTCCCGGCCGGATTAACCGTTCCGGGAGTAACCGCCCCAGGAATCTGCCCCGGGAAAGTACCGATCCGCTGGCCGGTAATGACGTCGATCGTAGGATCGAACACGAATTCGAACAGCCGGTAGTTTCTGGCCTTGTCGTACCACAGGAAAGACTGCTTGTTGACTTTGCTTCCTACCCCGACGATGTTCCCTCCCATGATCGGCTGAGGCAGATCCGAAGAGGCGATGTCATGCGGTTGGCCCATCGTATCGCTGGAACCCTGATTGGAGCCACTCGGATTGCCGCTCGCGTCCGTCGCCGGCCCTCCGCAAGCAGCAGCCGTTGTCCCGCTTGCGCTCGAGTCAGAAGAACTCGACGAGCCAGACGAACTAAAGGAAGTTGAAAAAGAGGAGCCTCCAAAGGAAGACGATTGGGAGGAGTTTAGGCCCCTTCCGAAACTGGAAGCAGCTCCCGTCGAGACCGGATTGCCGAAATTCGAGACCCCCGCCTGAGCGGTTATCGAAGCATTGAGGCAACGGGTCTTCAAGCTGCCGAGCAGCGTGCCGCCCGGCCCGAGATAGATCAATCGCCAACTGCCGTCGACGGTGTTCATGGGGTCTTTGTAGGCCTGGCGCATGAATCGCACTCCGAGGGTCTTGGGCTTGGTCAGGTCGTCCAATTGAGTCGGAAAGCGGTGCATTTTCTGGTAGTACAGCCTTACGCCGCGCACGTATTGCTTTCCGCGCCAGACCATTTCCGTTTCCTTTTCGCGCGTCAGGTCGTTAATCACCGTTGGCGTGGCCACGGCCATGCTCAGGAGCAGGACCGCGAGGAAGAACATCATCATCAGAAGCGCGTATCCCCGCTGCCCTCGTTTGCCCGTTCGCTTTGGTGAAATGTGTTTCATGTGGGCGGCATTTCCAGGGCGACAGAATTCCGTAAGCCGGTGTTCGTATCCTCGAACTCAATCCGGTCGTTACCTATGTGTACGATGCGGATGTGGTTCTGGATCGTGTCTCCTTCACTGACGATTTTTACTTCGTCGCCGTCGAGCAGAAACGCCTGGCGGATTCCGCCGGAAGGCAGAGTCCCGTAGCCGAAAAACTTCATGGACAGCGTCGGAGGAGGAGGGGGAGGAGGAAGCGTCGGCCCCGAGGGAACGAACACGGGTTCGACCGGTTTTGGAACCTCCACCGGCTTCACTGGCGCCGCGACAAATATGTTTCGCCCGGAGGGTCTGTATTCCGTCGTTTGCGCCTTTCTCAATCGATCCAGCACAACGCTGTAATCCTGAGCGTCGATAGGCTTGTACTGACCCGGTCCCGCGGCGCGTGTCGGGCTGCCCGGCCCCTTCCCGACAAAGAGAAACCACACGAGTCCGGCCGCAATTATCAGCGCCGCGAGTGTGCCAAGTTCTTTCTGCTGTTTTGTATACGCCATCATGCCTTCCGAAAATACGTGCGCAGGTGAAGTCCTACCCTCAAGGATCCTGGTGCTGCCTGCGGCACATTCTGCGAATCCACATCCAAACCGTCGACGATGTAGATGTTCTTGGAACGCTGCATATGGTTCAGGAAATGCACAATTCCATTGTAGTCGCCGGTAATCGTCGATTCCACGATCACTTCAGAGACGTTGCGACCGGGGACTTCCTTTTCGCGAAAATGGATGTCGTCCATAATGATGTGAGATTCATGAGCGTAGCCGTCTAATTCCTGACTGATGATGGAATAACCCCTGGACGCTTGCGGCAGTGTGCTTTCGATCTCCTCGAAGGCCTTCACGACTTTAGGGATATTTTCCCGGATTTTGGAGGCGTGATCGATGTCCGCCTTCATGATTCCGAGCTGAAGATTCCTGGCAGCCAAAACCTGCTGCGGATTCTCTTTTGACAATGACATCTGGTGATTCAGATAGGCAAAGGTCGCGTCGGCCGCCAGCAGAATCGCGAGGCCAACGATGATGAGCACTCTCTTGAGCTCGAAGTCACGCATGGTCAAGTCCCCGAATAGACCGCCGAGAATTCGATGGTGAGGGGGTCGGCGCCCGCCTGTTTCGGAAGCTGTTGGGAGAGCAGAACAACTTCCGAGAAGGAGCTTGACCCTTCGAAAGCTTTAAGGAGTTTTTCCATGGCTTCCGGACCTGTCGCTCCGACCACAAACTTCACCGAAACACTTCCCTTCTCGAGTCTCGGCTCGATCCGCAACACATGCACGCCTGCAGGGAGGATGCGCTCGAGGTCCATAAACATCTCCGTCCAATTGAAGCTCCGGGCCTCAATCACGGAGGTGATAAATTTGGCGCGCTCCTGCATATGCGCACCTTCCTGCTGAGCAAAGAAACGGTCGAGTTCCTGTCGCTGCGTGCGCAGGCGAGACATTTCCTGGTCAATTCTCGCGGTACGGGCCCGCAAAGCGGCATCCGCCTTGCGCAAGGAGTAGAAGCGCCAGCCCAAGAACAGGAAAAGAAAGGCGCCCAGGATGCCAACGAGCGTAGCTCCTGCCAGAAAACGCCGGTGCGACACCAGCGGAATAGTTGCAAGGTTTAGTCTTACGTGCATAGAGACGTTTCTGATCCTCCGCTAATCGCGATGGAGCATCCACCCAACCAAACCGTCTAGTTCATGGTCTGCCAGTGGACGAGCGTCCGCCTTAACCGTGCCCGCCGATACGGCCGCGCTCAGTAGCGACTTCACCGGGCACTTGAATTCCTCTTCCAGCGGCGCTACGAAATCCGCCAACCGGTCTCCAAGGCCGGCAACCCTTACGGCCTGGAGCCCCTCCCGCCAGGTATCCTGGTAGTACGCCGCCAGCGGATAAACCTCTTCGAGCAACATTTGGGGCGTGACTTCTCCGGCGTGCGTCGGCAACTCCGTGCAGCGATAGCCGGCCAGCGCGCCTTCGCGCACGATGGCGGTGGTCAGCGACGTGCCCGACACGCGGGCCAGCAGCGTCGGTTTGTGATCATCGAGCAGGCTTATGGCCGCAAGGATGGAGCTCAGCACAACACCGGGGCGCAGCCCCGGGCCTTCGAGCAACGCCTCATATTCCTTGACAATCCGGAGGCGCGCAATGGCCGTCACGATGTCGACGCCTTCTCCGCGGGAAGCCTGGCGCATATAGGAGAGCAGCGTCTCCTCGACCTCAAACGGCACACTCTTCTTCAGCTTCCAACGGAGCATCGGAAGGGCTTCCTGAGCGCTTCGTGGAAAGTCGTCAAAATGCTGAACAAAAACACGAATAACCGGGTCGGGCAAAAGCAGCGCTGCATCTTCCTGTTTTGCGTCAAGCGATTGGCAGACACGATCGATCGCCCCTTTGACCACTGCGGGATTGGCAAGGTTTGATTCAATCGCCGAGGGGTTCAGGGCGCCCTTGGGAAGGTCCTCGACGAAATAACCGCTTACTGCCCCCGTTCTCAAAAAACGCGCGGCTGCGACCTGATCGGAAGAGATTTCAATGGCGATCAGAGGATGTGGAGTCGCTTCGAGCCAACGGGTGAACCGGCGAACAAAGTTGAGCCGCGAAGCGCCTTCCTGATGTGTGGCGATGTTATTCAACGAAAGTCACCTTATTCACTTCCCGGAGAGTCGTAACTCCCGCTTGCACTTTGGTCAGGGCGCTTTGCCGCAACGTGATCATCCCTTCTTCAATGGCCGCTCGCTTGATCTCGGAAGTCGGCCTGCGATCCACAATCATTTCACGGATGCGGTCGGAGAGGTCCAGCAGTTCGCAGATGGCCGTGCGGCCATGAAAGCCGGTTCCGGAGCATTCCAGACAGCCGGCACCTTCGGCGAAATTGTAGATCGAGCTGGTCGAAGGATCGATCCCGGAGTCACGAAGCTCCGCTTCGCTATGTTTTTTCGGGCGCTTGCAGTTGGGGCAGATTATGCGCACAAGACGCTGGGCCAGGATGCAGTTCAGCGCGGAGACGAAGTTGTACGGTTCGACCCCCATGTTGATGAAACGCCCGATCACATCGGTTACGTTGTTGGCGTGAACCGTCGTAAAGACCAGGTGGCCGGTCAGCGCAGACTGAATGGCGATTTGCGCCGTTTCCTGGTCGCGGATTTCGCCGACCATGATTTTGTCGGGGTCGTGGCGCAAAATGGAACGCAACCCGCGGGCAAACGTCAGGCCCTTCTTCTCGTTGACGGGAATCTGGGTAATGCCTCGGAGTTGGTATTCGACGGGGTCTTCAATCGTTACAATTTTGTCTTCGTCCGACTTAATCTCGTTGATGGCCGCATACAATGTGGTGGTCTTGCCGGAGCCGGTCGGTCCCGTAACTAGCACCATCCCGTAAGGCTCGCGAATGTAGCGGCGAAAACGCTTCGTCTCGGTATCGGAATAGCCGACGACGTCGAGCGTCAGCTTCTGGAACTTCTCCGAGAGGGTCTCCTTGTCCAAGACGCGGAGTACCGCGTCCTCTCCGTGACTTGCGGGCATGATCGAGACGCGCAAGTCGATGTAGCGCCCCTTGTACTTCACGCGAAAGCGTCCGTCCTGGGGAACACGGCGCTCGGCAATGTCCAAATCGCTGAGTACCTTGATGCGTGAGATGACGGTGGAATGCCATTCCTTGGCGATTGGCTGCATGGCGTGCTGCAAGACCCCGTCAATACGGTACTTGACCGCAACCTCGGAATCGCGGGCCTCGATATGAATGTCGCTGGCGCGCCGCTCGAGCGCCGTGAAGATGACCGTTTCGACCAAGCGCACAACCGGGCTAACCGTGGTATCGCGCGTCAGACGGTCGCCCGAGATTGTCTCTTCGGTTTCTTCCTCTTCCTTTGAGACCTGAAGGGTAAAAGCCTCCGTCGCCTGCTCGAGGACGCGCTGCGACTGTTCTGTGCGCTTGAGCAGGTCGCTGATCTGACGGGGGGTTGCCACGCGGATGGCCAGTTTCTTGCCAAGAAGAAGCGGCAACTCATCGCTCAGCATCACCTGGCCCGGATCGGCGACGGCGATGACGAGAGTACTGTTTTGAACCGACAAGGGAACGAAGTTGAAGCGAAACATCAAGTCCGCGGGAATGGTCCGAAACAGGTCCGGGTCGATGCGTTGCTCCATCAGGTCGATGAACCCGCAACGGTACCGTTCCGCGAGCCGGCGGGCCTGTTCGCGCTCCTGGTTGGGGTCGGGCACACCCGCAGGCGGCAGGCCTTGGTTGTGCAAATTTGCGTCCGCTGTGGCCATATTGCGTCCTTAGTGTCCCGTACCCGCGATGGAGAACGAGAAGATCGGCAAATAGAGCGAGATCAGGATACCAGCGACCACCATTCCCATGAATACGAGAATCAGCGGCTCAATCAAGGAAACCAGGGCTCCCAGGCGAAGACTGACTTCCTCTTCGTAGAACTCCGCGACGCTATTCAACATTGGGGCCATGGCACCGCTGGATTCTCCAACTTCAATCATGTCCAGAGCCATTTCCGGCATCACCGTCGTCGCCGTGAGGGCGCCATGAAGCGACTCACCCTCGCGAACCATTTGGGTTGCGCGGACAACCGAGCCGCGCACAAGCCTGCTTCCAATCGATTCCGTCGCCGTGGTGAGCGCCGCGACGAGAGGTGTGCCGCCGGTCAGCAACGTCGCGAGCGTCCGGCAAAACTGAGCGACCTGGAACTTCAGAAGAGTCTCGCCAAGCACCGGCATCCGGAACTTGATCCGGTCGAAGGCTACGCCTCCTTCTTCGCTGCGCGACCAAAAGAAAATTCCTGCGATCACTAGTGCCAGCACTGCGATAAACCCCAAAATGTAAGGTCGGTAGTCGATTGTGATAGCGATCAGCACCTTAGTGGGCGTCGGAAGTTCCACACCGAGGTCCCGGTACAGCTGGCCGAATTTCGGCACCACGAAGGAGACAAGATAAGTGACGATGATGGTCGCGACGATCACCAAAAGGGTAGGGTAAACCAGGGCCGCCATGATTTTTTTCTTTACGCCGGTGCTGACCCGCTGGTAGGCAATGTAGTACTCCAGCACGCCCGACAGGTTACCGCTCTTCTCACCCGCGAGAATTGCCGTCGAGTAAACTTTGGAGAAAACCCCGGACTCGTCTACGGCCTCGGAAAGCGACTTCCCTTCCCGCACGCGGTCTCGCAGCTGAGTGAGAATGGGCCGAAGCTTTGGGGCGCTGGCGCGAGTCGCGAGCAAGTCTAGGGCGCGAAGAATCGGGAGTCCGGCTTTTATGAGGGTGTTGAATTGCTGATTGAGGATCAGAAAATCGTTTCCACCGATCTTGCGCTGCTTCCCGACGCCCAGCATCCCGCTGACCAGGCTGCTACGGGCCTCCACGGAGTAGACGAACAAACCGCGTTCGGCCAGTTTCTGGCGCGCTTCATCCAGCGTACCGGCGGCTTCAATGTGCGAGAACACCCGCCCATTGGCATCGGCCACCCGACAAACGAATTCTCCCATAAACTCTTAGTTTACCTCATTCAACGCGAAGCTCAATGAACGTTTCCAGATTGATAACGGCAATCCGCTAGTACGAAAGCGCCAGAAGTTCCGTCTCTCCTATTACTTACTGACGCAAACCCGGCGCATCGGATAGCTGGCCGTCCACAATGGCGACACCGGCCGGAGGGACAAACTCGAACCATCCTTTCGGGAGCACAGGATTCCACTGCCAGTCTTTGAACGAGAATTCCAACTGAATCCGGCCCTCCTGTGCGATTCGGACCCGGCGCAATTGGCCGTCCGGCGACAGCTCGAAAAGGACAGGCGGCTGGCGTTCTTCTGGCGGCCGAGCTTCAGACGGTTTTCTCGTCTTTACCGCCGCGCTGGCGTCCTCCGGCGAGCCTCGCAGGGTGCAGCGAAATAG
>DATFTB010000149.1:0-4923 GCA_035262325.1 Candidatus Acidiferrum sp.
TAGTGGGCAAAGGCTCAGCACAACAGCAACCACCACGTGTATTCGGAGGTTGAACCTGCTCTTGACTTACTCGGCCAATTCATCACCGGCCGGACAACCCATGTGGTCGGAATTGGTCTGCATAAGAGTTTGCTTGAATCATTTAACTCGCAGCTGACAAAGGCTGTGAACAACGGCTTGGGGTTGGTCGATCCCACCACCAACGCCAAAATAGCAGCAACCGCGAAAAGCTTCCCGACAGAAAGCATGTGAGCGATCTGCTGCGAGAGAGTTTACACGCAGACGGATTCAGCGCAACTCCTGAGTAACGAGGTAATCGCCAAGTTGAGTTTGACCCCAGGGCAACTTACCGGTTTTGCGACTAATCGGGAGTTGACCGCGGATTGAGCCGCGATTTGCACGCGAGTCACGCGAGTTGTGAAAGTTCTCCCTCTTCACCTCGTCAAGCCCCCAGTAAACGCGACTACAAAAATGTGCAGCTTACTTAAAGTCTGCAGACAGATGGGTGTCGGCGACGAATTGCTTTTGAGAGCTATCGCGTGTCCTTTGGAGGGTTTTGATGCCATTGGCTTCGCGGCTGGCCGCGTTGCGGACTTCGCGGTGGCTTATGCCCTTGAGAGTGGCGCAGCACATCAGGTGGATTCGCAGCACGTCGCGGGTAGAATTTAGGTGGTTTTCGTGTATACGAATTTTCGGAATTTCTGCTGGTGCTAGCTGATCGAATAGCCATCGTCAGGTTTTGCAGTTCTTCCCGAATCAGGCGCAGTTCGCTAAGGATCTCGTGGGCGATCTCGTCTTTCAAGACTTCACCTCTCTTTCCCGGAATACTATAGCCTTCACCGCCGGTAGCAGCATAGCCCATGTCGCACCCCGTGGTCCTGTGTTCCACTCTAGCGGCTAAACGCCCACGCCTTGGAGGTTGACAGCCGCGAGGTACCGGGACGACCTTTCAGAGCAGCGGACTAATCAGGCATGTTCCCGTCTTTTTCGACGTGCGTAGTTGGCTCGCACCACCATGTAAGTACCGACCGCCGCGAGGGTCGGCACAACGACAGCAACATCCTTTTCGGCATGGGGGACGAGGAAGAGGAGCAGCAGAGAAACAGGAAATGAAAGAAAAACGAGCAAGTAGCCGCAACGTCCCCATTCTCCGACTCCAAATAGCATCATCACGGCACCCATCCCGCTGACCGCAATCAACCCTAGTGGGACTAGAAATCCGTTTTCGCCATGAACAGAAGTTAGGCCGCCGTTCGGTCTGTCGCTGGGACATGAGACAACGGGAAGTGAACGGCAAAGAGAGGTTGCTTATTCGTATCGCAGGGCAACCATGGGATCGACGCGCGTGGCGCGGCGGGCTGGTGACCAAGAGGCAAAGAGCCCCAGCAAAGCAATCGCGAGCCATACGCTCACCATCACGAGAGGATCGCGCGGGTGATCCGCATACACGATGCTGGTGATTACTTGGCCAAGCGCCAAAGCCGAGGCGAAACCAACCAACGAGCCGAAAAGGAGGAGCACCGCAGTTCTGCTCAGGATAACGCGAAGAATTTGCATTGGCTGTGCGCCGACGGCCATGCGGATGCCGATCTCGTGCGTGCGTCTGGAAACGGAGTACGATACCAGGCCGTGGATGCCTGTTGCCGCCAGCATGATGGCGAGTATGCCGAAGGCACTGAGGGCAACGGCCGCCACACGCGTCGGGAGAAACGCGAAACCCAGCATCTGTTCGAGGCCACCGGCGCCATAAAGCGGCAATTCCGGATCGAGCTTCGCGATCGTACGCCGAATCTCGCTGACCATTTGCGCCGCCGGTAGCGAGGACCTCACTTCGAGCGTGGTCGTAGAGTTATAGGATTGCAGAATCGGCCAAAAGACCGCGGGCTGCTGCGATTCCGTCAGGCTCTCATATTTGCCGTCTTCGACGATACCCACGACCTCCACGGGACTTCCCGAATAGGACGGAAAGCGCTTCCCAACCGCGTTCTCGCCGTGAAACACGCGCTTCGCGAAAGCAAGATTGACGATGGCAACCGACGGAGATTTTGAATCGTCGTTCCAGGAAAAGTCTCGGCCGGCCAGCAGCCTGGTTCCGAGCGTGGCGAAAAACTCCGGCGAAACTTGATAGCGGACAACGCCGACGCGGTCGGAAGGCCGCAAGTCAGTTTTATCCGCGGGAAACACCGATGTGTGAGATTGGTCTATGCTGAGGGGAACGGAGTTTGAGTAGGCAGCAGACTGCACGCCCGGCAGTTGTTGGATGGCTTCGAGCGCTTGCCTCTGGAAGGCGCGGCCACGTTCTTCGGAATATCCTGCGAGGCTTAACTCAAACGCGGCGGTGGAAACGCGTTGTGGCTGGAAGCCAAGGTTCATCTGCAAGGCTTGTTGGAGACCACGCAAGGAAAGGAACGAGGCGGAGACGAGCACAAAGCAAAGCGCCACTTGCACGATGACCAGCAGGTCGCGCAACGCCAAACGGTTGCGGCCCCAAGTGGCCGATGCTCCTCGCAGCGCGGCGTTCGGATCAGTTTTGGAGGCACGCCAGGCCGGGGCGGAGCCGAAGAGCAAAGCGGCAGCCATCGAGCTGGCCATAGCAAACAGGAAAACACGCCAATCCACGGTGACGTTCAATTGCATCGGGAAGTCCATAGGCGCGTGCAAGCGGCTCAGGATGGAGGCCAGGAAGGAGGCCAGCAGATAGCCAGCGCCGCCGCCGGCCAAGGAAAGCACAATAGTTTCGGTCAAGACTTGGCGCACCACGCGGCCGCGGCCGGCTCCGATGGCAAGCCGGACGGCTATTTCGCGTTGCCGGTCGGTCGCTCGCGCGGTGAACATGCTGGCAAGGTTGGTGCAGGCCGCGAGCAAGACCAGAGCGACGAGAGCCAGCACACCGAACGCAAACGCCTTCGCCGGGCCGCCAATAAGATCGCCAATCAAGCCGGGCTTGGTTAGCTTGAAGAGCAGGCCATCATTTTCGCTGGGAAATTGGCGAATCAACTCACCCGCAACAGAATTGAGGTTCGCCTCGGCCTGCGCAGCAGAGACATTAGGCTTGAGCCGCCCGATGACGAAGGTATTCCAGGTGCTCCGTTCGTCGAGCCACGAGCGGCCTTCGATGCGTGGCTGCATCATCATGGGCACCCAGACTTCGGGCCAATATAAGATTTCTGTCCCGTGGAAACTGGGCGGGGCCACACCAAAGACGGTATATGGCAAGCGGTTGATGCGAATGGTCTTGCCGACGATGGCGGGATCGCCCCCAAATCGCGCTTGCCAGGCTCCGTAGCTCAACACCGCATAAGGGCTTGCTCCGGGATTCACGTCATCCTTCTGGTTGAAGAAACGGCCCAAGGCGGGCTTGACGCCGAGGACATCGAAATAATTGCCGGTGGCTAGGTAGCCCCAAATGCGTTCTGCCCCGCGATCCGTCTCCAGCTCCATGGGCGCCATGCGGTATCCAGTGAGCCCGGCAAAACTTTGATTGCGGTCGCGAAGTTCCCTGTAGTTCGGGAATGACTGACTCGGGCCGTAGTGAGCATTTTCCAGGAAGGTTAGCTCGACAGGCCGCTCGACCGGCAGCGGATGCAGGATGAGTGCATTCACAACACTAAAGACCGCCGTGTTCGCGCCAATGCCTAGAGCCAAAACGAGAATGGCCGTGACGGAAAAGCGACGGTCTTTGCGGAGATTGCGGAGGGCATAGCGGAAATCGCGGAAGAGGTTCTCAAGGCGCGTTTCCCAATGGGCTTCACGCACCTCTTCCTTGACGTTTTCCAAGCCACCGAGTGTGAGCATGGCCTGGCGCCGCGCTTCTCCAGGCTCCATTCCAGCGGCGACATTGTCGGCGATCTGGTGGTCGAGATGGAAGCGAAGTTCCGTATCGAGTTCTTTTTCTGCGCGAGATGTGTGGAAGAGCCGACGAATCCAGCCCATTGCTAGAAGTCTCCTTCCGAAGACCTGAGTACCAACCCAACGGCACTACAGAGCTGCTCCCAATTCGCGACCTCCGCCTCCATTTGTCGTTGGCCCTTCTTTGTAAGGGAGTAGAACTTAGCTTCGCGGCCGGTTTCCGATTCTCTCCACTCTGCTTGAAGCCATCCTCGGTCCTCTAGGCGATGGAGAGCAGGATAGAGTGACCCCTGGTGCACCTGGAAGAAGTCTCTTGATATCTGCTGAAGGCGCTGAGCGATGGCATAGCCGTGGGTGGGGCCTAGAGCGATGACCTTCAGGATCAACATGTCGAGAGTTCCCTTGAGAAGCTCTGTCCGCGCGTCATTCATTCTGACACCTAGAGGTTCGACATATAGCCGCGAGGGAGGCAAAAGTCAAGAAGCTTGAAAAAAAAGAAGCAAATGCCCTTCGTGGCGGTCCCCGGCGCTTTGCCGCACGCGCTGTCAAGGCCGCGTAGCTTGCGTTCACGGGAGCGAAGCGGGAGAGCCTTGACAGAACCAGCGGCGGGAAAGCACACTCATGTAACTGATCAGCGAGTCAACAACGCGAGGCACGCTCAGCGTGGATGTAAGCAGGATCGGGGTCTCGATCTCGCCAAGTTCTTCCACTTGGGTCGAACCAGCAAGCTTGCCGAAGGCGTTGCCCACGAAAACAGCACCAGCAACTTTCTCGCAAAAAAGATTGCCGGAATGCGGCAGGGTGGCGGTCACCCCGGTGCGGATGTCGTCGCCCCGGATGATGGTGGTGTGCCCAACTTCGACCCCAGCAACATCGGTGATCGCATCGAGCGGCCCGGTCGGTGGGACACCGACTTTCAGTCCCAAGTCCGAGGCGCGGGGGCGTGCATTGGGAGTTTGGTCCTGAGGGGCAGCGCTTACAAGAAGCAGCGCAATGGCTGCAAATATCGTTCTGGTCGTCGCAGTGCATTATAGAGCGGGGGAGGCTTAAACTCGTGGTGCCTTCTCGCGCATT
>DATFTB010000150.1:0-6236 GCA_035262325.1 Candidatus Acidiferrum sp.
GCGCAAAAAATCCCCGGCGTTAGCCTCGCGGTGTGCCGCGACGGCAAGATCATGAAGGCCGCTGGCTACGGCCTGGCCAACGTCGAGCTCAACGTTCCGATGACGCCCGAAACGGTTCTCCAGACCGGCTCGGTTGGCAAACAGTTCACCTCCATGGCTGTCATGATGCTGTTCGAAGAAGGGAAGATGGGGCTGGACGACAAAATCGCGAAGTACATTCCCGAATCGCCGACCGCCTGGAACGACGTCACCGTCCGCGAGCTGCTGACGCATACCTCGGGTATCCCCGACTACGGTAGTGCAGAAGCCATGAACAAAGGCGTGATCGATCTCCGCAGGGACTTTACGGAATCGCAATTGATTGAGGCCTTGGCGAAGATGCCGATCCTCTTCGCTCCGGGGGAGAAATGGAGCTACAGCAACACGGGCTATGTGCTGCTCGGGATTATCATCCATCGGGTAACCGGGGAGTTTTATGGCGATTTTCTTCAGGCGCGAATTTTCCGGCCGCTCGGGATGGCGTCAACGCAAATCATCAGCGAGGCGGATATTGTTCCGCACCGGAGCAGCGGCTACCGGCTGGTGAAGGGGCAATTGAAGAATCAGGAATGGGTCTCACCCTCCCTGAACACAACCGCCGACGGCGCGCTGTATACCAACGTGCTGGATTTGGCGAAATGGGATGCGGCGCTGTACACCACCAGGCTGATCAGGCAGTCGAGCTTCGACCTGATGTGGTCGCCGGTGAAACTCAACGACGGTAAAACCTATCCTTATGGTTTTGGCTGGGGCTTGGCTTCCCGCGGCGGTCATAAAGTGGTGATCCACGACGGCGCGTGGCAGGGTTTCACGATGAGCATCGCCCGCTATCTCGACGAACGTCTCACCGTCATCGTGATGACCAACCTCGACTCTGACAATTCCAAGCCCGAAAAGATCGCTAAGGATGCCGCCGAAATCTACTTGAAGTAGGGAGCTTCAACGCCGGGTGCGGTCTACGCTTGGCGCCACTTCAGAAACACGGCGGCCAGCGGTGGCAGCGTAAGCGACAGCGAATAGCGCCTCCCCATCCAGGCATGTTCTCCGGCGTTCATGCCACCCAGGTTGCCGACGTTCGAGCCGCCGTAGGTTTTCGAATCCGTGTTGAGCACTTCCTCGTAGTGGCCCGGGCGGGGCAAGCCAATTCTGTAGCCATAGCGCACCACCGGCGTCGCGTTCAAAACCACAATCAACAACTCGTCCGGATTCTTCCCGCGCCGCATGAAGGAGTACACGCTATTGTCGGAGTCGTTCGCGTCCAGCCATTCAAACCCCTGCCACTCGAAGTCCACCTGGTGAAGGGCAGCCTCCGAGCCAAGTAGCCAATTCAAGTCCTTGACGAGTTGCTGCACTCCACGGTGGGGTTCGTATTCGAGCAGGTGCCATTCGAGGTTTTGCGACTCGGTCCACTCGCTGCGCTGCGCGAACTCCTGCCCCATGAAGAGCAACTTCTTGCCCGGGTGCGCGTACTGGTAGGCCAGGAGCAACCGCAGGTTCGCAAACTGCTGCCACATGTCGCCGGGCATCTTGTGGAGCAGGGAGTTTTTTCCGTGAACGACTTCATCGTGCGAAAAAGGCAGCATAAAGTTCTCGCTGAAGGCGTAAAGCAGCGAGAATGTCAGCCTGTTGTGCTCGTACCTGCGATAAACGGGATCCTTCGAAAAATAATGCAGCGTGTCGTTCATCCAGCCCATGTTCCACTTCAGGCTGAATCCCAGTCCGCCAAGGTAGGTGGGCCGGGAAACGCTTGGCCACGACGTTGATTCCTCGGCAATCGTGAGCACGCCGGGGAAACGCAGGTGCGTCACTTCGTTTAGGCGCTTCAAGAAGTCAATGGCCTCGAGGTTCTCGCGTCCACCGTACTTATTGGGAACCCACTCATCGTGCTTGCGCGAATAATCGAGATACAGCATCGAAGCAACCGCGTCCACGCGCAGGCCGTCAATGTGGTACTTATCGAGCCAGAAAAGCGCATTCGAAATCAGATAGTTCTGCACCTCATTTCGGCCGTAGTTGTAGACTAGGGTGCCCCAATCGGGATGAGAACCCTGCCTTGGGTCCGCGTGCTCGTAGAGATGCGTGCCGTCGAAATAGGCAAGACCATGCCCGTCCCTTGGAAAATGCGCTGGTGTCCAATCGAGGAAAACCCCAAGGTGCGCCTGGTGGCAGCGGTCAACAAACTCCATGAAGTCGGTAGGCCAACCAAAGCGCCTGGTCGCCGCGAAATATCCGAGCGTCTGATAGCCCCACGAGCCGTCATAGGGGTGTTCCATGACCGGGAGAAGCTCGATGTGCGTATAACCAAGGCCCTTGACGTAAGGGATCAGCTGATCAGCGAGCTCGCGGTAGGAGAGCCAGCGGTTGCCTTCCTCCGGCACCCGCTGCCAGGAACCCAGATGAACCTCGTAGACGCAGATGGGTTCTTCGAGCCAGTTTTTCTCCGCCCGTTGCGTCATCCACTCCGCGTCGTTCCAGGTGTGGTTGTCCAGACGAGCGACGACCGATCCCGTGTTCGGCCGCAGTTCCGAAGCAAAGGCGTACGGATCCGCTTTCAGGGGCAGGATTCCTCCGTGCGGTCCTGTGATCTCAAATTTGTAAATCGTCCCTTCACCCAGTTCCGGAACGAACAACTCCCAGATTCCGGACCCCCCGCGGTAACGCATCGGATTTGTTCGACCGTCCCAGCGGTTAAAATCGCCCACCGCGCTCACGCGGCGGGCGCTCGGTGCCCAGACCGCATAGTGCACGCCTGTGACGCCATCCACCGTCCTGAGATGCGCGCCCAGTTTTTCATAGGCGTCGTAGTGGCGGCCCTCGCCCATCAGGTAAATGTCAAATTCCGTCAGCAAGAACGGAAAGGCGTAGGTGTCATACTGTTCTTGCGTTTCACCGTATTCTGTGCGGAAGCGAATACGGTAGCTCGAAGGTTCCGGAGCCAGTTCCCGAGTGCCTGGAAAGGTTGCTTCGAAGAATCCCTCGGGCCGAATCTTGTGCATCGGAATAGGCTCGGGAGAGTCGCGCATAACCATTTCCGCTTCGACGGCGCGTGGCTGGAAAAACCGCACCACCCAGCGTCGCCCCTGCGGCGAATCAGTCGGCTGAGGACCAAGGACGGCGAACGGGTCGGCGTTGTGCGCCGCCAACACGGCATCGATTCGACTGCGTAGTTGGTC
The DNA here is from genome assembly GCA_035262325.1 of Candidatus Acidiferrum sp. Classification (GTDB taxonomy): domain Bacteria; phylum Acidobacteriota; class Terriglobia; order Acidiferrales; family UBA7541; genus Acidiferrum. The sequence continues at coordinate 3,213 of DATFTB010000150.1, forward strand.
TTCGAGACTGATACTCGGTTGTGACGGAGGGTCGTCAGGCACGCCAGCATTCTAGCAAACATCACGGCCGGCCAATGCCTCAGAGGGCCCAGTTGCAGGACCGCCGTTCCGGCGTTAAAGTGCTCGAGCTTCACCGAAGACGGGAAGGCCTCGAAGATTTGACCGGGCCGGGGGGAAGACCGCGTGCCAAGCCGTTTCGCTGACTGCTGGGCTTCCGTATTTCTTGTGTCCATGCTCGTAACGCCACTTGCCATGAGTCAGGACCGCTCGCAGACGCGTTCCATGGTTATCTCGCGGAACGGGATCGTCGCCGCCGAATCACCGCTCGCCGCGCAGGCCGGAGCACGAATTCTCGAGAACGGTGGCAACGCGGTTGATGCAGCGATTGCCACGAATGCGATGATGGGCGTGGTCTCTCCGATGATGAACGGCATCGGCGGCGACCTGTTCGCGGTCGTCTACGATGCCAAGGCCGCGAAGCTGTACGGCTTGAATGCGAGTGGTTGGGCTCCGAAAGGACTGACGATCGATGCGCTCCGCAAACTGGGGCTTCGTCAGATGCCGCAATCCGGAGTGAACAGCATCACGGTGCCGGGTACAGTGGATGGCTGGCAAAAACTGGCCGACAGATTCGGCCGCAAAAAGCTCAGCGAAGACCTTGCCGCCGCAATTCAGACCGCGCAGAACGGCTTTCCGGTGACGGAATGGGTCGCCTTGTATTGGGCCCACGGCGTTGACTACCTGCGCGGCGAGGATTCCGCCGCCAAGCTCTACCTGCCGCAGGACCGTGCTCCCAAGGCAGGCGAAGCTTTCCGCAACCCGGACCTGGCATGGTCTCTCACGCAGATCGCTCACGGCGGACGCGACGGCTACTACAAAGGCGAAATCTCCCGTCGCATCCTCGACGAGATCAAGCGGCACAACGGCTTGATGACGCCGCAAGACCTCGCCGAGTTCTCAAGTGAATGGGTGGATCCCATTTCCACAACTTACCGTGAATGGACGGTATTCGAATTGCCGCCGAACGGGCAGGGAATTGCAGCCCTGGAAATGCTGAATCTCATGGAGACGTTCCCCCTGGGTCAAAAGGACTACACCTTTGGCTCCGCTAAGGCCCTTCACGCGATGATCGAAGCGAAGAAACTCGCCTACGCAGACCTGCTGAGGTACGTTGGCGATCCGCGCGGCCAGTCTCTGCCGGTAAAAACGCTGCTGTCGAAAGATCGAGCCGCGGAACGGGCCAAACTCATCGATCCCGAGCATGCGAACTGCGACGTTGCGGCAGGAAGCCTGCCCGGAGCGGGCGATACCACTTATCTGAGCGTGGTGGACCGCGACGGCAACATGGTCTCGCTCATTCAGAGCAATTTCAGCGAGTTCGGCTCCGGGATTGTGGCCCCGGGGACGGGCTTCGCCCTTCATAACCGTGGGGCACTGTTTACCCTGGACCCCGATTCTCCAAACGCGCTCGCTGGGCACAAGCGCCCCTTGCACACCATCATTCCTGCTTTTGCTCAAAAAGGCGATACGCGTCTCGCGTTCGGCATCATGGGCGGCTGGAATCAGTCGCAAGCCCACGCGCAATTCATCGCCAACATGGTCGACTACAAAATGAACATCCAGGCGGCACTGGAGGCGCCGCGGTTCACCAAGCGGACGTTCGAAGGCTGCGACGTGCAGATGGAGAACCGCTTCGCGCAGAAAGTGCGCGATGAACTGGCCGCAAAAGGTCACAAGATCGAGCTCGTGGGAACCTTCTCGGCCGCAGTCGGTGGAGGGCAGGTGGTCTTGCGGGACTTTGCGACCGGCATAAACTTCGGCGCCTCGGACCCGCGAAAAGATGGGGCGGCCGTGCCGGAATTACCAATTGAATAGTATTACAGGCAGTAAGTAACATCGGGTTGGCGCCGTCGATGGTACGCCACGCTTAGTACGGCAAAAGAATTCCTTCGATCGCATGGTATGAGAACCCTTGTGCACATTTCGGTCCTTCCCACCAGCCGATCGCCTCGCTAAGCGCTTGTTTTTCAATTGAGTGCCGGCCCCTGCCGCTGGCGGCTCACTTGCATCGAGAATCTGCTCCGCAGAGGTCGCTCCAGAACTTTTTCTGGCAATGCTGCCGGAGGGTCGCGATGGACTGCTTGTCGAAAGCTTGGAAGGTCGCGCACATCTTGGCGGGTAGCCTGTGCCTGTTGGCCCACGGCACCGCCTGCCGCGCGGAGACCCCGCAGGTCGCGGGCGAGTATGTCTGCGCGGAGGCTCACGTCGCGGGCAAAACGGTCCCCTGCAAAGCAGCGCCTCTTTCTCTGAAGAGCGACGGCCGCTTTGAACTGCAAGGGCGCGAAGGCGATTACCTGGTGAAAGGTCATTGGGTCGAACTGCAAGGCACGGTGCTGGGATCGCGGGCCAAGATCGAAGCGGGGCACAAGATCGTTTTCCGTTTCTACAACCGGAAAGGTTTGTGTGAAATGATTTACGAGCGCCGTATCGCCGAGCTGGGCAAGACCAAGCTCAGCTGACGTTTTCCTGCGCGCTCGGCGTTGTGATTCCCGGCTAGCACCAACTCGGTCGCTGCCCACAACGAACTCCTGCCCAAAAGGCGATCTCCACAACTCAACTGCACGGTCGTTTTGAACATTTCGGGCCCAACCATCGCTACAACGTCGTGCGCATCGACCGGGACCACCGGCGCTTCCGGCTTCCCGGGGGCTGTTACTTTGAAGTTGCGCCCTGGGACTGGGCGGTCTGCGCCGATTGGTGCTGGGACTGCGGCGATGACTTGGTGGTCTACGAGAACCCTGACCGCCCCGGATGGTATATGCTGGCGTCCATACGGGACACTATGTCCACGTCACCTATCTCGCGGTTTAGATCTATTCGCGGCCGCTCCGAGGCGTGGTATCTTACTAGTCCCGAAGCCCAGGCGGAGGAAAGCGAGGTAAGTTCCACACCATGAGGTTTCGCAAAATTGCCAGGCATCGCCTCTGCCCGGCCTGCAATAGCTCCGACATCTATCGAATGAAA
>DATFTB010000151.1:0-26429 GCA_035262325.1 Candidatus Acidiferrum sp.
GCCGCGGCGGCAGGTCATCACTCCGCGGCCATAATTGGCCCCCACAACAAAGGCCGCTTTCACGACCGATGGCAGCACGATGACGCAGGCGGCCTTGTCGAGCAGATCCTGGGGAATGTCCTCGGGAACATCCAATATCTCAGTTAGCACCCTGCCGGAATTCTCCACGCGATCCACTTCCTTTTTATTGTCGGCTTTTACCGGGGATACGAAGAAGAGTGCGGCTAGCAGCGAGGTCCAAATCTTTTTCATCGATCCGCTCCTTCGGGAATCAGCAGTCGAATCCAGGTCTGGGAGGGGTGGGAAGATGCGCTGCGAATTATAGGCCAGCCGTACAAGAAAAGGAAAGGACCGTAGTGGCTCGAATGCTCTGGTCACGGTCCCAACCGCTACCGAACAAAACGCCTCGGAGATTCTCGTGTTTGCGCTGGTATGCCTTCGATCCTCCTCCTGACGTTCCCGCGGCTCTGCCGTCGCGGACATCCGCTTGCGCCCGGCTTTGCTTGCTGGGCTCGGAGCACCAAAGTAATGCACGTACGCCAGGCGTGCGCAATCGGCCCCTTGCGGGTATTATGTGATCGCTACGAGCGGCGAATCAGAACTATTGTCGACCGAAGAGTTTCCAATCTCACCTGATTCCGCCATCCGCCCGAACGACCTTTCGAACGACGGCTTGAAGTCAAGTCACCGATTACGAGCCGAAACCATCTGAGGGAGAGCAATATGCGGACAACAAGGAAAACTCTTCTAGCGATCGCCGTGGGCGCGGCCCTGCTGGCGGGCGTTGGCCTGCTCAGCTCGCCGGTGAAAGCCGATACGGCCGCCGCCGAGGCAACCTTCAAGGCCAAGTGCGCCGCCTGCCACGGTCCGGACGGCAAGGGAAAAGAAGCGCTGAAAACCAAGGATTTCGCTTCCGAGGACGTCCAGAAGATGAGCGACGCGGACCTGAGTGCAATCATTACCAACGGCAAGCCGCCGAAGATGCCTCCGTTCAAGACCATGACGCCGGATCAGGTCAAGGACATGGTCGCTTACATCCGCTCGTTCAAGAAGTGACGGCGCGGGCGGCAACGGTTGGCATTCCTCACGTCGCTCTGTCTTCTCGGGAGCATCGCGGGATGCGGCCGCCTACCCTATATCCGCAAGAAAGCCGTGGAGCTGCGTACAACCTCGGCCCTACGAGACGAGGACCGCGGTTTGCTAAATTCAACCACGCCATCGAGTCACATCTCACGGAGCAACTTGCGCGGGCACTTCCGGGAGCGTGGCTCATCCCGTGAAGAGGCCTCCATTGGGGGAAAGCCATTGGCCCGTGTAGTATGCGCTGTCGTCCGAGGCCAGGAAGAGCGCCGTGACTGCAATCTCTTCCGGCTGTCCCCAGCGCATCATAGGAATCCGTGCCGTGATCGACATCTTGAGGAACGGCGTAAAGTACTCAGTCATCGGCGTTTCAATGCAACCCGGGCAGATAGCGTTCACGCGAATGTTGCGCGTCGCCATCTCCAGCGCTACCGAGCGCGTGAAGCCCAGGATGCCGCCTTTGGCCGCTCCGTAGTGTGCCGCCAACGGAATTCCATTCAGTCCGGCGACGCTGGACATATTGATAATCGATCCTCGATTCTTCTGCACCATCAGTTTCAGCGCCTCACGCGTGCAGAAGAAGGTACCGCCCAAATGCACATCGATCATCTGCCGCCACTCTTCGTCGCTGAGTGAGGTGGTCACGTCCCAATGGGACTTGATCGGGCCGCCGGAGAGCAGTTCCTGCAATTGAGCCTCGCCCGTCCGATTGATCTCGTCACGCCGGTCGCCGGTCTCGCCAATCCCCGCGTTGTTGACCAGGACGTCGAGGGTGCCGAACCGTCGTTTCAGTTCTGCGAACATCGCCCGAACTGCCGCGCTGTCGGAAACATCGGCCTGGTAGGCGTACCCGCGTTCCCGTGCGGCGCCCATTGCTTCGACCGTGGCCCCAGCCGTTTCCCGGTCTCTGTCGTTGACGATCACCTGCGCCCCTTCGTTCGCAAACAGGATCGCCGTTGCCCGGCCGATGCCGGAGCCCGCTCCCGTAACCAACGCAACGCGCCCTTCGAGCTTCATGGCCGCTACCCTCCCGACAGGCAAATTTGCGTGGGAAATATACCACCCGTCTTGGCCCGCCCGCAGATCTTTCAAAAAAACGCAGGCTCTGCCGATCGACCGCTGCGACGACCTCACACCAAGACGTGGCCACAAACCCCCATTCCGGCGCATAATGAGGCACCCTGCCGGTGCGCTTCATGACACAATCGGAGCTGGCAGCAGGAATGGTTTGCCGCCTATGTCCTCGGAACACTTTGATGTCGTGATCATCGGTGCCGGTCTTTCAGGCATTGGAGCCGGCTACCGCCTCGAAACGCGATGTCCCCAGAAGCGATACGTCATTTTCGAGGCTCGCTCTCGGATGGGTGGCACCTGGGATCTGTTCCGCTTCCCAGGCGTTCGCTCCGACTCCGACATGTTCACCTTCGCGTATCCGTTCCGTCCCTGGAATAACGCGAAAGTGATTGCCGATGGGGCCGCGATCCTCAACTATCTACGCGAGACCGCGCGCGAATTCGGCATCGACCGTCGTATCCGGTTCGAGCACCGGGTGCACTCGGCCTCCTGGTCCTCACGGGACGCGCGCTGGCTGCTCGCGGTCGAAAATAGCGCAACCGGCGAGACCGTCGAATGCACCTGCGACTTCTTGTACGGATGCACGGGTTACTACCGCTACGACACCGGGTTCGAACCGGCTTTTCCCGGCGCGGAGCGTTTCCGCGGGAAATTCCTGCATCCGCAACATTGGCCGGAAGATCTAGACTATGCCGGCAAACGAGTCGTGGTTATCGGCAGCGGAGCCACCGCCGTCACGATGGTTCCGGCCATGTCGCGCACGGCGGCGCACGTTACGATGCTGCAGCGCTCGCCATCGTACATCCTGAGCTTGCCGAGCGAAGATGCCGTCGCGAACCTGTTGCACCGTTTTCTGCCTGTGAGTGCCGCACACCGCATCGCGCGCTGGAAGAACATATTGATAAGCACTGGAATCTACCAGTTCTGCCGACGAGCGCCAAAAGTCGCCCGCCGTGTGCTTCGCCAGGGAGCAGCGAAGAGCCTCGCTCACAGCTACGAGACCGACAAGCATTTTAACCCGCGTTACGAGCCCTGGGACCAGCGCCTGTGTGTTGCGCCCGACTCCGACCTGTTTAGGTCCATCAGCGAAGGACGCGCTTCGGTCGTCACCGACCAGATCGATACCTTCACCGAGCACGGTGTGCGGCTCGCATCGGGCCGGCAACTCGAAGCCGACCTCATCGTCTCAGCCACTGGTTTAGAAATGGTTGCCTTGGGTGCGGTGCGTCTCAGCGTCGATGGCGTGCCGGTCGATCCCGGTCACACGTTCGTTTACAAAGGAACGATGCTCAGCAACGTCCCGAACTTCGCTTTCTGCATGGGCTACACCAACGCCTCCTGGACACTGCGAGCGGATTTGGTCTCGCTTTTTGTCTGCCGACTCCTCAACCACATGGATCGTCATGGTTATCGCACTTGCAAACCCGTGTGCGATCCCGCGTCGCTCGAAGCCCGGCCATTGCTCGATCTCACCTCCGGCTATGTCACGAGGGCTACCGCAAACCTGCCAAAGCAGGCAGCCAAAAGGCCCTGGCTCGTTCGGCAGAACTATATTCTCGACCTGCTCGGCATGAAATTGAGCAGGATGGAAGATGGCATTCTAAACTTCGGACGACCCTCCGCTAACACTGGGAATGACGCGCGTGAGGAGACGCTAATGGCCTCTTCGGCGAACGATTAGCCTGAGGCACTCGCAAATTCCAGTTGCGGTCCAAACGAGTTGAGCCGACGTCTGAAATGAGTGGGCGAAACTCTCCTCTAATTCGATTCCGGAAGAGTAGCCCGTCACTCTTTGGCTAGCCCTCCTTTCGGGGTTTTGCTTGGTTCGTGCGGGACCAATCAATGCGCCAGCGCTGCCGGGGCACGGGGACCCAGATCAGCGGCTTTCGCGGGGTGCCTTTTGAGTGGTGATACAGTGCAGCCGTGCGCTCGTAGAATCCGCGAGTGTGCCAGGAATCACGGAAACCGAACCGCTGGAAGTCTAAATGATGACAAAACTCATGGCAGAGTGTGCTCAAGAACGTTCCGAATGACGTGATCTCTTTGCGAACGGCCGTTCTTGTCCAGACACGAATCAGAACAGTGTCCGGGTGATAGTCCCCGAAAAGTTCGGTAGTCGAGTACTCTCGGACGCGAAGTGGCCTGGCGGCGAGCACACGGATGCCGCATCTGGCGACCTGGAAAAAATCGCAAGCCGCATTTAGAAACTCTTCTGAGGCTCGCCCAATTTCCGGCATTCTGCCGGCTCTCATTGCGGATTCGATAGCGCCTGCGATTCTCGGCAATCGATCGTCTGGCGGCAGCGGCAGTGTGATCAGCCGGTCGCTCTCGACAAAAGATTTCAGGTTTCGCTTGCGCGGAGGAGAGTCGGTTAACATCCCGATTTCATTCTGCATGAGACGCGAAATTCCAGCAAAGTCTCTGCAGGCTTCAATCGAGAAGAACAGCGCAATTGAACGCGAGACGTGCTGTCGGCACAGGTGGTCACGGCCGTCTGGACCCGACCCACGTCAAACGGGCAGGTCCAGGGCATTTGTACCGGGAATCTGGCCTTCAAATCCTGCGGCAGGGTTTCGGGGAGAACTACCTGCATCGGCCCTCAGCCGATTACCCGAGTGGGACCCGGCATGAGCAAAGATGCAAAAGTGACGTACTCCGTCGCGCCCGCAATTCTATCGCCAGGCGCCCGTGGTTATGCTGCCCGAGACGGCCATACCCATGGACTTCTCAAGAGGGCGGAGATGCGCGCCGACCGACTTGTTCTAGGGTACAGAGTAGGCCTTATGAAGACGCAATGCTCCGCCCTCTGTAGAATGCAGAAATCATACGCCCTGTAAGGCGGCTGTCAACCGTCCGCAAGGTGAGAAGGGTAAGGGCGAACCCCATCCTGTGACGCCTCGACAGCTGGCGTCTATTCCGCCCTGAACGTTACACCCGCGCTTCCGATGACTTGGACAACGCGCGATCAACGGAGACAGCGCCAGAACCCTTAATCATGATGACCAGAGCGATGGCAATGGCCAAGAGGTGAAATTCGTAGCCTTCGCCCTTTTGCGTGCCTGACCAGTTTGCAAATAGGCCGAAGTGCCGATGGATCAGGCAAATGGCGATCGCCATGTTGCAGGCAATCCCGAAAGCAGCGACACGCCCGAGCAGGCCAAGGATCAAACCGATGCCGCCGAGAAATTCAGCGCAGATGGCCAGAAAAGCAAAGGGCGCGGGAATGTGCATCTGCTGGGTGAAGAAACCCATGGTGCCGCCGAATCCATATCCGCCAAACCAGCCAAGCGCCTTTTGTGCGCCGTGCGCGAAGAAAACGACCCCAAGCACGAGGCGGAGAATCGTTAAGGTGAGTTCGTTGGTAGTTCCGATAAGCTTTCGAAACATGCTCGTTTCCTCCTTTGTACTCGTACAGTCCCGTCACCGGCTGATGTTGACAGGGGTCAACCTGTCTGTCCTTGGGTGGCCGCTCACGGCGGCACGTTTCGAGCCGCGCACAGAAGCAAAACCCCGGTCTCGGTGCTCTCCCGAGCAATAGCTGACGCACGCGAGCGATACGCACACGTCAGTCTTTTCCTTCTCGATGGTCGGCCCACTCGGACTCGCGGCTATGCCCGGATTCTACTCGGTTGCCCTGCTCGACTCTACCCTTATTGCTTCGGCAGCTCTCGTTTGATTCGGTTTGAACGCCAGAAGAGGCCGGCTCGTTGAACACGAGAGTGTGACTTCCCTGGAATTATTTCCGCGTGGACCGTCACTTGGTAGGCGGCACCGTTCTGGCCGGCGACTTCACGCCAGTGACGAGCGCCAGAACGTCCTAGCTTGGATCGGGCTGCTTTTCAACCAGGGCCTTTGGGGCGACATTTTTCCACGCCGCCTCGAGAGCTGGTTGGACCTTTTGCGCGCTAGCGGCTTTGAGGCGGACATTCGTGCTGCCTTTTCGTCCCCAATTCCCGCTGGCGGGAAGGAAGCTCGCAGGTTCGCGTTCAACAAAGTACGACTGCTGGTCGGGTAACAGCTTAACCATGGCCCAGCCCGGCTCTGGATAGTCCAGCGTCGCGAAGATTTTCCCGCGGACCCGGAAGTCCGGATGGCCCATATGAGACTGCTCGGAGCTTCCGGGAAAGCCGAGCGCCATCCGGCGGAATTGTTCCCTCGTCATTGCAACCTCTCATGTTTTGGCACGGCGCTTTGGTCCGCGGGCGAGCTGACCGCCGTCGCCATGCTGCTTGGCGCGAGCTGCCATGGCCCTTCGAAATGCGTCAGCGGGTCATCCGCCCGCCCCTTTGGCCAGCGCTCCGGCGCCCGACAACGCTTGAAATAGCTTGACTCCATTGGGGCTGCCGATGCCCGTGCAGGCGTCCCATCCGACAGCAGCCTTGTAGGCGCCGTTATTCCCGACCGTAATATCGTGCAAAACATCTTTTGAGAACTTTTCATAGAGCAGTGGATTTAAGAAGCCGCAGTTTGCCTTAAGTCCCTCGTTGATGCGAGCGATCAATGCCGCCCACATGGGCGCCGCCGCGCTGGTACCACCAATGGGCTCCAAATGCCTGCCGTCGACATTTATAACTACCACGCCGGTCACGGGATCTGCGACCGCAGCCACATCCGGGACGCCCCGGCCAATGTTGTGAGGGGGATTCGCGGACGGCGGTACGGCCACGGCGTTCTGATAGTCGGGCTTCGTGAACACGGCGCTGACACCACCGCCAGTCGCTCCCTCGCCATGGAGAGTTTCATTCCATACGGTTTCTGACATGATCGTCGGCGGTGTGCTGTTGGAGGCCTTTAGTTTCGTTCCGCCCACTCCAAGCACAAACGGGCTGGATGCAGGAAAATCGACGTGCGCGCCGCTGGTTACCTGATCGCTTGAGCCGTCATCGCCCGACGCGCAACACACGGTGATGCCTTTGGCGGCTGCGGCTTGGAAAGCCCGGTTCACCTCCTGCACACCCATGGCGGTCCACGCACCGTTCGGATCGTCTTCGGGGTTGCCATAGCTGATGGAGATCACGTCAATTTCGTTTCCGTCGGTAATGGCTGTATTTAGACCATCCAGCCAGCCTCGGCTGGTGAATTCGCTAAAGTACATGAAGATATTCGCTGCCGGCGCAACCGAGCCCACCACGCACATGTCCAACATGACTTCGCCGGTACTGTCTCCCTGCGCAGAAGAGGCTTGCGAATCGGGGCCAGGGTCGTTGCCTGGTCCTTGAACGACGACGTCCTTGATGGCCGGCGTTTTCCCTCCCAAAACCTTTTCGAAGTAGTTTTGGAGCGACGATAATTTATAGCCTCCGCGTGGATCGGGAGAGGTGCCGTTGAAGGCAAAGATGGCCACGTTCTGGCCGGCTCCCGTAAACTCGTCCGGATAGCTGTACAACTGCGCCGCTTCCGTTGGGAAGAAGGTGCCAGGGAACGGGGTCGGCGGTGAAGCCGGGCCACGCGCCTTCGCTTTCGCGTTGGATCGAAACTCCTCGAGGTCCGCGGGCTGAACGTTCGCCCGGCGGATGCGCGGCCTTCCGACGAGACGTGTATCAAGTCCGAAAACGCCGGTCACGATGCCGGCCAAGTCGGCGGGGATATGAATCTCACCCTCGCGCCCGCGGAAGCGTCCTGTTTCGGGGTGCTCGTATTCGTTCAGCTGCACGCCGAAGGCCTTGCTGATATCTGCGATGGTACCCTCGACCAGCACGCGGCGCATCGGTATGCTGGTCTCCTTCACACGCAGCTTGCTGGCTTTGGCCCACTCGGCGATCTTGTCCAAGTCTTCCTGCGAAGCGCCGAACGTGGAGTTGAACTCGGCTTCGGTCGGGTAGTGCCGCTGGCTAGGGAGCTTGCTGTTCAGGTCCTCGAGCGGTGATAGACTTTGGCCGGGTGGCGTCGGATTCGGACGCGTGTAGATGCTCACCTCGATGCGGTTTCCCGGATCCGACTTTTTTAGAAGTTTGGCTTGCGGGACTGCGCGTCGAGTGCTGCCGGGCAGGACTACCATGGCAACGGGTTTTTTCGGGGGAGACTTCTTTGCGCCTGGATTTTTCATGGGAGCTCCTTTCAGAGCGGAAGGGAAATCTGCCGCGGGAGTATACACCCTTGTACGTGTCTCTGACAGCGTCTCCGCATCATATCGACGCCTGCCGCTTCGCTGAAAATGCCTACTTCATCAAATCTCGTGAAGCCGGTTTCGCCGACAAGACGCCACGCGAGATTGCCCGCGAAATGTTTTCGATCCGCTCGGCCGAGATCGGCTCGCTCATGTTTGACGAACACGCGACCATGGACCTGGTTCGTCTAGCGATTCCCCGCCGCGCGTATACCCAGAGCCACATTGAATACGTCGTTGAAGTGATCCTCGACGTCTGGCGTCGTCGAGACAAAATCCGTGGCTTCGAACTCGTTCACCAGGCCCCGTTTTTGCGGCATTTCACCGCCCGTCTCAGGCCTGTGGCCGCCTAGCCCCGGCGATGGTTGTGGGGCAAAGACGCGATGAATGTACGCAGACCGCTCTCCACTCGGTTATTCTTGGTGCTCATGACAACCGTCACCATTGACCCCGTCCTCAAAGCGAAGTGTCCGCGCACGGCGCTCGGATACCTCATAGCCGATGTCCGTGCCGGCGAAGCGCCGGCGCTGCTGTTCGAAGAGATGAAGTCTCGCGAAATGGAACTGCTGAGTCTGCCGGAGCCCCGTGTAGTGCTGGAATCTCCCCGCGTACTCGCGACGCGCGCGGGCTACAAAGCCCTTGGCAAGGATCCCGCTCGTTATCGCGGATCCGCCGAAGCACTCTTGCGGCGCCTCATCAATGGCAAAAGCTTTCCGCAAATCAACGCGGTCGTCGACATCATTAACCTCGTCTCCGTGGAAAGCCGCCTTCCAATCGGCCTCTACGATCTGGCCAACGTGAAGGGCGACATCATCTTTCGCTCCGGGCGCCGGGGTGAAACCTACAAGGGTATCGGCAAATACGACCTCAACCTTGAGGGTCTGCCGGTATTCGCCGACGAAGCCGGACCGCATGGCAGCCCCACCAGCGATTCCGAGCGCACCATGGTCACGACGACTACGACCCGCGTTGCCGCCATCCTGATTTCCTTCGGCGGTGCCGAAGGGCTCGAAGCCTCCTGCCAGCGCATGTCCAATCTCCTTCACAAATACGCGAACGGACACGACATTCGCTTCGAGATTCGCTGGTGAGCGGGTCGCTTCCGGGGACGCCGAGCCCCTCCCGAAGCCGGTGGTGGCAAGTTTCGCTTGCCGGGCGTCCCGGCATACTCGCGGCATTCCTCTGGGCACTCGCGGAGGCCACATTCTTCTTCGTCATTCCCGACGTGCTGCTTTCCTTTGTCGCGATTCTTGACTGGCCTCGCACCTGGAAGCACGTTCTTGCGGCGATAGCCGGAGCGCTCCTCGGCGGCGCGCTGCTGTTCCACTGGGCAAGCGTGGATTCCGCCGCAGCTCGCGCCGCCGTGAGCCACGTTCCCTTCATCCGCGAGAGGATGTTTCGGAAGGTTAGCGGCGGTTTTCGCCACGAAGGCTGGCTGTCGATACTCCTGGGTTCCTTCTCCGGCATTCCCTACAAGCTTTACGCGGTGGAAGCGCCGAAATTCACCAGCCCGCTCGAATTTCTTCTGGCGACTCCGCCGGCGCGCGCCGTCCGCTTCCTGCTGGTCTGGGCTGGCTTTGGAACCGTCGCGTCATGGCTAAGGAAGTGCCGCGCATGGCCTTTTTGCCGGCTGGTCAAAATCCATGCCGCCCTGTGGATTGCTTCTTACGCATTTTATTGGGGGCACATCCTGTTCGGCTGAACCCTTCCGTGTAGGATGGGTTCGACACCATGCCCAGTATTTACGGCCTGAAACCCAGGTTCCAGAATGCCCTCCGGCCCGTCACCAGGGCGCTGGCCCGCGTTGGAGTCACTGCCAATCAAGTGACGCTCGCCGCGCTCATTCTTTCATTTGCCACCGGCGTGGTCATTTTCTGTTCTCGCGCTCCACGCTCGCTGCTTCTTCTTCCCGGCGTACTTTTCCTCCGCATGGCCTTAAACGCCATTGATGGCATGCTCGCGCGCGAATACAACCAGAAAACCGCGCTTGGCGCCATCCTCAACGAGCTCGGTGACGTTCTCTCCGATTCGGCCCTCTATCTGCCCCTCGCTGTCGTTCCCGGATTCGACTCTCGGCTCGTGGTCTTGATTACGCTACTCGCGGCAATCAGCGAGATGACCGGCGTCATTGGCGTGCAAATCGGCGCGTCACGTCGTTATGACGGCCCGATGGGGAAGAGCGACCGAGCGTTTGCTTTCGGCGCATTAGGATTGCTGCTGGGCTCCGGCTTACCTATCGTTCCCTTGGTCCCCTATGTTCTCTGGCTCGTGCTCGTGCTTTTGCTCTCGACCATCATCAACCGCGCGCGCGGGGCGTTGAAAGAATCGCGAGGCTCCCTTTCCCGATGAGCGATCATATTCATCCGGTTGCAAATCTCCTCGCCGCGATCGCTCGCGGCATCAGCGGGGTGCAGGTGCAATGGGCGGGCTGCGAACCCGACGAACGTCAGCGCGTGTATTTCGCCAATCACACCAGCCATCTTGATTTTGTCGTGTTGTGGTCCGCGCTTCCCTCGGAAATTCGCGCCGTCACCCGCCCAATCGCTGCCAAGGATTATTGGGAGGAGACTCCCCTTCGCCGCTATCTCGCGGAAAAAGTCTTTCACGCGGTCCCGCTCGAGCGCGGCTCGCTCGGCAAAGCGAAAAATCCGGAGGAAGCCCATTTTGTCGGCCGCCATTTGATTGACGATATGGCCTCGGCCCTCGGCGACAGGAATTCTCTGATCCTTTTTCCCGAAGGCACGCGAGGCACCGGCGAAAAGATCGCGGCGTTTCGCTCCGGCCTCTACCATCTCGCGCTCCGCCGCCCCGACGTTCAACTGGTTCCCGCCTATCTCGAAAACCTCAATCGCATCCTGCCCAAAGGCGAGTTTCTTCCCGTTCCCATGCTCAGCCTGCTCACTTTTGGCAAGCCCATTCAGGTGGCGCCCGAGGAAGAAAAGGACGCTTTTCTCGAACGTGCCCGCGAAGCCGTCAGCAACCTTCGCCGGATTGGACCTGCCTGATGCTTGAAGCTCTCCGCGATCCAAAACTCGTCTGGCTGTTTGGCGGCGTGGTCTCTCTCCTGGTCGTTTCGAGCATCATCGGGAACGTCCTTCGCACCCGCCAGAAGCCGGGCGCCAACCACACCACAATTGACAACCTCAACGCGCGTATCCGCGCATGGTGGAAGATGTGCGCCATCTTCGCGGGTTCCATCCTGGTCGGGCGCGTCGGTTCGCTCATTCTCTTCGCCGTCATCTCCTTCCTCGCCATGCGCGAGTACATGACGCTCGTTCCCACCCGCCGCGGCGATCACCGCACTCTGTTCTGGAGCTTCTTCGTGATCATGCCGCTGCAGTATTACCTCATCGGCATCCAGTGGTACGGCTTCTTCGCGATCATGATCCCGGTCCTTGCTTTCGTTTTTGTTCCAACGAGCATTGCGATCTCGGGCGACACCGAGCATTTTTTGGAACGCGCCGCGAAAATTCAGTTTGGCATTATGGTTTGCGCTTATTGTCTCAGCCACGCCCCAGCCCTTCTTTTGTTGAAGATTCCCGGGTTCGAAGGGCACGACGCGCGTTTGTTGCTCTATCTCGTGATCGTCGACCAGATGAGCGATGTGCTTCAGTACGTCTGGGGCAAACTCATCGGCAGACACAAGATTGCCTGGCGCGTGAGCCCCAACAAAACCTGGGAAGGCTTTCTCGGCGGCGTTCTGAGCGCCACGGCGCTCGGCACGGCATTGTGGTGGGCCACTCCGTTCACGCCGCTCGAATCCGCCGGCCTGTCCTTTACCATTTGCATTCTCGGTTTTTGTGGTGGGCTTGTGATGAGCGCCATCAAGCGCGATATCGGCATCAAGGATTTTGGCGTGGTGATCGAAGGACACGGCGGCATCCTCGACCGCATGGACTCGTTGTGCTTCGCCGCCCCGATCTTCTTCCACCTGGTTCGCTACTACTTTGTCCCGTAGGAGAGGGATTCGCCCCGAGAAGGGAAGCGCCAAGATTCTCTCGGCCCGGCTTCTCGTGCAAAATGTGTTGCGCGCGGCCCGCGTGTCGAAAGCAGAATTATCCCGTGGTTAAAACCTCCGGGTCTGCCGAAACCGGTTCGGACTTGTGTCGCAAGAACCCGCGTGCAGCCAACAATTCGGCGTTGAGCAGCGCCGCGCCAGCGGCGCCGCGCACCAGGTTGTGCGACAGCAGCGTCAGCTTTACGTCGAGCAGTGGGCACTCGCGCACGCGCCCTACAACCGCCGCCATGCCGTTTCCGGTATTCGCGTCCTTGCGCGGCTGCGGACGATCGTCCTCGTCCAGCACGACCACCGGATTCCTCACCGCTGTCGGCAACGCCGCCAGCTCCTCCGACACCCGGAAGTCGCCGAGCGCCTCGCGCACCTCTTCGATCGTCGCCGTTTTCTTCAACCGCACTGACACGCATTCCGTATGTCCATCGACCACCGGCACACGGTTGCAATGCGCGCTGATCCCCAGTCCGGCGTTGATGAACCGGTTCCCGTCCCATTTTCCCAGCAGCTTCTGCGGTTCGGCCTCCATCTTCTCCTCCTCGCCGCTGATGAACGGGATCACGTTTCCGAGCGCGTCCATTGACGGCACGCCTGGATATCCTGCGCCCGAAACCGCCTGCAGGGTCACGACGAACAGTTTCTCGAGCCCAAACGCATCCGCGAGCGGTTTCAGCACCAGCACCAGCCCGGCCGTCGAACAATTCGGATTCGTCACGATGAACCCCGTGTGGTAACCGCGGTTCTTCTTTTGCACCGAAACGGCGTCCACGTGCGAGGCGTTCACCTCCGGAATCAATAGCGGCACATCCGGGTCCATTCGGTGATTTCGCGAGTTGCTCACGACCGGATAGCCGGCGCGGGCAAAGCGCTCTTCCGCCTCTCCAGCCACTGAGGAATCCAGCGCCGAAAACACAAAGTCACAGTCGAGGTCGGGTTCGAGGTCCTCGAGCACAAGCTCGCGTGCCGCTTCTGGCACCGCACCCTCCAGATGCCAGCGCGCCGCGTCCGGGTAGCGCTTGCCGAGGGACCTCTCGGAAGCAGCCACTGCCGTTAGTTCAAACCATGGATGCTCGGCGAGCAACCTCACCAGCCGCTGGCCAACCATTCCTGTAGCGCCCAGTACGCCCGCGCGCCATTTCTTCTCGCTTGCCCGCCTGCTCATGCCACACCTCCGTTTTGTTGCGCGCCAATGCGCGTCCCGCGCGTTTCGGGCTTGAACGTATTTCTCACCCACACCGTCATTTCCGTCTGCGCGGCGAGCGGCAGCACATTGGGATGCAGCACCTTTGCGCCGCTCGCGGCCAGGGCATGCGCTTCGTCATAGCTCAGTTCGTCGAAAAGCTTCGCTTGCTCCGAATCGTGCGGGTTAACGGTGTAAATTCCGTCCACATCCGTCCAGATCACCAGTTCCTCCGCCTCCACCACATGCGCCACCAAGGCTCCGGAAAAGTCCGAACTATTCCTTCCGAGCGTCGTAATTCTACCGTCCTCGGTCGCACCGATGAACCCGGTCACGACCGGAACAATTCCCGTCTCGAGCAGGGGCCCGAGGATTTCCCGGCCGTGCCGCTCGGTGTGCTCGAGATGCGGCTTCGCGTCCCGGAAGGTTTCGCAAGTCAGCACGAAATCGGACGACGCCACGGGCACCGCCGGAACGCCGAGCCTGCCAAGCGCGGCCGCAAACAATCTTGCCGCATAGCGTTCTCCGAACGAGGCCAGGCGATCGCGTAAGGCATCGTTGACCGGCACACGGCCTTCGGCCGGGGTCTCGTGCAGAAGATCGCGGCTCAACAGCTTGAGCTCCTGTTCGACCCGCTCGCGCTTGCCCTCCGCCAGCTTGAGGTCTTCTAACGTTTCAAGATGCACTGCGGCAATGTCCTCCGCCTGGCGCCTGGCCTTCGGCGTTTCGTTCTTGGCCAGCAGTTCCGCGATCCGAAGCAAGCGGTCGGTTACTCCCTTCATCGCGGAAACGACGACGCACACGCGAGAACGAAGCGCCGCCTCCCGCACAAGTCCCGCCGAATGGAGCATTCGTTCCGCTCCGAGCAACGAGCTTCCTCCAAATTTGAAGGCCACGACGGTTTTCCGCAACGGGTGGTCGGCTGGGACCGCCGAAAAGGCCAACACCCTCTCGAGACGGCCTCCCCCTTCCGGCGCGCCTGGGTCACCCTCCACGCTGAGACTGGTTTCCGGCTGTTTCGGGCACATGGTTCGGGCTCCTTGTTTACCGCCGGAGCGACGCTGGAGGGGCTGAAACTAAAAAACCCACCGCCAGAATCGCTTCTGGCGGTGGGTTGGAACTTTTTCTAGCTGCCTAGCTGTTTCTCCACGCGCCCGAAGCGATTGTAGTGGACTTAATAGTCGTCGTCGACGGGGTAGTCTTCGTCGTCGACCGGGAGAACATTCGCTTCGTGGCGCTAGACAACATGCCTAGAGGATACCTTTGTCAGCCCGATATTCCAACCTCTAATTTTGCGGCGCTTTCCTTGGCGCCCTAGGCCTCGAAAAGTAAACTTGAACACGTCAATCCCGATTCCGCCTTCTGCAACTCTCCAATGTCCAGTGGCAAAACCTTGAAGCCTCTGGCCTCGATCCCGGCTCGCGTCTTCGGAAACGAGGCGGGGAAGATCACGGAGTCCCCAACCGCCAAGGCGTTTCCGGCATGCGGCTCGGTTTGGTCCACATCCACCCAAGCAAACCCCTCCAGCCGCTTCCAATCAAACCACTCTCGATTTGCGAGTAGCGTGTTTCCGCCAAGACAGGTCACCGCCGACTTCAGGTGCAAGCAACCCGTCACGGGCACGGCTGTCAGGTCGTATCGGAAATGCTCGAGGATCGTCGCCAGTTGTCGGATGCCCTCCGGATTCGATCTGGCCGTAATTCCTACGAACACTCGTTTGCCTACGCGCAGAACATCTCCGCCCTCGAGTGTCCCCGGCAACTTCACATGGGCGAGCTTCCGAAAGCGCTCGAGCGCTGCTGCAATCGAGGGCGCCTCCTTCCGCCGCGTTTCCGTGCCCAGCGGGCAGATCACCGCCACTTCATCCACAACAATTGCGGGATCTTCCACAAACATTGAATCTGGAAGCTCAGGCTCTTCCGGCAGTGACACAACCCGCGCGCCTAGCTTCGCGAGCAGTTCTTCGTAGGCGTGGTGCTGTGCCCTGGCCTTTTCCATATCAATCGGTTTTCGCTCGATGAAGCTGAGTTCGCAAGTCGCGAGAGCAGAGCTTACGTTTCGTGTGATGGCCGTCAGCATTTTCTGAATGTATCAGAGAACGCCGACGTTTTACACTGGGCCGCGCCGCCAAAAGGTTGTCGCTCGCTGCGATTCTCGATAGACTCAAACAAACTCGCGCCACACCAAGGAGCCTTCCGACATGCCCGATGCCGTTCGCAAAGTACTCGCCATCTTGATCCTCGTCGTGGGCGTTGGGCTCGTGTGGGCCGGCGGTCGCTCTTCGTCGAACGGCGCGGAAGCCGCGATAAATGAAACAGAGGTCACCCTTGCGGCCGCCCGCGAGCGGGCTGCCTCGCAGGATCCTCGCCTCAAGGGCGCTTACTCGTTCGAGCGCGGAGGCTGGATCTATGTTCATCTCGAGGGCGAACCCGACGCCATCGGCTTTCAGCACGGCTACCTGCTGGCACCCGAAATTGAAGACGCTTTCACGGCCGTTCAAGCCGGCATGACGCATCGGACCCGGCGCGACTGGCCCTTCTTCCGCGAGGTCGCCCGCGAAATGCTCTGGCCCAAGCTTGATCCCGAGTATCAGCAGGAGCTTCAAGGCATCGCCGAAGGCTTAAACGCGCGCTCCGGTTCCGCACTCGACGTCTACGACATCGTCGCTCTCAATTCCTTCGAGGAAGTGCCCGATTACTATGTGCCTTGGCTCGACAAACGCGAAAAAGCGGCCAACGCCCCGAATCTCAAGAGCCCCGGCAACTGTAGTGCCTTCGTGGCCACCGGCAGCTGGACCAAGGGCGGCCAAATCGTCATCGCCCACAACAACTGGACCAGCTATGTGAACGGCGAACGCTGGCGCATCATCTTCGATATCCAGCCCGCGCGCGGCTATGGCATCCTGATGGACGGCTTCCCCGGGGTTATCGCCAGCGACGACGATTTCGGCATCAACAGCGACGGTCTCATGGTCACCGAGACCACCATCACGCAGTTCGAAGGCTGGGACCCCAATGGCACTCCCGAATTCATGCGCGCGCGCAAAGCCCTGCAATACGCTTCGTCCATCGACGACTACACTCGCATCATGCTCGACGGCAACAACGGCGGGTACGCCAACGACTGGCTCCTCGGCGATCGCAAAAGCGGCGAAATCGCACAGCTCGAACTGGGCCTGAAAGCCTACAAACTCTGGCGCACCAAGGACGGGGTCTTCGCAGGCTCCAATTGGGCGCGCGATCCGAGCGTCATCAAGCTCGACACGCCCGAGTTTCAGCCCAACAATCTTGAAACCTCGCCGAATGCGCGCCGCGTTCGCTGGGAGGAGCTTTTAAGGGAGAATAAGGGGAAGATTGACGTGGCGCTGGCCCAACAGATGCTCGCCGACCACGTCGACTCTTTCGAGAAAAGGGACACCGCCAACGAGCGCACGCTCTGCGGTCACGTGGATCGGACCCCGCGCGGTGTGGCCGTGTGGGCCTGGCAGCCTTTCTACCCGGGGGGCGCTGTCCAAGCAAAGGCCGCCGACTCCGCCATGGCTAGAGAGATGCGCCTGGTTGCCCGCGCCGGACACCCGTGCGGCGAGGATTTCCATGCCAAGGCTTTTCTCGCCGCCCATCCCGAGTTCGCCTGGGAGGAACCCTATCTCCACGACATGAAGGCCGGCCCGTGGACGCTGTTTCGCTCCGGCGAGAAATCCCAGCCCGCCAAGTAACGCGGGTTACCCGGTTGCGAAAGAAACCCCGTCATTCCGCACGCAGCGGGGAACCCCTCCTGAGGCAAGTCTTCGAAGAAAAATGACCGCTGCGTTCGGCGTCCTCCCGCCGCGCGCTAGTCTCCCCTCCGGCCAGGATCATTTTTTTTTGAACCGCGGTCCCTGGGGCTTCGCCCGGGAGGCAAGCGCGATAGGCCAGATAGGTCCTTTCGAAGGCCCCGTCCCACGACACTCCCGAAACCCTCTCCCTCGCCGCTTCGCCCATCTCCTCTAAACGTTTGCGGTCGACGGCCAGCTCCACCACCTTGGCCACGAACTCCGCGCTGCTCTCGGCAACGAGTCCCGTCTTCCCCGCGACAACCAGATGCTTCGGTCCCCCCTCATTCGTCACAACCGACGGCACGCCGGACGCCGCCGCTTCCTGCACCACGTTACCAAACGTGTCGGTGCGAGACGGAAACACGAACAGGTCCATATTCGCGTACGCCCGAGCCAAATCCTGGCCCCGCAAAACGCCCGTGAAGTCGGCGTGCTTCATGCGTTTCTTCAGCCAGTTCACTTCGCTGCCATCACCCACAATGGTGATTCGAAAGTCGTCCAGACCTCGGCTTATGAGCTCTTTTTCTATGTCCCGGAGGAGCCGCACGCCCTTTTCCGGCGTTACTCTGCCGACGAATCCGAGCCGCAACGTTCGGTCGCGAACCGTTCTGTGCTTGCGATTGAATTGCTCGCCGTCCACGCCCCGCGGCATCAGGAAGGAGGGTTTTTGCAGCTCGTTTTCGAGCCATGCGACCTGGGACTCGGTGGGCGCCAGCGTCACTTTCGCGAAGTTGTAAAACCACAATAAAACCCGCAATCCCTGATCCTGCGACCAGCGCACTGCCGGCCGCGAGATTTTCCCGGGCAAAAACTCGATCAACTTCTCGAATCGTCGGGCCGCAAACTGGTGAAAATTCGTGTGCCACGAGGCCACCAGGGGAATCTCGAGCCGGCGCGAAAGGTAAGCGCCGAGCTGCCCGAGTTCGCCGGGACTGGTGATGTGGATGACGTCCGGGCGGAACAATTGCAATTCCTTCCGGATTCGATGGACATAGCGCCAGAAGAAGAAGTCGTATTCGAGGTCGCATTCGATCCCCAGGCTGCCCCAGGAGCGCTTCAGTTCGACCCTCCGGACGTTTCCTTCCTCCCAGGCCCCCGGCTGCTTTCCGCCGTGAATCGCCAGCAGCGGCAGGTCATGCCGCTTCGCGTATCCGACGAGTTGCCGCGCCGTCAGCGCCACGCCGTTTATCTCGTGATAGGTCTCGCAAAACAGCGCGACCCGCGGGCTCGGGATCATAACCCTCCTTCTTCATGTCCGAGAAACGGCAGCCGCAAGGCGGGTCGCAACAGCGGATTTGCCACCTGCGAGATGACCCAGCGGAACTTGTCGACGAAGCGGTGAAAGCGCGTCCCGGTGAACTGCGAAAGCCTCTTGGCCTCGCCATTCTGTTCGATAAACACGCGCGTCATCCAGTGGCCACGGCCAAATTCCCCGGGAGCATCCGAGAGGGCATGCCATGCGTTTTCAATCAGGCGCAACGGTAAAGGCTCAAAGTATTGCGGCATGAAGACAATTTCGCTTCTCTTCTCGTCGCGCACTTCCCGAACAAACTCCTCGAAACTTGCGGCCGGCGACAGGTTCAGCACCGCGTTCGCTTCGAACCCGTGGCGGTCGCCGCCCGAGATCACCGGTATTCCGAGCACCGCTCCGAGTTCGAGCACTTCGCGGTTTTCCTTCCGCGAGCGCATGCCGTTTACCTCGATCGCGTGCAGCTGCCCGAGGAATCTGCTCAGAAAGCCTCTTAAAGCCCGCTTGTGCCGCTCCGCCCCGATGCTCTCGGCGTCCCAATAAGGATGGTTCAAAACGACCAGCACGGACTCTTCGCTGTCGAGAGCGCACAGAATCCCGCGCAGTTTTTTGCCATCGGGTTGGGCCGTAAAGGACCCCAGTTCCGCCATCCAGGCCATGGCGTTTTCCTCGGGGAGGTTGTGCACCCCGATGTGAAACACGGTGTCTTCGAAAGGCACGGTCCACTCCACCGAAATCGGCACGCTCGACGTCCCTTGAAGCATTCGCAGGTGTATTCCCGCCTCAATGTTGTCGTGATCCGAAACAGACACGATGGCCCGCAATCCCAGTTGTCTTTCGATTTGTTCGGCTTCGAGTTTATGCGCTTCCCGCGGCGACAGCGGCGGTGTCCAGTAGATTTTGCTGAAATCGAAATCCCAGTGTTGGTACAGGTGGAGCCGGCCGAGTTCGCGCTCGATGATGTAGCCGCCGACAGGGAATTTGGCAATGTAGGTCGGCAGCCGGCCGAGATACTCCTTCGAATACATCGTGTGGCTGTGCAGCGAGATGCCGGAGCGAAATTGACCGGCAAACGCAGTCCGAGCGTCGAATCTGTGAAGCAGCGTTGGACAGCCAGGCATCGTCGGCTCCCTATGGCGATGAGGATTACCGGCTTTCGGGCGACGAACTTGCGTTCAGGGTAAGGAAGCGACTGTTACCGTTCGATGACGGCTGTGTCAACTTTCACTTGTTGTTACCGATTGCATACACCGTGCCCCGCCGGTCGATCGCCCCGCTTTCGTTACTCAAAGGGCACAAGCGCGTCGTTCCTCTTCGTCGATTCAACTCCGTGTCAAACTCGCTTAACACCGGGTTCCGTAAGCTCTCGCCATGTTCGGTCCCACTCCGGCGGCGATTCGAAAAAGGCGCGTGACAGGATGAGGGTCGCGCCCGACCGCCTGGCCTTGCTCCTCTTTTTTCTTTTCACTTCGCTCGGGGCGACGTCGGCTACTGCCGACCGCCAGCCCATTCTCGATGCCCTGCGCTCGGTTCGGGAACCACTGGCGGTCTCCGTCGAATACAACTACATCATGACCGCCCGTGTTCGTTTGTTGTTCTTCTGGGCTGGCAAGGACGACGTCGGCAACGGCTACATTCGGCGTGGCACTTCGAGTGCCGACTCCCGCGAGGAGTTTTTTCAGGTTCTCTTTGGCAGTGACCCCGAGAAAGCCCCGCGCGCCATAAATCGCTGGGGTGCGGGCACCGAAATCGCTTGGCACCGCGCCCCGCTGGCCGTTCCCCCTCGCGAGGACGACGTCACCGCCAGCGCTTTTTTCGGCTTCATGAAGTCTTCTCGCGGAAAGTCCGTCGCGGAAATCGAAAGCGAGCTAAAAAATGAGCAGGAACGCGCTCTTCATTCCTTTACGGGCATTCTGAGCCGGGTTGAACCGGACCGAGCGCTTTCCCTCGTCGTTCGGCTCGAATCCGACACCGACTTCACCCTTCACCAATACGAGCTCGCCGCGCCTGTGATGTTTGACCATATGCAATCGTCGGACCTGCCCGTGCATTCCCTCGCGAGCGCCGGCCGGTGCTCGCGCGCTGGCTCATTCCTCGCCACCGTCGCCGAGCTGGTGGACCTCGCCGTTGCCGGCCTTCCCGCTCCCCAATCACGCTGCTACGTTCATGACGCGCAGGAAAATACTCTGACCCTCGAAACTGCTGCGCCCGTGGCTTCGCTCCCGGTCCGATTGCACGCTGCTGACCGGACACCGCTTCTCGACACCACGTACCCGAATCTCCTCGAGCTCGACTTCGTCTCCACACACAAGCTGACCGGCAAGAAGGTTTACTTCACAATTCTCGCGGGCACCGAGGGACCGCTGCGCGGCGTGCCCGTCCAGATCCGCTACCAGCCGAACTGGTGGTTTCAGGCGGTCCTGAATCTCGCGCCGGGCAATCCCGCCCCCGACGAGCCCGACGCGGGCCTCCCGCTGACGCTTGCGAAACACTTCCCGTTCGCAGCTTTTATGCCCGGAGAAGCCTTCAGTGTCCCGCGACGTCCGGCACCACCGAAATCTCCACGCTCGATGGATATTCCTTCGACCGGTACACTCGCTGCGTCGCCTTTTGGTAGTCCGATTCCTTGGCCTCAAAAATATTCGGCACAAATTTCTGCGGGTTCCGGTCATACAGCGGAAACCACGTGCTCTGCACCTGGACCATGATCCGGTGGCCCTTTTTGAACACATGATCGGCCGTGTGCAGGCTGATGTGGTACGGAGTGACTTCTCCCGCGACGATGGCCTCGGGTTTCTCGTACGACTTGCGGTAGCGCCCGCGGAAAATCTCATCGGCAATCATCAATTCGTATCCGGAGAGCTTCCAGTCGCTCTCCACTTTCTGCGGATACACGTCAATCAGCTTCACCACCCAATCGCTGTCCGTTCCCGTGGTCGACAAAAACAGCTTGGCCGTAACCTGCCCGGCAACCGTGAGGTCCTCGCGGAGTTCCCCGGTCTGCCAAGTCAGAACGTCAGGGCGGTTTTCCACGAACCGCTGGTCCTCGACGAGCCACGTGTACCAGCCGCCCGGGTGATCTTCCGGATAGGTCATATCCACCGGGCGTTGCCGGTACGGAACCGGATGCGCCGGATCGCTGACGTAGGAATCAAACGCGTCCGCGCCCCCGTTGTCGGGCGCTTCGAACGACAGCCGACCGCCCTCGCCGAAATATAAGTTCCTTTTTCTCGCGTCCGCCGGCGGCCAGGCGTCGAAACTCGTCCACGTGTCGCTGCCGGTTTGAAACAGCAGCGATTCTTTCAGCGGCAGGCTGCCCTTGTCGTGCAGCCAGTAGGCAAACCATGGCGCCTCGATCTTCTTCCGAAAATAGTCTGCGGTGTTCGACCAGAACTGTATCTGCCCGAGGGTATTCCCCGGGCCTGCGGACCATCCCCCATGGTTCCACGGGCCCACAACCAGGAAGTTCAGGTGCTTCGTATCCGTGTTTTCGAGGTTCTCGTAGGTGCGCATGGGCCCGTAAAAGTCTTCCTGGTCCCACCAACCCGCAACATTCAGGTTCGGCACCGTTGCTACCTTCAAGGCCGATTCCACGGCGTGAATTTTCCAGAAGTCGTCGTAGGTCGGGTGCGCCACAAAGTTATTCCATGTCGGGAGTTTCCCGTGAAAGTATTTGGCATTCACGTTCGCGAGAGAGCCGAGGCGCAGATACCAGTTGTACAGGTCGAACTCATCGAATTGAAAGGTGAAATTCTCCCTCGTGGTTTCCATCAGCGCCGCGTACTCGAACCCATAGCTCAGCCGGAAAGCGCCATTGTGAAAAAAGTCGTCTCCCATCCACGCGTCGCCCATGCACGCCTGCTCGGAAACCGCCTTCAACGCCGGATGAGGATTCACCATCGCCATGGCCGCGAGAAAACCGTCGTACGACACGCCCCGGATGCCGACCCGCCCGTTCTGGTTTGGCAGGTTCTTCAGCAGCCATTCGATGGTGTCGTAGGTATCGGTCGTCTCATCCACCCCGGTGGGATCGTTCGGGCCGCGCACCGGCCGATTCATCTCGAAATTCCCACCCGAGCCGTACCTCCCCCGGATGTCCTGGTAGACGAAAATGTAGCCGTCCGCGTAGAAGTGCTGGTCGCCTTTCAAGAACCGGCTGTAAGCGCCGAGACCGGCCGACACGCCGTAGGGAGTGCGCTGCAGCAATATGGGCAGCGGAGGGCCACCCTCGCGGGGCGTATAGATTTCGGTGTGCAATTTCACACCGTCCCTCATCGGGATCATGGCCTCTTTTCGTTCGAAAATCTTCGTGAGGTCCTGCCGCGAACCCGGCTCCTCCTGCGCGCCGACTGTCGAGGCCATCAGCAACACCGCCGCCAACAGACGAAACATTTCCCGTTTTTTCATCGGCTGTCCGCCCAACTACGTTCTCACCCGCGCGCAAAAAATCTCGGTGAGCATACCACACCACGCTCGCGGCTACCGCGGTTGCGAATCGGGAAATCTACGGGTGACTCGCGAGCAACGCGTCTGCTAAAATAGTGGCTTAGAGACCGCACCTGCAATTGATGAAGAAAGAGATTCGTCCGGGCTGCTGGTTGTGTCAGCAGCCATTTTTGTCTCTAACGCCTTGACGAACATGACGAAAGACATTCGCAATATCGCCATCATCGCCCACGTGGACCACGGCAAAACCACCTTGGTCGACGCCATGCTCAAGCAGTCCGGCATCTTCCGCGCCAATCAGGAAGTGGTCGAGCGCGTCATGGACTCCAATGACCTTGAACGCGAGCGCGGCATCACCATTCTGGCGAAGAACACCGCCGTCGAATTCCACGACACCAAGATCAACATTGTCGACACGCCGGGCCACAGCGATTTCGGCGGGGAGGTCGAGCGCGCCCTGCGCATGGTCGATGGCGTCGTGCTTCTTGTGGACTCGAGCGAGGGCCCGCTCCCGCAAACCCGCTACGTGCTGCAGAAGGCCCTCGCCTCCAAGCTACCTCCGGTCGTCGTTCTGAACAAAATTGACCGTGCGGACGCACGCCCCGGAGAAGTCCTCAACGAGATCTACGATCTATTCATCGATCTCGACGCCACCGAAGATCAGCTCGAGTTCCCGGTTGTCTATACCAACGCCCGCGAAGGTGTCGCTCACCGCACGCCGGGCGACGACTCCGGGGATCTTCTTCCCCTTTTCGAAGCCATCGTCAACAAGATTCCCGCTCCCACCGGCGACCCCGGCGGTGTTCTCCAACTGCAGGTCACCAACCTCGATTACTCCGAGTTTCTTGGCCGCATCGCCATCGCCCGCGTGTTCAACGGCACCTTGAACCGCGGCGACGAGGTGGCCATCAGCAAGCGGGACGGCAAACTCGAGCCCACAAAGATCACGAAGCTATTCACTTTCCGCGGTCTTGAGCGCGATGAGGCGGAAACCGTGGCCGCAGGCGATATCGTCGCCATTGCTGGCGTTGAGGGCATCCAGATTGGCGAAACCATCACCAGTCGCGAAAATCCCGCGCCGCTCGAGCCCCTCACCATTGATGAGCCCACCCTCGCCATGATCTTCTCCGTCAATTCCGGACCTCTCTCCGGACGCGAAGGCAGCTACCTTACTTCGCGCGATCTCCGCGACCGCCTCGCCAAGGAGCTCCTGACCAACGTCTCCATTCGCGTCGAGGACACCGATTCGCCGGAGTCCTTCCGCGTTCTCGGCCGCGGCGAATTGCAGCTTGCCATCCTTATCGAAACCATGCGCCGCGAGGGTTTCGAACTCATGGTTGGCAAGCCTGAAATCGTTGTGCGCACGGAAAATGGCAAGAAACTGGAGCCCATTGAGCGTCTTGTCGTTGACATTCCCGAGAATTTCATCGGCATCATCATGGAAACCCTCGGCAGCCGCCGCGGCGAAATGCTCAAAATGAGCAATCATGGCTCCGGCCGCGTGCGCCTGGACTTCAAGATTCCCTCGCGCGGTTTGATCGGACTGAGAAGCCAGCTGCTCACCGATACACGCGGCACGGCCCTCATTCATTCCCTTTTCGATGGCTGGACCGAATACGGCGGAGACATGGCGCTTCGACCCACCGGCGCCCTGGTCGCCGATCGCGCCGGGGTGTCCACGGCCTATGCCCTTTGGGGCCTCCAGGAGCGCGGTGAACTCTTCATCGGACCGGCCGTTGAAGTCTACGAAGGCATGGTTGTTGGCGAGAATTCGCGCGAGCAGGACATGGAAGTCAACGTCACAAAAGAGAAGAAGCTCACCAACATGCGCTCGTCTACCGCCGACGAAGCGATTCGCTTAATCCCGCACCGCCAGCTGAGCCTCGAGCAGGCCATCGAGTTTATTGCCGACGACGAATTCGTCGAAATTACCCCCAGATCCATCCGCCTGCGCAAGAAGGTTCTCGAGGCCGGCAAGCGTCCCCGGCGCTGGCAGGAAATCCGGGCCAGTCAGGAAGCGGCCCGCTGAGCCGGAACGCGCAGCGAGGGCGTTTCCTCCGTGTGACGGAGGAGTTCGCTCACGGGGCTTGTCCTGCGGGAAATCTTTCGCGTCCGGCAGGGCCGGGTTACTCTCACGCGCCTTCTTGCCAAATTCTCGCCGCGCATTTCCCCTTGGCCCTAAATTGCGGTACAGTACCAAAATCGAATCCGCGCCCGCGGCTTGCACATTTTTTGTTGGATGTTTGGGCTATTCGAAAGTCACACCTGGTGGGGGATCAGGGATGGTGCACTTGAGCGATTTGAATCGCGTATCTTCAAACGGCCACTCTCCACACGCAACCATCGCAGCTACGGCCACCGCGCTTCCTCCTCATCTCATCACGCGAGACGACGTGAAATACTACATGGGTCGCGTGTTCGACATCTCGGAACGACGCCTGGAAGCCATGATGGCCATCGTGGACAACGCGCAGGTTCAGCGGCGTCACTCCATCTTCCCCATCGACTACACAATCGAGCCTCGTCCGCTGTCTCAAACCAATAACGAGTACATCGATCATGCCGTTAGGCTCGGCCGGGAAGCCGCCGAAAAGTGTCTCGAGCGCGCCGCCCTCCGTCCCGATCAGATCGACCTCATCATTACGGTCTCGTGTACGGGCTTCATGATTCCTTCACTCGATGCTCACCTCATCAATCTTATGGGTTTCCGCTCCAACGTTTGCCGCATGCCCTTCACCGAGCTCGGGTGTGCCGCCGGGGCCATGGCCATCTCTCGTGCAGCGGACTTCATCAAGTCGAACCCCGGCGCCAACGCCCTCATCATCGCCGTCGAACTGCCTTCGCTGACCTTCCAGCGCAAGGATATCTCGCAGGCGAACCTCATCTCGTCGATTCTCTTCGGTGACGGCGCTGCCGCGGTCGTCGTGACCGGTCAGAAAAAACCGGGCCCGCGGGTCCTGGTCACCGAAACTTACACTTTCCCCGATTCGCTCGGTGCGATGGGTTTTGACTTGCGCGACTCGGGTTTCCACATTCTCCTCGCCAAGGACGTGCCCGAAATGATCGGCGCCAAAATCCATGAACTCGTTTATGGTTTTCTTGCGCGCCACGGCAAGACCCGCCAGGACATCAAGGGGTGGATCCTTCACCCCGGCGGCGCCCGCCTTCTCGGCAATGTCGAGCAGCAGCTTGGACTCTGCAAATGCGACACGCAGCCCTCCTGGGACATCTTGGCGAACGTCGGGAACCTTTCAAGCGCCACGATCCTCTTCATCCTTCAGGAGTGGCTTGAAAAACGCCCTTTGAAGACCGGCGAACACGCCATTGCCGCGGCCTTTGGCCCGGGCTTCAGCGCGGAGTTTTTGCTGTTGCAATGGACCTGAGCGTCATCGCCTATCTGGCCCTTCTTTTCGCGGTCGCGCTCCTGCGCTTGTACGAGCTGCGGATCTCGCGGCGCCACGAGGCCGA
>DATFTB010000152.1:0-2788 GCA_035262325.1 Candidatus Acidiferrum sp.
TACCAGCATCGCGTCGATCCCGACACACCGATCGAGGACACGGTGGGCGCCATGGCCGATCTCGTGCGGGCGGGCAAGGTCCGCTTTCTTGGCCTTTCCGAGGCTTCGTCCGCAACCATTCGTCGGGCACACGCCGTTCACCCGATTGCAGCGCTCGAAACCGAATACTCGCTCTGGACGCGCGACCCCGAAGACCAGGTTCTCCCTACGACGCGTGAACTGGGCATCGCTTTCGTTGCCTACAGCCCGCTTGGCCGCGGATTTCTTACCGGACAAATCAGGCGCTTCGAGGATCTCGCCGAGGATGACTTTCGCCGCTTTTCACCGCGGTTCCAGGGGGAAAACTTCCAGAAAAATCTTGATCTCGTCGCGCGCGTCGAACTTCTAGCGCGCGAAAAACGCTGCGCGCCGAGCCAATTGGCACTCGCATGGCTTCTCGCTCAAGGCATCGACATCCTTCCTATTCCCGGCACCAAGCGCAGAAAATACCTGGAGGAAAATCTTGGCGCGCTTGATGTGCAATTGACGCCCGCCGACCTCAGGCGGATTGAAGCGGTTGCTCCGCGAGGCGCTGCCTCGGGCCTTCGCTACCCGGAAGCCATGATGAACCTCGTCAACGGCTGATGGCTGTGCTTTGGTTACGACCGGTTTTTCCTCGCCATCTGAAACTCGCCGGCTCGTCGGAGCGTCCTATCTGCTCGCCCATGGTCGAGGCGTCCTGCTCAGCGGCTTCTCCGCGCCTCCTCTACTTCTCCTTTGCTCTGCGTAATGTCGCTGGCCAGCCCGGCGACGCGGCATACGCGTCCTTGCTCGTCCCGGAGGACGAAGGCCCGCGCCTGAATCCAGCGTTCTTGCCCGTCCGGTCGCCGGATCCGGAACTGCACCTCGCACTTTCCCTCTTCCGGCCATGCCGCCCGCAGCTCTAGAAGTTTCTTTGCTTCTTCTCTGTCTTCCGGATGAACCGCGGCCAGCCACGCCTTCGAGTCTTGGAATAGAATCTGCGGAGTCCGTCCCCAGATCGCCTCAAACGCCGGGTTCACATACAAGATCTTCTGCTCGACCGCGTCGAACAGCCAGAATACGTCTGGAATGGTCTCAGCCAACTTTCCTAGCAACTGCCTCGTCTCGGCCAGGGATCGACCCGCAGCCGCCCGCTTCGCCGTTTCCTCATGCAGCGTCCCGAGCGCCTGATCAAGGTCCTGGGTCTTCTTGTCTAAGATCGACCTCAGCAACCCGTGAATGCTCAGCAATTCTTCTTTGTCACTCCGCGCTTGTTTCACCGCCGCGGCCACGATCAAGCTCGTCGTTCCCACGATGACCACTAAGCTTCCAAGGACTATGGGCGGCTCCGTTCCACCCGCGTAGGGCCCATACCCATGCAACGTTCCCCATGTCGCGAATCCGAAAAACATAAGATTCGCGCCGGCGGTCTCAAGCGGACAAAATCGGAACGCCGCCCAGATCAAGAACGGAAAGCACATAAACTCTCGACCGTGCCCGTGGGCCACGGTAAGGCCGACCGGCCCGAACACCACGACGGAAACCAGACTCAGTCCTGCTAACAGCCCTCCGAGCTCAAGCGTCTCCCCTGGTTGCAGGCTGTGATGGCGATTGCCGAGCACGGTGATCAGAAACGGGGCGAGTACGAGCGCACCCAGCATGTCCCCCAGCCACCAGGTGAGCCAGACCGACCCGAACTCCCCCCACCGGGCCAGGCCATCCCGGCAGAGCGCGGAAACCCCGACCGTTGCACTGATCCCTGTGGCCAGCAGTCCCGCAAAAACGGTGTAGCGGATTACGAATTCCGGCCTCAGAAACGCCTTGGCTCCATCGGCGTATTTCTTGACCAGATACGCGCCGGTTAGTCCTTCCAGCAGGTTTCCCGCCGCGATCTCCAGTGAGTTGGCCATTGCACCCGTGGTGGTCATGTTCACGAGGAATGCCCCTGCCGCAATCGCTGGCCACATGCGGTAGCCGCCAAGCAGGAGTGCCGCGATCGAGATGCCAGTGGGCGCCCAAAGCACGGTCGCACTTGGGTGAAGCGAGGCAAACTGCAGTCCGAACTTTCCCGCAAGGAAATAACTGCCCGAGACGAGTACTAGTAGACCCGCATAACGTACGCCGGGCCGGCTGGCCTCTGCGGCCCTAAGCCCCACCCGTTGCCTTGTTTCCTCTGCCGTGCCCTCAACTTGCTCGACGAGCGGCATCGCCCCTCCCCCAACGCCGTCCGAAGAATTGACCCTCGCTTGCGTACGATGCCGAGAACATGAATTTGCCTCCATGATTAAACCCGGAGCAAAATCTTGTCAAGCGAGCACTCAATTTCCGATTAGTTTTCACAATTTTCGTGCCAAATTAGCCAACATCTGATTGCTGTTTTTGAACGAAAGCGGCAACCCTTAGCGGCGCACCACATCAGGAGGGCGTCAACCTGTGCATTGCCAGACCACCGGCAGCAACCCGTTTGCCGTCCTCGCGGCCGTTGTCGCTCCTGCCATTCCTGGGGAGCCCAGCCGTGAATTTGCTCACGCTCGTACTGCCATGGTCCGGGAAACACGGCTCGCGATAGAGAGTCTGCGAAAAAGCGCATCCGCACCGCGCCTCGGCTGACAACCGACTCCTTCGCTATCGGCTGTTCATCGCCGCACTCAATTCGCTGCGCGTCTGTATCACCCGCAGAATCGCGTCGCGCGTCACCATACCGATGATGCTGGCCGTGCCCTCCTCGCCGTGACTCACTACCGGCATCTGATTCACATCCGCCGCCATCAACCGTTCGAGCAGCCGC